>NZ_BTFW01000001.1:2625000-2927967 GCF_033242265.1 Novosphingobium sp. IK01 | reverse complement strand
CGCCCGTGCCAATCTGGCTGATCGCCTGACCGACTGGATCGTGGCGCTGCACATGGCGCGCGTCTGGGGATCGGTCTGGCAGGTTCTGGTAACGATCATCGGGGCCTGTGTCACCATGCTGAGCGTAACCGGTGTCCTGATCTGGTGGAAAAAGCGGCAGGCCCGCGAAACCGCACGCATCAAGACGCGCCTCAGGACGGGGCCAAACACGGAGACCATCCGACCGGACTGACCACCGGCGCTCGCCCACGCCCCCTTTCTTCCAGGAAACCTGTCCGACCGATCCGGGCAGCGAAATGGTCGGAAAAATAGCCGCGAAACACCGAAATGGCTTTCATCTTGCGACAAAGTGCGCTTGCAAGGTCATGTGCTGCGGCTGCGCGCCTGAGGATGCCCCCCATCGCATCACCCTCATCCCCGCGCAGCCGGCCCCCATTGGTGAGTTTACGATTAAATGTCGCATCCTGTCGCTTCCCGCTCCGCGCGCCTTCGCTTCATGTCCTTCATCACGACCTCCATCCTGCTGCCCACCCCGCTGATCGCAGGGGGTGAGGCATGACGACCGGACAGGACACCGCCCCCTCCCCGCTCGTGACGGAAGGCGGCAAGACCCAGATCGTGATCGTGGGCGGCGGCGCTGCCGGTCTCGAACTGGCGGCCAAGCTCGGCGCGCGCTACGGGCGCAAGAAGCACGACATCATCCTCGTCGACCGTAACCGCACCCACATCTGGAAGCCCCTGCTCCACGAAGTGGCCACCGGTTCGCTCGACGCCAACCTCGACGAGACCGGCTATCGCAGCCACTGCCGCCGCTGGGGCTATCGCTATTTCCACGGCTCGCTCGAATCGGTTGATCCGCAGCGCCGCCAGGTCATTCTTGCCCCGCTGCTCGACGATGACGGCAGCGAGATCTTCGGTCGCCATGCCATCCGCTACGACTATCTGGTCATGGCGACCGGATCGGTCACCAACGATTTCGGCACGCCGGGGGTGGCCCAGAACTGCCTGTTCCTCGACGGACGCCACCAGGCCGACCGCTTCCGCACCAAGCTGCTCAACCACTGCCTGCGCGTCTCGCGCGAGATGAGCGCCAACCCGTCCGCCGATTCGCGCGTGCGCGTGGCCATCGTGGGCGCCGGGGCGACCGGGGTCGAACTGTCTGCCGAACTGTTCAACGCCGCCGAGGCGCTGAGCTATTATGGCCTCGAAGTGTTCGATGCCAGCCGCCTCGAAGTCACCCTGATCGAGGCGGGCCCACGCATCCTGCCCGCCCTGCCCGAGCGCCTCGCCGCCGCCGCCCATGCCGAACTGACCGCGCTGGGCGTGCGCGTGGCCACTGGCACGCAAGTTGTCGAAGTGACCAAGGATGCCATCATCACCCGCGATGGCGAAGTGATCGAGGCCGATCTCAAGGTCTGGGCCGCCGGGGTCAAGGGCACGCCGATTGCAGGCGGGCTGGGCAATCTCGAACTGTCGCGCAATGGCCAGATCGTGGTGCGCCCCACGTTGCAGACCACGACCGATGATCGCATCTTCGCGATGGGCGACTGCTGCTCGTGCATCCTGCCAGGCAGCGAACGCCCGGTCCCCCCGCGCGCGCAGGCGGCCCACCAGATGGCCGATACCGTCGCGGAGAACCTCACCCGCATGATGAAGGGCCAGCCGCTCAAGGACTTCGTCTATCACGACCACGGCTCGCTGGTCTCGCTCAGCCGGTTCTCGACCGTGGGCAGCCTGATGGGCAATCTGGTCGGCGGGCGCATGGCCGTCGAAGGGCGCCTCGCCCGCTTCGTCTATACCTCGCTCTACCGGATGCACATCATCGCCATCCACGGCTGGGTAAAGGGGCTTGCCATGATCGCCATTGGCCGCGTCAACGCGATCATCCGCCCCCGCCTCAAACTGCACTGATCGCCCGAGCGTTGAAGAACAAGGAATACCGCAGGGGGCAAAGCCCCCTGCCCTCCATGAGCTTTGGAGAGGGCAATGCCTGCTGCCATGCCCGGCATGGCCAATGGCGCAACGACAGCCAAAGATAATGGGGTGAAGGGGGCCCTGCCCCCTTCGTCATCCCTTTTCTTCAGCCGCGATCAGACCAGCGTCCCACTGCCCGAGCCCAACTCGGCGAAATAGCGGGCCATGGCGTCCGCAGCCTTGTCGGTCAGGGTGATGAAGGCGCGGCGGCGGTCGGTTTCATCGTCCACCCGTTGCAGCAGGCCTGCCTCGGTCATCTGGCCGATCCAGCGCAGCGCGGTCGTCGGCGGGACGCCTGAGGCGATGCACAGCGAGGTGACCGATACGCGCACATGTTCGACCCGCGCGGCGGTGAGGTCGAGCAGCATGTCCCAGGCCGGATCGGCAAAGAGATCGCCCTCGAAATAGCGGGCGCGCACCTGACGCTGGCGGATGATCTTGCGGATCAGACGCGGATCGGGCAGCGGCGGGCGCGCGGTGCGGACCAGACGGTCTGACCCTTCGTCGACACGCGGCGCGCTGTCCGCCTCGCCCTGAAAGCGGAAGGCCGAGGGGCTTTCGACATCGGCCCCGCCCAACGAGAGTTGTTCGAGGCGCGCGGCGATGGTGGTGACCTGCTCGGTCAGGCGCAGCAGGGTGAGCCGGTCTTCCTCGCCCAGTTCGCGCACGCGGTTGCCCGTCCGGGCCAGCATGCGGCCCAGCGCGATCACCCGCTCGGCCCGGCTGGGGTTGACCAGAATCTGTGCCTCGGACTGGTCGAGACAGCCGAACACATCGTCGAGCGCGCCGATACTGGTGGAGACCACCAGTTGCGCCCCGCGCTGCCCCACATGCATCGCCAGCCACGCCAGCGCGGCCAGCCCCGCGCCCTCGATCACCGGGCAATCGACCAGCACCAGATCCCCCGGCACGAGCGCATCGGGCCCCCGGTCGTTGGAAGGCGCACCGAGCCCCCCGTTTGCAGCGCCACCACGATCATTGTCGGGGCTGCGTTCGAGCAGGCTTTCCAGCGTGGACGACCGGGCCACATGCAGACCCGCAGCGGTGGCATCTTCGGCGATTTCGGCCCGCAGATAGCCCCTGTCGGCAAAAATCGACACCGCGACCGCGGCCATCCCCGGCCCCCGGCCATAGGCGCCGTCCCCGCCCGGCGTGGAGCCCCAATCCTGCCCCCATGCGCCTTCAAGGGCCCGAGGCGACGAACCGCCGCCCGACACAGGGCCTGAAATCAGGGAATTGGCCTGACCAAAATCGAAACGCGCCGCAGACTGCCCCATTGTCCCCACACTCCGTAAAATCGCGTATGCGAACACTTGCGGAACAAATCAGGATCAGGTCAACGCCAGATACTTCGATTCTGGATCAAGGATCGGTGCGTTTTGGTCCTACCCCGCCAGAGCGCTCGCATATTTACTCGATTTCGGAGGAGATCGGTCGGCACGCCGGGAAAGCCGCCCGGCTCTCGGTTCACAGACAACAAACAAAAGCGGCGGCAGCGCCAGAAGCGCCACCGCCGCCTTGCAAGCAAGCCTGTCCTGCCGCGATCAGTCCACGAAGGGATCGCGCACGAGGATGGTATCTTCACGCTCGGGCGAGGTGCTGACGAGCGCCACCGGGGTCTCGATCAGTTCCTGCACGCGCTGGATGTACTTGATCGCCTGGGCGGGCAAATCGGCCCACGAGCGCGCACCGGCGGTGGTGCCTTGCCAGCCGTCCATTTCCTCGTAGATCGGCTCGACCGCGGCCTGGTCGGCAGCGTGGCTGGGGAAGTAGTCGATCACCTTGCCGTTGAGGCGGTAGCCGATGCAGATCTTCACCTTGTCGAAGCCGTCGAGCACGTCGAGCTTGGTCAGCGCGATGCCGGTCACGCCCGAAATGGCGCAGGACTGGCGGGTGAGCACGGCGTCGAACCAGCCGCAGCGGCGCTTGCGCCCCGTGACGGTGCCGAATTCATGGCCGCGTTCACCAAGGCGCTGGCCCACTTCGTCTTCCAGTTCGGTCGGGAACGGGCCCGAGCCGACGCGCGTGGTATAGGCCTTGACGATGCCCAGCACGAAGCCGGTCGCCGCCGGGCCAAGGCCGGAACCCGAAGCCGCCGTGCCCGAAACCGTGTTCGACGAAGTGACGAACGGATACGTCCCGTGGTCGACGTCGAGCAGGACGCCCTGCGCGCCTTCGAACAGGATGCGCGCGCCGGCCTTGCGCACGGCGTTCAGGCGCTTCCACACCGGCTGGGCGAACTGAAGCACGAAAGGCGCAATTTCGCGCAGTTCGGCCAGCATCGCCTCGCGGTCGACCGGCGGCTGGCCGAAACCGGCGCGCAGCGCATCGTGGTGGGCACACAGGCGGTCGAGCTGGGCGTCGAGCGCGTCGAGGTGGGCCAGATCGCACACGCGGATCGCGCGGCGGCCAACCTTGTCTTCATAGGCCGGGCCGATGCCGCGACCGGTCGTGCCGATCTTGCCAGCGCCAGCGGCGGTTTCGCGCAGGCCATCGAGGTCGCGGTGCATGGGCAGGATCAGCGGGCAATTGTCGGCAATCGCGAAATTGTCGGCGTTGATTTCCACGCCCTGGCCCGAAAGCTTCTCGATTTCGGCCTTGAGCGCCCAGGGATCGAGCACCACGCCATTGCCGATGATCGACAGCGTGCCGGTGACGATGCCCGAGGGCAGCAGCGAGAGCTTGTAGACCTGCTCGCCCACGACAAGGGTGTGGCCGGCATTGTGCCCGCCCTGAAAACGCACGACGGCGTCGGCCCGGCTGGCGAGCCAGTCGACGATCTTGCCTTTGCCTTCATCGCCCCACTGGGCGCCGATCACGGTTACATTGGCCATAGATACACTCCTCCACCCTGCCAGGTGGATCCAGACAACGCCCTTCGACAGGACTCGGCGTAGTGGATGGTCAGATGGACGCGCACGGGCGCCCGAGGTGCGGGTGGCGCCCTAGGGGGAGCGCCACCGTAAAGTCAAGCCGGGACGGCCAGATTCTAGGCGCTCAGAGCGCCGCTCAGAGCGCCTCTGGGCCATCGGCACCCAGCACATGGCTGCATCCGAGCGTTGCGGCCTCGTCCGCCTCGCTCAGCGCGGCCACCGTGCGCCAGCCGATCGCGCGCAGGCGCTCGGCGGCCTGCGCATCGTGGCCGAGCGGCAGGAACAGCTTGTCGGGCGCGGGTTCGCTGCCCGCCAGAAGATCGATCAGCGCATCGGGATAGAGCGAGAAGCCGGTGGCCACTTCGCCGTGTTCCATACCACCGGGAACGGCGATGCGATAGGTGCCGCCCCGGCCCAGCGCGCCGCGCACGCCTTCGGCATAGAGCACGAAACCGAACCACGACTGATATTCGAAGCCATGGCGCTCGGCCGGATCGAGCGTGAGCCGCGCCCGCCCGCCCAGACGCGCGGCAATCGCGCGCAAGGCATCGATACGGCCCGCCAGAACCCCGCCCGCGTCGATCGCCGCGAGCTTCTCGATGGCCGTCTCGAAATCGCCGGTTGCATAGAGCAGCGGGACATAGGCCTCCCCGCCTGCCTCGACGAGACCACCCGCGTCCTTGGTATCGAGTTCGCGGCGCACCGCGTCGATCTGGCCCGGCGCCAGCGGCAGGGCCTTTTCGGCCAGCGTATCAACCAGATCGGGCAGCGTGAAATCGACGCTCACCCCGCGCGCGCCGGCTGCCTGAAGCGCCTCGATGGCAACGGCCACCACTTCGGCGGCAGCGGCCACGTTGTCGACGCCGATCAGTTCGGCCCCGCACTGAAGCTTTTCACGCGCCGGATCGAGCCCGGCGCCCTTGATCGTGACCACCTGCCCCGCATAGCACAGGCGCAGCGGACGCGGCGCGCTGGCCAGCCGGGTACCCGCGATGCGGCCGATCTGCGGCGTGATGTCGCTGCGCAGGGCCATCATCCGCAGCGACTGCGGATCGACGAAGCGGAACATCCGGCGCGAGCTGATCCCGGCCATGCGGCTGGCGAGCGAGCGTTCGAACTCGATCATCGGGGGCAGCACGCGGTCGTAGCCATGGCCCTCCATCACGCCATGGATCGTGCGCATGACACGCGTGGCGGTGGCCGCCGCACGCGGGAGACGGTCTTCGAGGCCTTCTGGCAGGAGATCGGGATCGCTGGTGTCCATGGGCCGGGCCTTTAGCGGCAATAGGCGCGGGGGGACAGGGGGAAACCGCGCAGACCATACCTTCTTCGGGCCAGAATCGCCCCGGTTCGCCCCCTGTTCGCCCCCCTGTTCGCCCCCCTGCTCGCTCAGCCCCGGTTCACCCGGCGCGCGCCAGAGCAAAGGTCATGGTTGTCGTCGGTTGTCTCGCCCTGCTCGTCTTTCCCATCCTCGGCCTGATCGCCGGAGGCCTGATCGCCGGGCGCACAGGGGCCGAATGGGGGGCTGGCGTGGGCCTGATCCTGGCCCTCGCACTCTGTGGAACGACCGGCTCGATGCTGATCAAGGCCGCCCGGAAACGGGTCTGATCCGCCCGCGATTCCCGTGCGAGAGACGGCGCAGGTTGGAGCGCACCTTGCGGCGATAGAGCCGCACGACCCGCGTGGCCTGCTGCTCGGCCCCGGGGAACGCACGGGTGCCCCAGGCCGCCTGCCAGTTCGCATCGGCCAGATGCCACCAGACTTCGCCCAGCGCCTCGACCTTTTCGGCCACCATGCGCCCGCTTTCATCGCCCACGCGCGGATCGCCCGCCGCGATCATCATCAGGCGCGCGGCAATCACGCCCGCCGCCTCGCTGCACAAAAGGGCCTGTTCGCTCCACAACCGGATCATCCGGCTGGCCTGCGCCGTAACCTGGGCACGGGCTTCGCCAAAGCTGGCGGCGGGATCAGAGGTAATGCAGAACATCAAAGGCCTCGCAAACGCGGATCGGCATGGTCACACGGGCCGACAGGCACGTGGAAGAACAGGCGATTCCCGAAGCCTCATACCACGGCAGACATGCCCGCGCGCCTCGGTTTTTTGCAGTGCAGCGAAATTGGACGCAAGTCGCCCAAAGTGTGACATTCCGGCCTGCCCGTCCCCTCAGGGCCTGCTGTCGAGATAGGCCCGAACCGCATCCTGGACATGGCGAAAACGGTCTCCGCCCAGATGCTTGCCGCCATACCAGCGGGTGACGACGACGAGGTGGTCGTCCACCCCCTCGCGTTCGAGCATGCGCAGGATGATCATGCCCGCCCCGCTCTCGCCATCGTCGTTCTTGACGGGCCCGGCAGCACACCGCAGCCCCCAGGAATTGTGCGTGGCACGCGCAAACTTCTTGTTGGTCTTGAGCGCGGCAACCAGCGCGCGGGCTTCCTCCACGCTCGTACACGGCGCGCCCGACACCGCATATTTCGAGCCCCGGTCGCTCAGGATATTGTCCAGCGTGCGCATGGGCGGGCCATAGCCGCACCGGGCATGAATGCAAGAAAAGGGGCGGCCCCGCGCATGCGCGGAACCGCCCCTCCCTCAACAGTCTTCAATGGGCAGCCCCCCAACGGGCCGCCCCCGAGAGACCGGCAAGATCAAAAGGCCGGCAAGATCAGAACTTGAGGGCCTTGATCACGCGCACGCCGGGAATCTCGCGCGCGGAAGCCAGCACCGCCTCGCTGACCGGGCTGTCGACCGAGAGCAGCAGCACGGCCTCGCCACCGGCTTCGCGGCGACCGAGGTGGAACGTGCCGATGTTGATGCCCGACTGGCCCAGCAGGGTGCCGATCGAACCGATGAAGCCGGGCGCGTCGGTGTTGACGATGTAGAGCATGTCGCCATCGAGGTCGG
Source organism: Novosphingobium sp. IK01 (assembly GCF_033242265.1). NCBI lineage: Bacteria > Pseudomonadati > Pseudomonadota > Alphaproteobacteria > Sphingomonadales > Sphingomonadaceae > Novosphingobium > Novosphingobium pituita. Next base: position 2,920,218 of record NZ_BTFW01000001.1, on the reverse strand, counting down.
CCTCGATGCCGATGCCGAAGATCTCGACCAGACGCGGCTGGCCATTGCCGAACAGCGTGCCGGCCACCGAACGGTCGCCCTGGCTGGTGCTGACGGTCACGCGGACCAGCGTGCGGTATTCGCCTTCGCGGTCATGGCGCACTTCGCGCACGTCAAGGCCGCGTTCCTTGGCCAGGAACGGCGCGTTGACCATGTTCACGGTGTCCGAATACTGCTTCATCACGCCGGTCAGGACCGCCGCGGTGATCGGCTTCTGGTTGAGCTGGGCGGCAGCACCTTCGACCTCGATGGCGATCTTGGTCAGGTTGTCGTGGGCCAGCTGGCCGACCAGGGTGCCCAGCTTTTCGGCCAGCGCCATGTAGGGCTTGAGCTTGGGGGCTTCTTCAGCCGAGAGCGAGGGCATGTTGAGCGCGTTGGTCACGCCGCCGGTCACGAGGAAGTCGGCCATCTGCTCGGCAACCTGAAGCGCAACGTTGACCTGTGCTTCGGTGGTCGAGGCGCCCAGGTGCGGGGTGCAGATGAAGTTGGGGGTGCCGAACAGCGGGCTTTCCTTGGCCGGTTCGGTTTCGAACACGTCGAGCGCGGCGCCCGCGATGTGGCCCGAGTCGAGCAGATCCTTGAGCGCCTTCTCGTCGATCAGGCCGCCACGCGCACAGTTGACGATGCGCACGCCCTTCTTGGTCTTGGCGAGGTTTTCCGCCGAGAGGATGTTGCGGGTCTGGTCGGTCAGCGGGGTGTGGAGGGTGATGAAGTCGGCCTTGGCGAGCAGCGTGTCGAGGTCGGCCTTTTCAACGCCCATTTCCACGGCGCGCTCGGGCGTCAGGAAGGGATCGAACGCCACGACCTTCATGCGCAGGCCCAGCGCGCGGCTGGCAACGATCGAGCCGATGTTGCCCGCGCCGATCAGGCCGAGCGTCTTGCCGGTCACTTCCACGCCCATGAAGCGGTTCTTTTCCCACTTGCCGGCCTGGGTCGAGGCGTCGGCCTCGGGCAGCTGGCGGGCAAGCGCGAACATCAGCGCGATGGCGTGTTCGGCAGTGGTGATCGAGTTGCCGAACGGGGTGTTCATCACCACCACGCCCTTGGCCGAGGCTGCCGGGATGTCGACATTGTCCACGCCGATGCCGGCGCGGCCGACGACCTTGAGGTTGGTGGCCGCTTCAAGGATTTCCTTGGTCACCTTGGTCGACGAACGGATGGCGAGGCCATCGTACTGGCCGATGATCGCCTTGAGTTCTTCCGGGGTCTTGCCGGTGATCACGTCCACGTCGCAGCCGCGCTCCTGGAAGATGCGGGCGGCGTTGGGATCCATCTTGTCGGAAATCAGAACCTTGGGCTTGGTCATGGTCTTGGCTCCATACCCCCGGACACAAGGGGGCGCAGCGGCACGCGCAACGACGCGGCCACGGGAAAAACGGGAAAGAAGAAGGATGGTGTATGGCAGCTCCCGCTATCCGTCCGCAGGACGGACAGCGGGACTTGTCTGCAGGATCAGGCTTCGGCCTTGGCGGTCAGCTGGGCATAGGCCCAGTCGAGCCAGGGGCCGAGCGCCTCGATATCCGCCGTGTCGACCGTGGCGCCGCACCAGATGCGCAGGCCAGCGGGCGCATCGCGATAGCCCGCGATGTCGTAGGCGGCGTCTTCCTTTTCGAGGAGGGCGGCGAACTTCTTGATGAAGTCGGCGTCCGCGCCTTCGACAGTCAGGCAGACCGAGGTCTTCGAGCGGGTGCCGCTGTCGACCGCGAGGTGGCCCAGCCACGAACGCTCGGCCACGATCTTGTCGAGCGCATGGGCGTTGGCGTTGGAGCGCGCCTTGAGACCTTCGAGGCCACCGACCGACTTGGCCCATTCGAGCGCGAAGATCGCGTCTTCGACGGCCAGCATCGAGGGGGTGTTGATGGTTTCACCCTTGAAGATGCCTTCGGCAAGCTTGCCCTTGGCCATCAGGCGGAACACCTTGGGAAGCGGCCAGGACGGGGTGTAGGTTTCGAGGCGTTCGACCGCACGGGGGCCGAGGATGAGCACGCCATGAGCGCCTTCGCCGCCCAGAACCTTCTGCCACGAGAACGTGGCAACGTCGATCTTGTCCCACGGAATGTCGTAGGCGAAGACGGCGCTGGTCGCGTCGGCAAAGGTCAGGCCTTCGCGATTGTCAGGGATCCACTCGCCATCGGGAACGCGCACGCCGCTGGTGGTGCCGTTCCAGGTGAACAGCACGTCGTCGGCGAAATCGACCTTGTCGAGGTCGGGAAGCTGGCCGTAATCGGCACGCATGACGGTCGGTTCGAGCTTGAGCTGCTTGACCGCGTCGGTCACCCAGCCTTCACCAAAGCTTTCCCAGGCCAGCGTGGTCACGCCGCGGGCGCCCAGCATCGTCCACATCGCCATTTCGAAAGCGCCGGTGTCCGAACCGGGCACGATGCCGATGCGGTGCGTGTCGGGCAGCTGGAGCACTTCGCGCATCAGGTCGATGGCAAGCTGAAGGCGAGCCTTGCCGATCTTGGCGCGGTGCGAGCGGCCGAGCGAGACAGTGGCGAGTTTTTCGGGGGCGTAGCCCGGCGGCTTGGCGCACGGACCCGAGGAAAAGAAGGGACGCGCCGGCTTGGCGGCGGGAATACCAACAGTCATGTAAAACTCTCCTCACAGAGAGCACGCGCGGCGTTGGGACCGCGTGGCCCGATGGCGTTCATAAGCTCAGCTGATGGCTTGTCAATCGACCTTTTGCACTATGCCGAGTGATGGGCTGGGTGATGGTCTGCGTGATGGCTGCATGATGGGCCGTACAGCGGGCGGCGCAGCGGTTCGTCGCAAAAAACCACGCATCGCGCCTTTGCGGGCTTTCCATTTACCACCGGGTAACCAAACATCGCGCAGGTTTCATCCCCATGGCACATCGGAAATTTCTTGCCTGGGCCATGCTTCCGGTGGTGACACTTGCCGGTTGCGTCGATGCCCCGCAGGCCACGCACCGCCGCCCGGCGCGGATGGTCTCGCGCCCGGTGGTCCAGCCCCTGCCCAGTGCCGCCGCCACGCGCGCCTGCATGGTCAGCCTGCGCCGCGACGCCATCGGCTATACCCGCGTTCCCGACCAGTCCTATGGCGCAGGGTGCAGCACGCTGGGCAGTGTGCGGCTGGCCTATCTGCGCAGCGACCGCGCGCAACTGGGCCTTGCCAATGCCGGTCCGGTCACCTGCCAGCTGGCCAGTTCGCTGCAAGGCTGGGCACGCTTTGGTGTCGACCGCGCGGCACAGCAGATCATGGGCAGCCCGCTGGTCAAGATCGAGACGATGGGCAGCTACAACTGCCGCAACGTGGCCGGAACCGGCCATCGCTCGGCCCATGCCACGGCCAATGCCATCGATGTTTCCGGATTTCTGCTGGCCGACGGGCGGCGAATCACGGTTCTGCGCGACTGGCGCGATAATGACCCGCAAGTGCGCGCCTTCCTGCGCACGGTGCGCGAGAGCGCCTGCAAGCGATTCGGCACGGTCCTGAGCCCCGATTACAACGCGGCCCACCGCGACCATCTGCATCTGGAAGTAGGCTCCAGCCGGCCATTCTGCCGCTGAGGATAGTGTTTCGCAGAAGGCTCCCGCCAGAAACCGGCCTGAAATTCAGGACCACCCCAAACGGCGTCTTTTCAGGCCGCATCCCCCAGCCCGGTGGCCTCGATCCGCAGGCGCACGGCCTCGGCGGCATGGCGGGCGCCGAGCTTGCCCATCATCTTCATCCGGTGGATTTCCACGGTGCGCGGGCTGATGTCGAGGTCGCGGGCGATGGCCTTGTTGCTGCACCCTTCGGCGAGGCGGTCGAGCACCTCGCGTTCGCGCAGCGAGAGACGGGCGATTCGCTGCCGGGCCTCGGCAGCGCGGGCGCGCTGGACTCGGTGCGATTCGGCCTCCTGCGAAGCACGGGCAATGGCATCGTTGAGCGGAGCGATCTGGGTGGGAATGGCCAGATAATCGAGCGCGCCAGCCTTGATCGTGCGGACCACGGCCCAGGTATCGGGCGCATCGCCAATGGCAATGACGGGGAGCCAGTGCCCGGCCCGCATCATCGCGCCGATCAGCGCGGGAACCCCCTCCCCCGGTGGTTCGTCATGCGCGAGCAGCAGGCCGGTGCCGGGTGCATGGGCCAGCAGTTCCTCCGTCGTGCCGTAGATCTCGGCATGATGCCCGGCGGCAAAGGCGAGACGAGCGAGCTGGGCCCGGCGGGCGGAGTCGCTATCGAGGATGTGGAGTGTGACACGTTCGACCATAGGGTTGAAGTAACCACTCTCGCCCCTTGCCGCGCCATGCGCGAAAGCTTCGTTCTGAACACTTCCGGCAGGTTCCACCGGGGTGACATCCCCAATTCCCTTAGGGATTTCGGCTCCGAACCGGAGCCGATAATTCAGACGGAGTTCATCGATATGTGTTGGTTCTTGTCCCATGCAACCAGCATGAAGACAGGGTGTGTTTCAAATATTTGCAAACATGATTGACCGATCAGCCAGCGCATCTAGAAGAATGTGCGTAGTATTATTACGTAGCATTCATGCGCAGACAGGCCCTCACTCAAACGAATAGTCGGGCAACTGGTGGAAGGCATTGCGCAACGCCTCGCTCCAACCTGAGGAAATCGCCTTGAAATAGGGATCGTCGGCGCGAATCCGGCGCTGGTGAAGCGGCGCGAACGTGTCGCGCTCGATCACCATCAGGTCGAACGGCAGGCCCACCGACAGGTTGGCCGCCACGGTCGAATCGAACGAGACCATCAGCAGCTTGACCGCCTGCTCGAAATCGAGCCCCTTGTCATAGCCGCGCAAAAGGATCGGGCGCCCGTACTTGGTTTCACCGATCTGGAAAAACGGGGTGTCAAAGCTGGCCTCGATGAAATTGCCTTCGGGATAGATCATGAACAGGCGCGGTTCGCCGCCCTTGATCTGGCCGGCCACGATCATCGTGGCGGTAAAGCGCGCGCCCTCGCCCTGAACCGGCCCCGACTGGCGCCGCTCGATCACCGTGCGCAAGAGGTTGCCGACATGGGTGGCCACCTGGAACATCGTGGCCTCTTCGAGAACCGACGGGCGGCGCTCGTCGGGCGCCTTGTTGCGCTCCTCCAGCTGGCTGATCACCGACTGGGTCGTGGCCAGATTGCCCGCGGTCATGATCGTGATGATGCGTTCGCCCGGCACCGACCAGGTGAACATCTTGCGGAACACCGAAATGTTGTCGACGCCCGAATTGGTGCGGGTGTCGCTCATCAGGACAAGCCCCTTGTCGAGCATCATCCCCACGCAATACGTCATCGTCTGTTCCTGTACCGTCTGTTCCTGCCCGGCCCTGCCTGGGCGACACCCCTCACCCGGCAGGCACTTCAAACGCCTGACCGACAGGGACTCGCACATGTGCAGATGTGAACACAGGCTCATGCCGCCGATGGCCGGGGACCGCAAGCGGTTCCGCTGCCGTTGTCTCCAATCGAGACGCGGCACCATCCCGGCGGCGTTACTGTTCGACGCGCTGCTGCTCCACCGCGAGCGAAACCTCCATCGCCTCGTCGCGCGCGCCATAGCCGATGCCGGTGATCGGCGCGGCGGCGGTATAGTCGCTTCCGGTCGCCAGATGGACATAGCGCGCATCCGGGCAGATCGCATTGGCCACGTCGAAGCCCACCCAGCCCAGCCCGGCGACATAGGCCTCGGCCCAGGCATGGCTGGCGTCCTGTTCGACCCGGTCGTCCATCATCAGGTAGCCGCTGGCATAACGCGCGGGGATACCCAGCATCCGCGCCGCGCCGATGAAGACATGGGCCTGATCCTGGCAGACCCCACGCCCGGCTTCGAGCACCTGCTCGGCGGTGCTGGCCACGTCGGTATGGCCCGGTTCATAGACGACCGCCTCGCGCACTCGGTCCGAAAGGGCGTGAAGCCGTGCCAGCGTATCCTCGCCCGCCGCAAGCCCTTCCTGCAACGCCGCAACCAGTGCCTTCATCCGCGCGCCCCCGCGCGTGAGGCGCGTCTGTTCGGTGAAATGCCACAAGGGCAGGTGCCCGCGCTGCTTGCCCACGATCCCGGCATTGTCCGCCGTGAGGACCACGCCCTTGCAGGCAATGACCACCTCGCGCACGCCCGGCACGAACGAGATCAGCGTCACATGGTTGCCGTTCTCGTCGTCGTAGGATGCCTCGTGGCGGGCGCCCTCCAGATCGATCGCCCAGGATTCCACGCTTTGCCCGCCCCACGAGAGCGGGGTCAGGCGCAGACGCTGAAGCCCATGGGCGACCGGCCCGGAAAAAGTGTAGCGCGTGGTATGGCTGATCGCGAGGCGCATGGCGAAGCTCCCCTCTTTCCTTATTCGACGAAGCGGTAATCGCGCTGGATCTGCTGCGCGAGATGGTTGTTGCGGGCGATGAACTGGCTGATCGTCTGGTGCAGGCCCTGCTCGAACACCGTCTCGATGGTCTGGGCATTGAGCCATTCATGGGTCTGCGCGACGATGGCGTGGGTCTCCAGTCGCTCGCCATATTCGGCACCCAGCCGGTCGAGGCAATCGTGCAACTGGGTGTAGCAAAAGGCCAGCCCGCGCGGAAAACGCGAATCGAGCATGAGGAACTCGGCGATCCCGCGCGCGTCCATCCGCCCGGCATTGAGCCAGCGATAGGCGCGATCCCCGGCCACTGCGCGCAGGACATTCTCCCACTGCACATTGTCGAGGCTCGACCCCACATACGAGACCGAGGGCAGCAGGACATAGTACTTCACGTCGAGCAGCCGCGCGGTGTTGTCCGCCCGCTCGATGAAGCAACCCGCGCGCGCGAAATAGTAGATCTCGTTGCGCAGCATCGTGCCTTCCATCGCCCCGCGCACCAGCGCAGACTGGCGGCGGATGATGTCGAGCACGGTGCCCAGCCGCGTCTCGGCGACGGGGTGGGCCAGCTCCTCCTTGAGGATCATCCAGCTTTCGTTGACCGCTTCCCACACCTCGCGCGTGATCCCGGTGCGCACCATGCGGGCATTGTGGCGCGCCTGCTCCACGATGCTCAGCACATTGCCGGGGTTGTCGCGGTCGCGCAGCACGAAGTTGAATACATTGGTGCCGGCATAATCGGCACCGAACTTGGCCTCATAGGCCGCCTGCTGCCCCATCGTGACGATGACCGAGCGCCATTCGTCGCTGGCATCGGAGGCATCGCGGGTCAGCGCCATGCGGAAACCCGCCTCGATCAGGCGCGCGGTATTCTCGGCCCTTTCGAGATAGCGGAACAGCCAGAAAGTGCCATTTGCGGAACGTCCGAGCATCGTGTTGTCTTTCCCTTCCGGCTCAGTCGTCCAGAACCCAGCTGTCCTTGGTGCCCCCGCCCTGCGAGGAATTGACCACCAGCGACCCCTTCTTGAGCGCCACGCGCGTCAATCCGCCCGGCGTGATGTCGATCCCCTGGGGTGAGACCAGCACGAAGGGCCGCAAGTCGACATGGCGCGGGGCCAGCCCGGCCTTGGTGAAGATCGGCACGGTCGAGAGCGAGAGCGTGGGCTGCGCGATGTAGTTATCGGGGTTGGCGCGCAGTTTTTCGGCGAACATGGCGATCTCGCGGCGCGACGAGGTCGGCCCGATCAGCATGCCATAGCCACCCGAGCCATGGACTTCCTTGACCACCAGATCGGCCAGATTGTCGAGCACATAGGCCAGGCTGTCGGCCTCCGAGCAGCGCCAGGTTGGCACATTGGCCAGAATCGGCTTCTCGCCGGTGTAGAACTCGACGATCTCGGGCATGAAGCTGTAGATCGCCTTGTCATCGGCAATGCCCGTGCCCGGCGCATTGGCGATGGTGATCCCGCCCGCGCGATAGACATCCATGATCCCCGACACGCCCAGCACGCTTTCGGGCTTGAAGGTGAGCGGATCGAGATAATCATCATCAACCCGGCGATAGAGCACGTCGATCGCCTGCCAGCCGCGCGTGGTGCGCATGGCCACGCGCCCGTTCTCGACCCGCAGATCGCTGCCCTCGACCAGTTCGGCCCCCATCTGGTCGGCCAGGAACGCGTGTTCGTAATAGGCGCTGTTGAAGGTGCCGGGCGTGAGCACGGCGACCACCGGCTTGTGCCCGCTGGCCGCAGGCGGCGCGCAGGCGGCAAGGCTGCGCGCAAGGCGGCGCGGATAGTCCGACACCTCGCGCACGCGCACCTTGGTGAACAGCTCGGGGAACATCGCCATCATGGTTTCGCGGTTTTCGAGCATGTACGACACGCCCGAAGGCGTGCGGGCATTGTCTTCGAGAACCATGAACTCGTCCTCGCCCGTGCGCACGAGGTCGATCCCCACGATATGGGTATAGACCCCGCCGGGCGGGGTGAACCCGGCCATCTGCGGCAGGAACGCCGAATTGCCCTTGAGCACCCGCTCGGGCAGGCGCCCGGCCCGCACGATTTCCTGACGGTGATAGAGATCGTGGAGGAAGGCGTTGAGCGCGCGCACGCGCTGTTCGATGCCTTTGGACAGCCGCCGCCATTGCGCCGCGCTGATGATCCGGGGAACCATATCGAAAGGAATCAGACGCTCTTCGGCGTCCTCGCTGCCGTACACATTGAAGGTGATACCGGTCTTGCGGAAAAAGGCCTCGGCCTCCCCTGATTTCCGCCGCAACAATTCGGGTGGCTGTTCTTTGAGCCACTCGCAATAGCCGCTGTAAGCGGCACGCGTGGAGCCATCGGCTTCAAGCATCTCGTCATAGGACGAGAGCGAGGATTTTGTCATGCAGAACCTCCCGTCTGGCCTATTGCTTGCACACGATCGGCCCCACCGCAAGCGTGGATGCCGCAGTTGCGAAACAATTGTTCCTCTAGGTGATTCTGGCTTGCGGAAGGGCTTCCCCGACGGGCGCGCCACGAGATCCGGATTCGGAACAGCCCCCGGCGCAAAATGACGGTAAATCAGTTATTAAGCACGGCTACCCCATGCCCGCTCAATGCTGTGCGATCAGGTCCACCAGCGTGCGCGCCACTTGCGGGTGGGCGGCAAAGCCCAGATGCGTGCACCGCAGCGCCACCGCCAGATCGCGCTCGCCCGGCCATCCGGCGGCACAGCGCGGGGCGATGAACCCGTCGCGCGGGCTCCACAGCGCCACCGTGGGCACCGGCGGCTTGACGGCCAGATCCTCGCCCATCGGCGCCTCGTCGACACTGTGCCCGGCCACCAGTTGATAGGCCCGCCAGGCATTGTTGGCGCGCCGGTCGCCCGAAAAGGGCGTGCCCATGGTGATGACCAGCCCGACCTGTTCGGGCACGGCCTTGGCCAACTGGCGCGCGAACAGCCCGCCCAGGCTCCACCCCACCAGCACCAGCGGCTCGCCCTCGCGCCGGGCCATGACCTCGACCCGCTCGGCCAGCCGGGCAAAACGGTCCTCGCTCGGCCCGAAATTGAAGCCCAGCCCCCAGTCGCTCACCCGGTGCCCGGCCGCTTCGAGCGCCGTGGCCAGAGGCTTCATCCGCACCGGATGCGTGCCAAAACCGGGCAGCAGCATGACCGCGCGCGACCCTGCGGGCCGCTCTGGCGCCGCCGGTTGCAGATCAGACTGGTGTAGATCAGATTGGCGGGAGGCCTGCCAATGCTCGATCGGCGTGCCCAGTTCACCCAGCAGGCGCGGCCAGGCTGGCCCGTGCACACCGCGCGGACGCGGCGCAAAGGCCAGCGCCCGCCGCCGCGCCAGTTCGGTGCCCAGCGTTTCAAGCTGCTGCCCGAACTGCTGCCAACCACGGCGCGGGGCAAGAGATGCCAGAGAAGAGTGCCAGACCATCGATTTCATCCTGCCACCTATGAAGCCCCGCCAGCCACAATGCCAATAAAGTCGCCGGGCTTCACAAAACTGTCACATGACACCTGAACCCTCGCTGTCATGTGCAGGGGGCGGCATTTGCAGGGGCCGATTGCATCGCCGGGCAATGTTCCCCATATGTTGCCCATGGCCGAAATCATCATCCGCCGGGGTCTCGAAGAACCCGACACCTCGGGCACCTTCGTTCCCCACAAGCCCGTGCGCCCCGAAAAGCTGGAGCCGGGCCGCCCGTTCAGGGTGGTGTCCGACTATCACCCGGCGGGCGACCAGCCGACCGCGATCGCCGCCCTCGTGGCGGGCGCGCAGGAGGCCGAGAAAACGCAGGTGCTGCTCGGCGTCACCGGCTCGGGCAAGACCTTCACGATGGCCAAGGTGATCGAGGAATTGCAGCGCCCGGCGCTGATCCTCGCGCCCAACAAGATCCTCGCGGCCCAGCTCTATGGCGAGATGAAAAGCTTCTTCCCCGAGAACGCGGTCGAATATTTCGTCTCGTACTACGATTATTACCAGCCCGAAGCCTATGTGCCCCGGTCCGATACCTACATCGAGAAGGAAAGCTCGGTGAACGAGGCCATCGACCGGATGCGCCACTCGGCCACGCGCGCGCTGCTCGAACGCGACGACGTGATCATCGTCGCCTCGGTCTCGTGCCTCTATGGCATCGGCTCGGTCGAGACTTATTCGGCGATGGTCTTCGACCTCAAGGTGGGGGAGAGCGTCGACCAGGGCGAGATCGTGCGCAAGCTGGTCGCCCTGCAATACAAGCGCAACGACCACGCGTTCCAGCGTGGCACCTTCCGCGTGCGGGGCGACAACCTCGAAATCTTCCCCTCGCACTATGAAGACACGGCCTGGCGCGTCACCTTCTTTGGCGACGAGATCGAGGAAATCGCCGAGTTCGATCCGCTGACCGGCAAGGCGGGCACGCGCCTGCAAAACGTGCGTGTCTATGCCAATTCACACCACGTCACCCCCGGCCCGACGCTGATGCAGGCGCGCGAGGCGATCAAGTTCGAGCTGGCCGAGCGGCTGAAGGAACTCAACGCCGAGGGCAAGCTGCTCGAAGCCCAGCGGCTGGAGCAGCGCACGCACTTCGACCTCGAAATGATGGCCGCTACCGGCTCGTGCGCGGGGATCGAGAACTATTCGCGCTTCCTGACCGGGCGCATGCCCGGCGAACCGCCGCCGACCCTGTTCGAATACCTGCCCGACAACGCGCTGCTGTTCGTCGATGAAAGCCACCAGACGATCCCCCAGATCGGCGCGATGGCGCGCGGCGACCATCGCCGCAAGATGACGCTGGCCGAATATGGCTTCCGCCTGCCCAGTTGCATCGACAACCGCCCGCTGCGCTTCAACGAGTGGGATGCGATGCGCCCGCAGACATTTGCCGTCTCGGCCACGCCCGGCCACTGGGAAATGGAACAGTCGGGCGGCGTCTTTGCCGAACAGGTCATCCGCCCGACCGGGCTGATCGACCCGCCCGTGCTGATCCGCCCGACCGAGGACCAGGTGCAGGACTGCATCGCCGCCTGCCGCGAGGCCGCCGCGCAAGGCTATCGCACGCTGGTCACCACGCTGACCAAGCGCATGGCCGAAGACCTCACCGAATTCATGCACGAGGCGGGCCTGCGCGTGCGCTACATGCATTCGGATGTCGAGACGCTCGAACGCATCGAACTGATCCGCGATCTTCGCCTTGGCGTCTACGACGTGCTGGTGGGGATCAACCTGCTGCGCGAGGGGCTCGACATTCCCGAATGCGGCCTTGTCTGCATTCTCGACGCCGACAAGGAAGGGTTCCTGCGCTCGGAAACCTCGCTGATCCAGACCATCGGCCGCGCCGCGCGCAACGTGGACGGGCGCGTGATCCTCTATGCCGACCGCATGACCGGCTCGATGGAACGCGCCATCGCCGAAACCGACCGTCGCCGCGAAAAGCAGCAGGCCTACAACGTCGAGCACGGCATCACGCCTGCCACGATCAAGCGCCAGATCGCCGACATCATCGCCGATACCGCCAGCCGCGACGGGGTGCTGGTCGATCTGGACGACGACACCACCAACAACCTCGTCGGCCACAACTTGCGCAGCCATATCGAAGACCTCGAAAAGCGCATGCGCGCGGCTGCCGCCGACCTCGAATTCGAGGAAGCAGGCAGGCTGCGCGACGAGATCCGCCGCCTCGAAGCGACCGAACTGGGCCTCCCCGAAGGCGAACACAAAGCCCCCATCGTGGGCCGCAGCAACGAAGGCAAACCCGGCACCCGCAAGACCCGCTTCGGCAAATCGCAAAAGAAGTGGGGGAAGTGACCCTCCCCAATCCTCCCCAGTCCTCCCCATGCAATGGGGAGGGGGACCGCCCGCATAGCAGGTGGTGGAGGGGCCGGTGGCAGAGGGACGGGGGCGGTGGGGCTAAAACGGCCAACCCACATTTGCCGGTTCAGAACCCGGCCCCGGCCTGATAGCAAGGGCCCACCATGACCTTGCGCCGCCTCACCCCGCTCGCCGCCCTCACGGCCCTTGCAGCCCTCGCCGCCTGCTCGTCCAAGGCCCCCGTCCCGCAGGACAGCGGGGCCCCGGTCAATGCCGTGCGCGTTCCGCTGCCCGAAAACGAGGCACTGCCCCCCGCGCCTTCGGGCGACACCAAGCCGATCTGGGCCGGATCGCCGGGCGGCGACAGCGTGCGTTTCGGCCAGCCGGGCGGCGCGCCCGCGCTCTCGCTCGCCTGCCGTCAGGGGGTCATCGTGGTCACGCGCCATGTCGTCGCCGAAGTGGGCGCACAGGCGCTGTTCGCGCTTCAGGGCAGCAAGCGCATCGTCCGCCTTGCCGTCGATGCCACCGCCGTTCCGGGCGCGCGCGGCTATCTCTGGCAGGGCAGCCTTCCAGCCGGAGACCCGGCCGCCGAAGTCTTCGACGGCCCCTTCGTCGGCACCCTGCCCGACGCGGGCAAGATCAGCGTGCCGGGCAGCCCGCTGGTCCGCGCCCTTCTCGCCCACTGCGCCACCCACCCGGCCACTGGCGCCAAGCCCGCCGGTCCGGGCGCGGTGGAGTAAAGGCCGGGCGCCTACCCGCCCGGATGATAGAAATCGTAGATGGTCTGCGCCACGGCCTCGCTCACGCCGGGCGCGCGCTTGAGGTCGTCGAGCGAGGCCGCGCGCACTTTGCCCGCCGTGCCGAAGTGGAGCAGGAGCGCGCGCTTGCGGGCCGGGCCGATGCCGGGAATCTCGTCGAGCGGGCTGGCGGTGATCGCCCGGCTGCGCTTGGCGCGGTGGGCTCCGATGGCATAGCGGTGCGCCTCGTCGCGCAATTGCTGGAGGTAGAACAGCACCGGCGAGGTCAGCGGCAGCATCTTTTCCCGGCCATCGGGGAAATGGAAATGCTCGCGCCCGGCGTTGCGGTCGGGCCCCTTGGACACCGCGATCAAAGGCACGTCCTCGATCCCCAGTTCCTCCAGCGTCTCGCGCACGGCGGTCATCTGGCCCTTGCCGCCGTCGATCAGCACGAGGTCGGGCCAGGTGCCGCTGTCGCGGTCGGGGTCTTCTTCCTGCACGCGGCCAAAGCGCCGGGCCATGACCTCGCGCATCATGGCAAAGTCGTCGCCGGGGCGGGTCTCGGCGCGCTTGATGTTGAACTTGCGATACTGGCCCTTGAGGAAGCCTTCCGGCCCGGCCACGACCATGCCGCCCAGCGCATGGGTGCCCTGAATGTGGCTGTTGTCGTAGATCTCGATGCGCCGGGGCACGTCGCCCAGTTCGAGAAATTCGGCCAGTTCGGCCAGAATCTTCGCCTTGGTGCCGGTTTCGGCGAGGCGCCGGTCGAGCGCCTCGATGGCGTTGCGTTCGGCCTGCTCCATCAGGCGGCGGCGGTCGCCGCGCTGGGGCACCGAAATCTCGACTTTTCCGCCCGCGCCTTCATGCAGCGCCTCAGCCAGCAGATCAGCCTCGGGCAAGGCCCGATCGACGAGGATCAGGCGCGGCGGGGGCACTTCCTCGTAGAACTGGGCGAGGAAGCTGGTCATGATCTCGACCTCGTCGAGGCCATCGGTATGCGTCGGGAAAAACGCGCGGTGGCCCCAGTTCTGCCCGCCGCGAATGAAGAAGGCCTGGATGCCGACCTGCCCGCCCTTGGCGGCGATGGCAAAGACATCGGCATTGCCCACGCCCTCGGCATTGATCGCCTGACTGCCCTGGATGAAGGTCGCCGCGCGCAGGCGGTCGCGCAGCATGGCCGCGCGCTCGAAATCGAGCGCTTCTGCCGCCGCGCTCATCTGCGTCTCGATCTCGCGCTGGACCGCGCCCGACTTGCCGCCGAGGAAGTCCTTGGCCTGCCGCACGAGATCGGCATAGCCCTGCTCGTCGATGCGGTCGACACACGGGGCCGAGCACCGCTTGATCTGGTAGAGCAGGCAGGGCCGGTCGCGCCGGGCCATGAAGCTGTCGGTGCAACTGCGCAGCAGGAACAGCTTCTGCAAGGCGTTGATCGTGGTGTTGACCGATCCGGCACTGGCAAAGGGGCCGTAATAGTTCCCCTTCGCCTTGCGCGCGCCGCGGTGCTTCATCAGCCGCGGGAACGCATGGTCTGATCGCAAGAGAATGAACGGGAACGATTTGTCGTCGCGCAGCAGGACATTGTAGGGCGGCCGGTAGCGCTTGATGAGCTGCGCTTCGAGCAGCAGCGCCTCGGCCTCCGAATTGGTGGTCACGATCGTCATCGACCGCGTCTGGCTGACCATCCGGCGCAAGCGGTTGGGCAGGCGCTCGACCTGGGTGTAATTGACCACCCGGTTCCTGAGCGCGCGCGCCTTGCCCACATAGAGCACCTCGCCGCGCGCATCGAGCATCCGGTAGACCCCCGGCTTGGGCGCCAGCGTGCGCACGACCTCGCGGATCGTCTCGACACCCTTGTCGAGGTCGGGCGTCTCGGCACCACCGCGCATGGTGGTGATCGCCGCGTCCTCGTGGAAGCGCTGGGTGTCGCGGTCGGGCGGTGGGGAAGCGGGCTTGCGGGCCATGGCGCGTGAGATAGGCCCTCCCGCCCGGTTTGGGGAGGGGGCGCGCGGATCGTCCGTGGACAATCGCCAAACATTGGCCCCAGCCCGGCCCCCGGCCCAGCCCGCCCCGGCCCTCAGAACTGCTTGCGGAACTCCACCTTGAACAGGCGGCCGACCGGATCGAGATAGCCCGCCTGATAGCGCAGCGGGATTTCGCCGTTCTGGTCGGTCACCTTCTGTATGGCATTGAACAGGTTGTTGACCGACAGCGAGAAGCGCGCGTTCTTGAGGAACGGCACGGCCCTGACCACGCCGGGTCGACGGCCCAGATCGGCGAAAAGCCGGACGTTGACCTTGGCGATCGGATGGAAATCAAGGTTGGAGGTGCCCGAATCCGCCCGCGCCCCGCCGGTATAGGTGCCCGACACGCGCAAGCCGAAGCTGCGATAGAAACCGCCGCCCTCCAGCTCGATGCTGTGCCGCGCCACGCCCGTGCTCGACAGCGCGCTGCCACCCAGCAGGTCGTAGACCGTGCCTCCCGGCGTCAACTGGACCCGGCTCATCATCATGATCGTGTGGGTCAGCGAGAGATTCCAGCGCCCGCGCCCGTCGAAGCCGCCGGGACCGCCGGGACCACCCGGCCCCCTCGGCCCGCCCGGACCTCCGGGCCCGCCCGCTCCGGCCCGGCCACCGGGACCGCCCGGCCCTCCGGGAGGCCCGCCGCGCCCGCCCGGCGGCGGCATTATCCCGCGCATCATCCCCATGCGCGAGCGCGCCATGGCCGGATCGGGCGTGCCGAAGCTGCCCGACAGGTTGATGCCATAGCGCAGGCTGTTGCTCTCCTCGCGCGCGAACGTCACCGGGCTTTCATCGACCGAGAGGATGTCGCCATTGGCATTGCGCGTCACCCGGCCCGGAAAGGCCGCCTCGACTTGCGCGGTCAGCAGCGGGAAGCTGTTGGTGGTGTTGAAGCTGCGATTGCGGAAATATTCGAGAATGAACGTCGAATTGGACAGGAACGGCAAAGTCCAGTTCGCCGCCAGCTTCACGTCGCGCTGGCGCTGCTTGAGCAGGTCCGGGTTGCCCCCGGTGGTGACCGTGGCCAGCACGGTCTGGCTCTTGACGAAATCGTAGATCGCCACGTTCTGCGTGGTCGTGGTCGGCGCGCCCAGATTGGTCAGGGTGGGCGCGGCCTCGGCGCCGATGAAGGTGGCGGTAAAGCTGAGCTTTTGCGTTGGCCGCCAGGTCAGCCCGCCGCCAAAGTCATAAAGCCCGCCAAAGTCGGACAGGCGATGCGCCTCGGCGTTGAAATTGACCGAGAGGTCGCCCAGGAACGCGCCGAAATTCTCGCGATGGCTGGTGATCGGCAGGTCGAGGCTGAAGCCCACTTGCGCGTCGCCGCGTTGCAGGTTGATGGCCCCGCTGGTCGTGCGGGTATCGGTGCTGTGGATGCCCGAATAGGCAAAGCCGGTCTTGACCGTGAGCGAGACCTCCCCGCCGGGCAGGCGGAACGGCTGGCCGTTGATCGTGGCGAGCGAGGTCAGGCTGTCGGTCCGGCTGTGCGCGCGGTCCGGGTCGCCCCCGACGATGGCCCCTGCCGGAAGCGCCCCGGTCGCGCTCAGCGTGCCCGCGTCGACCATGTCCTGAAGCCCCGACAGGTCGGCGCGGCGGTCGATATGCGTATCGGTCACGACATGGCTGCCATCGGCAGTAAGCGAAAGCTGCCACGCCCCCAGCCCGGTGTTGAGCCCGGCCCCGGCCGAATAGGTCGTGGTATAAGTCCGCGTGGTCAGCGGCTCGGGCGCGGTCGTCGTGCGGTTGACGGCGTTGCCCGCATCATCGGTCAGCGACACGGTGTTGAGACCGTTCCAACTGCGGCTGAAATCGCGCTGGACCAGCGCGTTGAGCGTCAGCCCCGTCCCTACCGCCAGCGGTTTCGACCAGGTGGCGTTGAGCGCGGCGCTGTTGGTCTTGGGCTGAAGCGTGCGATAGGCCGCCGGATTGGGGTCGCCCGCCACGTCCGATCCGCTGCCCTGGGTCTGCGTGATGCCGCGCTCGGCCTCGGTGATCGAACCCTGGGACGAAAGCGTTCCGGTCACGTTGAGGCGCGCCTTGTTGGCGATCCTGACCAGCGTGGCCTCCTCGCTGAGGCCGGTATAGCTGCCGTTGCCCGGAACACTCGCGCCGGTCTCGGTCGTAAAGGCGCGATAGTGGTCCTTGAGGATGAAATTGACCACGCGCTGGTCGGGCCGGTAGCCGTATTTGAGCGCGACTTCCTCGGGCAGAACCTCGACCCGGCGGATCGCCTCGGGCGGCAGCCCGCGCATTTCGCGGAACGAGGAAATCCGCATCCCGTTGAGCAGGATCACCGGCCCGTCGCTGCTGCGCCCCCGTCCCGATCCGGTCTGCGGCGCCAGCACCGAAAGCAGTTCCTGAATCGAGCTGACGCCATAGGCCGCGATCGCATCTTCATCGAGCGTCACGATCGGCGGCTGGTCGGCCTTGACCACCCCCTTGATCGGCGTGCCAATGACGAGAATCTCGCCGGTGTTGTCGTCCACCCCGTCGCCATCGGCATCGACACCCGGTGTCCCGCTGGCGGTGACCATCGGCGGGGCATCGACCGTGATCGGTGCGGTCGCGGCCTGCGCATCGCCTTCCCCCTCCCCCGTGCCGGAGGAGGCGGGAGGCGCGTCTGCGGGCGGTGTCGCCTGGGCCTGCGCAATCGCCAGTTCCGGCGCCAGAGCAGAAACCAGCGCCAGCACGGACACCGCACCCAACGACCCGAAGCGACACGACTGGCGGCGAAAAAGCACGAACGCGAAATCCCTGACTTGAATGAAAGACCTGCTCATCGCGAAACGGCCCATCCTGAAACGAACCATCCTGAAACGCAGCATTCCTGTTGGCTGGCCGGTTGGCAGGTCACGCCACCCTTGCTGGCTTTCGATCCCGATGGAAACAATACGCAAATCGTATCAATTTGTCGTCCCCCATCGGCACCGGCAGGTCCGCGCCAGAAGGCGCACGCCCCGCGCCCGCCCGAAATTTCGGGGGGTTTCCTTTTTGCCGGGGGAAGGCTATGGGCGCGACGCGCGTCGTGTTTTCACGACACTCTTTTCCTGTGGCGCTCGGCTTTCTTCTGGTTCCCTGCCCTCCACCGGGCCTGGCACCTGCCCGATGGCTGTCGTGTCACCCCCGTAAAAAGGCTACCGAACCCGCCGATGGCGAAAGAAGAACTCCTTGAAATGCGTGGCACGGTCGTCGAACTGCTGCCCAACGCCATGTTCCGCGTGCGCCTCGAAAACGATCACGAGATCCTGGGCCACACCGCCGGCAAGATGCGCAAGAACCGCATCCGCGTGCTGGTCGGCGACGAAGTGCTGGTCGAACTGACCCCTTACGACCTGACCAAGGGGCGCATCACCTACCGCTTCATGCCCGGCCGCGGCGGCCCTGGCTCGTACTGAGGCTGGCGACCCCATCATGGTCGCCGCTTCTTCCCTGAGTGTGCCTTCCGTGCATGCACCGGCTTCCCGCGCGCCGCTCGTGCTGGCTTCGGCCAGCCCGCGGCGCCGCGACCTGCTCGCGCGCCTCGGCCTCGTGCCCGACAGCGTGATTGCCACCGACATCGACGAAAGCCCGCTGCCCGGCGAACTGCCGCGCGCCCATGCGGTGCGTCTGGCCGCTGGCAAGGCCCGCGCGGCGGCGGCCATGGCGCCCGATGCCGCGATCCTTTCAGGCGATACCGTGGTCGGCGCAGGCCGCCGCATCCTGCCCAAGGCCGAGGACGAGGCCACCGCGCGCGCGTGCCTCGCCCTGCTTTCGGGCCGCCGCCACCGCGTGTTTTCCGCCGTCGCCCTGCTCACCCCCGATGGCCAGTTGCGCGAGGCGCTGAGCGAGACCATCGTGCGCTTCAAGCGCCTGACCCCGGCGGAAATCGACGCCTATATCGCGGGCGGCGAATGGCACGGCAAGGCGGGCGGCTATGCCATCCAGGGCAGCGCCGAAGGCTTCTGCGCATGGATCGAGGGCAGCCATTCGGGCGTCGTGGGCCTGCCTCTCTATGAAACCCGCCGCCTGCTGGTGGCCGCCCGCCTGCTCGCCTGAGCAATCCCGTGGCCGCCACCTGGCTCGTTGAGGAGGGCATCGGCGAGACCCGCGCAGCGCTCGTCGAGGGCGGCACGATCCTGGCCGCACGCATCGACTGGGCTGGCGAAAACACCCTCGCGCCCGGTCTCGTCGCCCCGGCCCGCGTCACCAGCCGCATCGCGGGCACCCGGCGCGGCACGCTCGTCTTTGACAATGGCGTCTTCGAAAACGGCGCCACCGCGCTGGTCGATGGCCTGACCCCGGCGCTTCCCGAAGGCGCCAGCGGCCTGTTCCGCGTGACCCGCGCCGCAATTGCCGAAAAAGGCCGCACCAAGCTGCCGATGGCTCGCCCGGCAGGCCCTGCCGAACAGGCGTGCCCCGCCCCCACTCTTGCGCAAACCCTCACCCAGAGCGGCCACCCGGTGCGCCTGCTCCCCGTCACCGACCGCAGCCTCGACGAGGCAGGCTGGGACGAGGTGATGGAAGAGGCGATGAGCGGCCAGATCGCCTTCCCGCGCGGGGGCCTCTGCATCAGCCCGACCCCGGCGATGACGCTGATCGACGTGGACGGGTTCCCCCCGCTCCCCGCCCTCGCGCTGGCGGCGGTGCCGGCCATCGTCGCCGCCATCGCCCGACTCGACATCGGCGGCTCGATCGGCATCGACTTTCCCACCCTGGCCGAAAAGCGCGACCGACAGGCCGTCGACACCGCGCTGGGCGAGGCGCTGGCCGCTCTGCTCGAAACCACCGGCTGGCGCTCGGAACGCACGGCGATGAACGGCTATGGCTTCGTCCAGCTTGTCTCGCGGCTCGAACGCCCCAGCCTCCCGGCCCTGTTTGCCCGCGCCCCGCTGGCCGCCGCCGCGCGCCAGTTGCTGCGCCGCGCCGAACGGGTCAGTGGCCCCGGCGCGCTCCTGCTCACCTGCCACCCGGCCCTGCGCCGCGCCGTCCGCCCTGAATGGGAAGCCCTGCTCGCCCGCGGCACCGGCCGCGCGCTCCACTGGCAGCTCGACGAGGCGCTGGCCCCCACCGCCGGTTTCGCCCAGGCGGTCACCGCGAGGCCCTGATACCATAAGGCCCTGACATCATGACGACATCCACCACACCGCCCCCTTCCCCGGTCAAGCGCTGCCCGATCTGCCACAAGCCGCGCGTCGAAGCCCACGCCCCGTTCTGCTCGAACCGCTGCCGCGACCGCGACCTGATGCGCTGGCTCGACGATGGCTATGCCCTTCCCGGCCGCGCCGTCGACGCCGAAGACGAAGCCCCGGACTGATCCGCCAACACGCCCTCCGCCACGCCATCTTTCCGCCCCAAAGTTTCCGCAATGGTGTCACGCTGTGGAAAAATAGATGAAACGAGGGGCTGGACAAGCCCCGCCCACACCGCCATAGGGCGCTTCACCAAACGCCGGATGCTCTCCACCGAGACGCTCCGACCGGATGCCTGGGTAGCTCAGTTGGTAGAGCACGTGACTGAAAATCACGGTGTCGGCGGTTCGATTCCGTCCCCAGGCACCATTGGCTTGTGCGCTGATGCCTGCCAAAGATTGAAAAAATCCCCAAATTCTGCCATTTTCAGCATCGGCCTAACCGCTGATGTCCGCCTTTGTCCGCTCGCAGTCGGGCGTTTCAGGGGGCCACCTTGGGGGCCATACTGAAACCGGCGAAAGGCGTGGCCCCCAATGGCACTGACTGACACCGCAATCCGAAATGCGAAGCCCCAAGCGAAGCCCTATAAGCTGGCAGACGAAAAGGGTCTGTTCCTGCTGGTTCAGCCATCGGGCGGCAAGCTCTGGCGGCTCAAGTTCCGCGTCGATGGCCGCGACGATCAGGGCAACCCCAAGCGCGTCGAAAAGAAGGTTGGCTTTGGTGCCTACCCCGACGTGAACCTGAAAGAAGCACGGCGACTGCGCGACGAAGCCCGCGCCACGCTGGCGGCTGGTATTGACCCAGCCGAGAAAAAGCACCGCGACGCGCATACCGCCAAAATCAGCGCCGCCAACTCGTTCCAAGCTGCCGCCCGCGCCTATATCGACAAGTGCAAACGCGAGGGACGCGCACAGGCCACGATCACAAAACAGGAATGGCTGCTGAACTTGCTGGACCGCGCCATTGGCCAGCGCCCCATTGCGGAAATCCAGCCCTTCGAAATGTTGGAGGCGGTCCGGAAATATGAAACCACCGGACGGACCGAAGCAGCCCACCGCGCCCTGCAATTCGCCAGCCAGGTGTTCCGCTTTGCCATCGCCAACCAGCTTGCCGCGTCGGACCCCACCCGCGATTTGCGCGGCGCACTGACCAGCCACAAGGCCAAGCACCACGCCGCTGTTCTGACGCCAAAGCAGGCCGGGGAACTGATGCGGGCAATCGAAGGGTATGATGGCCACCCTGTCACGCGCTACGCGCTGCAATTGGCCGCACTGGCCTTCGTTCGTCCCGGCGAACTGCGCCATGCCGAATGGTCGGAAATCGACACGGACACGAAGGTCTGGCGCATCTCAGCCGAAAAGATGAAAGCGCGCACGGAACACGTCGTGCCCCTCTCACGCCAAGCACTCGACGTGCTTGCCCAAGCCCACGCGTTGACCGGCGACGGACAGTATGTGTTTCCGTCGATCCGCACCCATCTTCGCCCGATGTCGGAAAACACTGTCAACGCGGCGCTGCGGCGGTTGGGCTATTCCAATGGCGACATGACCGGCCATGGTTTCCGCGCGATGGCCTGCACGCTTTTGAACGAATCGGGCAAATGGTCACCCGATGCGATCGAACGGGCCCTCGCCCACAAAGACAAGGATGCCGTGCGCGCCGCCTATCACCGGGGGCAGCATTGGCAGGAGCGGATAGAAATGGCGCAATGGTGGGCTGACTATCTCGATACACTCCGCACGGGGGCCACCGTTATTGAGTTGCCTCGACGTGCGGGGGCAAACCAGTGAAGCTAATTTCTTCTGCGGAAGCGGTGACCTTCCTGTCCCAAGCAGCGCCAAAGCCATGGGTTCAACGTCTGCTACGATGGATGGCGCTTGATGAAGGCCTGCAAGCCTTCACCGGGAAAGGCAGAGTTCAGCCCCACACGTCAGTGATCGCCGTCATTGCCTACTTGATAGAAGAGGCAGGCGAGAGTTCAGGCGACAAGATAGACGCGCTTATACGTCGAGAATTCCCGCACGCCGTTGCAGAGCGTCTGGTCAGCAAGGATCCATTCGATAGATTTGATGATGAGCCCGTTGTGTGGGACGAAATGGATGGCCCCTTGCCAATCGACCCCGGCTTTTTCCTCGTTGCAGATGAAATCGACTGGGACGCTGGGACGTTGATGGCCAGCTACATTCCCGGCGAAGGGGATCTGCGAGATTCGTTTTTTCCTGATTCGACGTTTCTGCAAACCGAATTGGAACGAGCAGAATTCAGCGCTGTTTTGGAAGGCCTAAGCTTCGAAGCGGCCCGGATCGAGCTGCTCCTACCCTCCTTCACGCTCAAACAAAACATGGGGTTTACGGCATTCCAAGCGGAACGGCGCAGCCCTGTGGGACGCCCGCCCAAATGGGACTGGGAAGGCGCTATGGCCCATATCGCTGCCATCGCCCACCATCCCGATGGCTTGCCAACCGGGCCTGGGGCACAAGCTAGGATCGAAGAACTGATAGCGAATTGGTTCAACAGCCAGGTTCAGGATACCCCAGCCGTTAGCCAAATCCGCCAACGAGCAGCCAAGATAATGCGGATGGTCGAAAAGCCTAAAACAGATTAGCGGCCTTTCCGGCGGTTGTTGGCCGACACACTGCCCGGTTTCCCTGATGCTTCCTTGCATCCGCTGGCACCCGCCACGGTTCAAACGGAGCAACACCGATGGAACGCCTTGCCTATTCGATCAACGAGACCGCCCGCGCCCTCAGCCTGGGCCGCACCTCGATTTACGCGATGATCGCCGACGGACGGCTGGAAGCGTTCAAGCTGGGCCGTCGCACACTGGTGAAGGCGGATTCGATCCGCCGCCTGGTAGCGGGCCAGGAGTAAGCCCGGTGCCCGCCCGCCGCGTCAATCCGCACCGGGTGAAGCTGCATCGCACCTACAGCGTGCAGGAACTGGCCGATTGCCTGGGCGTACACAAGAATACAGTACGCCACTGGCAGGGCGCGGGCCTTGCCGCGATCGACGGCAATCGCCCCACCCTGTTTGACGGCAAAGCCACCCGGGCATTTCTGCTGGCCCGCCAGACCAGCCGCAAGCGCCCTTGCCCGCCCGGGACGATCTATTGCTTCGGGTGCCGCGAACCCCGCGCACCCGCGCTGGGCATGGTCGAGTTCATGCCCGGCAAGGGCGCCACCGGCAATCTTGCCGCACTGTGCGAGGCTTGCGGCACCGTGATGCACCGCCGGGCCAATATGGCCATGATTGCCGCCATCATGCCCCGGCTGGCCGTCCAAATCAGGCAGGCACCTTGACGCCTAATAGAGCGCGCCCCGCCCTCCCTGAATTGTGACAAACCAAAGGAACGACCGACCATGGCCAAACACAACGCCGCCAACGCCCGAATGAAGCGGGAATACTTCCAGTATCTCAAGGAAGCCGGGCGCCGCAGCGAAGCCTCGATCGATGCCGTGGCCAAGGCGCTGGACCGCTTCGAACAGGCCAATGGCCACAAGGATTTTCGCAAGTTCCACCGCGAACAAGCCGTCGCGTTCAAGCGCAAGCTCGATGCCGAACGCGCCGTGCGCACCGGCAAGCCCTTGAGCCGCGCCACCGTCAATTCCACGCTTTCGGCCCTGCGCACGTTCTTTGTCTGGCTGGCGGGGCAGCCGGGTTACAAATCCTGCCTGCGCTATGGCGATGCCGACTATTTCAATCTGCCCGATACCGACGTGCGCATTGCCAAGGCCGTGCGCCACAAGCCGTTCCCGACTCTGGAGCAAGTCCACCACGTTCTGTCCATCATGCCCTGCGCCACCGACATCGAAAAGCGCAACCGCGCGCTGGTGGCCTTTGCCCTGCTGACCGGCGCGCGCGACGGGGCGCTGGCATCGTTCCGCTTGAAACACGTCGATCTGCAAGAAGGCCGCGTCGATCAGGACGCGCGCGACGTGCGAACCAAGGCCAGCAAGACTTTTTCCACCTGGTTCTTCCCCGTGGGTGGCCAGGCGCTGGACATCGTGCGCGACTGGTGCACGCACTTACACACGGTGCTGCTGTGGGGAGACGAAGACCCGCTGTTTCCCGCCACCCACATTGCCCTTGGCGAAAGCGGCGGATTCGTGGCAGCAGGCCTGCGCCGCGACGGGTGGACCAACGCCGGGCCGGTCCGCAAGATTTTCGCCGATGCCTTTGCGGCGGCGGGCCTCCCCTATTTCAACCCGCATTCCTTCCGCGACACCCTGGTCCAGCTTGGCGAGCGGGTGTGCCCCAATATCGAGGCGTTCAAGGCCTGGTCGCAGAACCTGGGCCACGCCCGCGCCATGACCACCCTGACCAGCTATGGCACCCTGGCCCCTCACCGGCAGGCCGAGTTGATCCGGGGCATGATGGCAACGAACGACGCCGACTGGACCGAAGACCGCGAGGTCCGCGCCCTGCTCAAGGCACTTGCAGCCAAGGCCAATCTTTAATCTGAAAGGTTCGTGCCTTATCCATGACTTGGTTGGCAAGGCGGCCATGCCGCGCTAACCCGAGGCCCAAACTATGAATGGGCAAGAATCTCCTCAATGGCATCTCAATCGAATAGCGGCAGCGATCTTGGGTTTGAGGCGGACCTCTTCAAGGCAGCGGACAAGCTGCGCGGAAATCTTGAGCCTTCGGAATACAAGCACGTTGCGCTGGGCCTGATCTTCCTGAAATACATTTCCGAGGCATTCGAGGCGCATCGCGCGAAATTGGCAGAAGAAGAATTTGCCGATCCCGAAGACCCCGAAGAATACCTCGCCGCCAATGTGTTCTGGGTGCCGCCCGAAGCGCGCTGGGACCATTTGCAGGCCAATGCCAAGCGCCCGCAGATCACTTTTACCGATGTGACCACCGGCAAGGAGCGGGTGGGCGACATCGGCAACCTGATCGACAACGCGATGGATTCCATCGAGCGCGCCAATGCCGCCGTGCTCAAGGACGTCTTGCCCAAGGACTATGGCCGCCCGCAACTCGACAAGACGATGCTGGGCGAACTGATCGACCTGTTTTCAAAGGTCGGGATGCGTGAGCCTGATGGGAAATCGAAAGACCTTCTGGGCCGCGCCTACGAGTATTTTATCAGCCAGTTTGCCGGGGCCGAAGGGCGGCGCGGGGGCGAGTTCTTCACGCCGCGATCCGTCGTGCAGACCATCGTGGAGATGCTGGAGCCGCATCATGGCCGGGTTTACGATCCCGCCTGCGGCTCTGGCGGCATGTTCGTGCAGTCCGAACGGTTCATCGAAAACCATCAGGGCCGCCGCAGCGACATCGCCATCTATGGGCAGGAGCGCAACCACACCACGTGGAAGCTGTGCAAGATGAACCTGGCGGTGCGCGGCATCGATGCGGACATCAAGTGGAACAACGAAGGGTCGTTTTTGAACGACGCCTTCCCCACGCTCAAGTTCGACTATGCGATGGCCAACCCGCCGTTCAACATTTCGGACTGGTGGCAGCCCCAGCTTGAGGGCGACGTTCGCTGGAAATATGGCCAGCCGCCCGCAGGCAATGCCAACTTCGCATGGTTGCAGCATATCCTTCACCACCTGGCCCCGCGCGGAACGGCGGGCGTGGTGCTGGCCAATGGCTCGATGTCGTCGCAGCAATCGGGCGAGGGCGAAATTCGCAAGGCGATGATCGAGGGCGACGTGGTGGATTGCATGGTCGCGCTGCCCGGCCAGCTTTTCTACTCCACGCAGATTCCCGCCTGCCTGTGGTTCCTGGCCCGCGACAAGAGCGCGAATGGCCATCGCGACCGGCGCGGCGAAGTGCTGTTCATCGATGCCCGCAACCTTGGCCACATGGTGGACCGCACCCGCCGCGAGTTTTCCGAAAGTGACATGGCCGCGATCACCGGAGCGTATCACCGTTGGCGGGCCAAGCCAGATGCCGAGCTTGAAGAATATCAGGACATTCCCGGTTTTTGCAAATCAGCGACCCTTGAGGAAGTCCGCCATCATGGATTTGTGCTTACGCCGGGGCGCTATGTTGGGGCGGAAGATGCCGAAGATGACGGGGTGTCGTTTGAAGAACGGTTTTCCGATTTGCGGTCTAAGCTGAGCGAGCAATTTGCTGCCGCTCAAGACCTGTCCACAGCCATTGAAATTGTGCTTGGCGGAGTGGCCGCGAATGACTGAGTGGGTCGAGACGCCACTTGGCGGCTTGTGCAAATTTCAGGCGGGCGATGCTTTCCCAAAAGAAAAGCAGGGGATCGCGGCAGGGGAATATCCTTTCATCAAGGTCAGCGACATGAACCTGCCTGGCAACGAGAGGTTCATTCAACGGTCGAACAACTGGATACAAAAAGCCGACGCTTCCAAGTATCGTTTGCACCCGTCCGGATCGGTGGTTTTTGCAAAGATCGGTGAAGCCCTGCGAGCTAATCGCAGACGTGTTCTGGTGCGTGAAACGATCATCGACAACAACATGATGAGCGCCGTACCAACGGGCGACATCAATCCTTCATTCTTGCTCTATGTGCTGGAGGGAATTGACTTCAACAACATTAGCCGAGGCAGTGCGCTGCCATACTTGGCGGCAGGTGATCTCAACAAGCTGATCGTAACGATTCCCGGCAAAGAGGTTCAGCAGGCCATTGCTGAAACGCTGTCGCTTCTGGATCAAAAAATCGAACTCAACCGGCGGATGAATGAGACGCTGGAGGGAATGGCGCAGGCAATCTTTCGGGATTGGTTTGTCGATTTCGGCCCCGTGCGTCGCAAGATTGCACTGCAAAGCAGCGCGGGGGGCAAGGCGGCTGGCGAGGCCGACTGGCAAGCGATCATGGGCGGCCTGACCCCAGACCCCGCCCGCGCCGCACAACTCGCCGCCCTCTTCCCCGCCGCCTTCGGCGATGATGGCTTGCCGGTGGGGTGGAAAATGGAGACCATAGGCAATTTAACATCAGAATTGAGACGCGGAATTTCTCCAAAATACACCGTGAACGAAGGCGTGATTGTGTTAAACCAGAAGTGCGTTCGCGATGGAAAAGTTAATTTTTCCCTTGCACGCAAACACGATATAAACGCCCGATCAATCACTGGTCGCGAATTAAAATTCGGCGATATCGTGGTCAACTCAACCGGCGTTGGAACGCTTGGCCGCGTCGCGCAAATATGGCATGTCGATAAAATCACGATTGCCGATAGCCATTTAACCGTTATTCGCGCTGACCAGTCCAAGATTGGACTATATTATCTCGGTATCAATCTCCGGTTATTGCAACCAGAAATTGAATCGATGGGTGAAGGGAGCACAGGTCAAACTGAACTTTCCAGAAAGGCGTTGGGGGAAATGAAAATTGTCACTCCTAATCAGCCATTGTGGAAGGCATTCGATAATCTGGTCACTCCATTGTGGGCACGTGCGGCAGCCGCCGATGAAGAAAACCGCACCCTCGCCGAAACCCGCGACTACCTCCTGCCCCGGCTGATGTCCGGCGCGGTGCGCGTTGTGCCCAAGGGCGAGGCCACCTGATGGCCGGACGCCGCCGTACCCGGCCCGCGCCCTCCCCCACGCATGGTGAACGGTCGAGATGAGCATCACCGAAGACATTGTCGAACAGGCAGCGCTCGAAACGCTGCGAGAGCTTGGCTGGTCCTGCCTCCCCGGCTCGGTCATCGCGCCCGATGGCCGCGCGCCGGAGCGGCGTTCGTTTGGCGATGTCGTGCTGGTCGGGCGGCTGGAGGCGGCGGTCGCGCGGATCAACCCCGATGCGCCCGAAGCCGCGCGCAACGAGGCGGTGCGCCGCGTGCTGACCGGCGAGCTTCCCTCGCTGGTCGAGGAAAACCGGCGCATCCACAAGCTGTTGACCCAAGGCGTCGATGTCGAGTTTCGCGGGGATGACGGCAAGACCGCGTCCACCAAAATCTGGCTGATCGACCTTGGCAACCCGGACGCCAACGACTGGCTGGCCGTGAACCAGTTTGTCGTGGTCGAGAACCGCACCAATCGCCGCCCGGACGTGGTGCTGTTCGTCAACGGCCTGCCGCTCGCCGTGCTGGAACTGAAGAATGCCGCCTCGCAGAATGCGACGATTGCCGACGCCTTCAACCAGCTGCAAACCTACCTTCACCAAATCCCCAGCCTGTTCAGCACCAATGCCGTGCTGGTCACGTCCGACGGGATGGAAGCGCGGATCGGATCGATCACGGCTGATGCGGAACGCTTCATGCCGTGGCGCACGGTGGACGGGCAGGATTTTGCCCATCGCGGAACCCCGGAACTCGAAACGCTGCTGCGCGGCGTGTTCACCCGCAAAAACCTGCTGGCGCTGATCCGCGATTTCATCGTGTTTGGCGACAGGGGAGCCAAAGATGGTAGCGGCCCGTTCAAGATCGTGGCGGGCTATCACCAGTTCCACGGCGCGCAAAAGGCGGTACGACAGGCGGTGGAGGCCACCCGCCCGGACGGGGATCGCAAGATCGGGGTCATCTGGCACACGCAAGGCTCGGGCAAGAGCCTGTTGATGGCGTTCTTCGCCGGGTTGGCGGTAAAATCCGAAGAACTGGAAAACCCGACGCTGGTTGTCCTGACAGACCGCAACGATCTGGACGATCAGCTTTTCGGCACTTTCGGCCTGTGCCGCGACCTGATCCGCCAGAACCCCGAGCAGGCGAACAGCCGGCAGGACCTGAAGCAGCTTCTCGACAAGGCGGCGGGCGGCGTGGTGTTCACCACCGTCCAGAAGTTTTCGCCCGAGCGCGGGAAAGAGAGTTTTCCGCTGCTGTCGGATCGGCGCAACATCATCGTCATCGCCGACGAAGCGCACCGCAGCCAGTATGGCTTTGAATCCAGGCTCAACCGGGAAACCGGCCTCAGGCGCTATGGCTATGCCCATTATATCCGGCAGGCGATGCCCAACGCCTCCTTCATCGGCTTTACCGGCACCCCGATTGAGGCGGTAGACGTCAACACGCCTGCCATCTTCGGCGAATATATCGACATTTACGACATCAGCCGCGCCGTGGAAGACGGCGCCACCGTGCCGATCTTCTATGAAAGCCGCCTTGCCCGCATCGAATTGAACGAGGATGAAAAGCCCCTCATCGACGCGGAAATCGAAGCCTTGGTCGAAGATGCCTCGCTGACCGAAGCCGAGAGGATGAAGGCGAAGTGGTCCGCCGTGGAGGCGCTGGTCGGGGCCGACAAGCGGCTGGCCCAGGTCGCTGCGGATATGGTCACCCACCTGGAAGCGCGCATCGAGGCGATGAACGGCAAGGCAATGGCCGTCTGCATGAGCCGCCGCATCTGCGTGGCGCTGTATGATCACATCATCGCGCTGCGCCCGGAATGGCATTCGACCGACGACGACAAGGGCGCGGTCAAGATCGTGATGACCGGGGCCGCATCCGACCCTCTCGACTGGCAGCAGCATATCGGCGCCAAGAAGCGCCGGGACGACCTTGCCAGGCGGGCACGCAATCCGGACGACCCGCTGCGGCTGGTGATCGTCTGCGACATGTGGCTGACCGGCTTTGACGCGCCGTGCATGAACACGATGTATATCGACAAGCCGATGCGCGGCCATGGCCTGATGCAGGCGATTGCCCGCGTGAACCGGGTGTTCAGGGACAAGCCCGGCGGGCTGGTGGTGGACTACATCGGCGTGGCGCAAAACCTGCGTAGCGCACTTGGCCAATATACCGATTCAGACCGCGACAAGACCGGCATTGATAAAGCCGCCCCCGTTGCCGCGATGATGGAACGGTATGAGGCCATTTGCGACCTCTTCCACGGCTTCGATTATCGGCCCGGCATCGACGGCCAACCGCGCGAGCGCCTGATCTGCCTTGGCGGGGCGATCGACTGGGTGCTCAAGTGGCAGGAAGTGCAAGCCGCCCGGCAAAAGGATGCCGAAGACAAGAAGCGCGCCCATCGCCGCTATCTCGACATGGTGCTGGAACTGTCCAGAGCCTATGCGCTGGCCTCTGGCAGCGACGAAGCGCGGGCCATCAGCGATGAGGTCGGCTTCTTTCAGGCGATCCGGGCGGCGCTGGCCAAGACGACGGCGACCGGAAAGATCAGCGAAAAGGATCGCGCCTTTGCGGTCCAGCAATTGGTGGACCGGGCCGTCGCCTCTTCGGAAATCATCGATATCCTGAAAGTCGCGGGCATCCAGTCGCCCGACATCTCGATTCTCTCCGACGAATTCCTGATGGAAGTCGGGAAGATGGAGAAAAAGAACCTTGCGCTCGAAGCGTTGAAGAAGCTCCTCAACGGCGAGATTGTCAGCCGGTCCAAAACCAACCTGGTTGAAAGCCGCACATTCTCCAACCGGCTGGAAGAAGCCGTGGCCCGTTATCATACGGGCGCGATTTCCGCCGTGGAGATGATTCAGGCACTCATCGCGCTGGCCAAGGACATGCAAGCCGCCCGCGCGCGGGGCGAGGAACAGGGGCTTAGCCCCGAAGAAGTCGCCTTCTACGATGCCCTTGCCGAAAACGAGAGCGCCGTGCAGGCGATGGGAAACGCAAAGCTCCGGCTGATCGCCCACGAATTGCTCGAACAATTGCGCGGCAACGTGACCGTGGACTGGCACCAGCGGGAAAGCGCCCGCGCGCGAATGCGGGTGCTCGTGAAACGCATCCTGAAAAAATATGGCTACCCGCCGGACTTGGCGGATGAAGCCGTTCAGACGGTTCTCGCACAGGCGGAAATCCTTCTGAGAGAGTTGGCGTAGCTCCACCGGGAAAGGCATTCAGGACGCCTGATTACAGGCGTTCAGCAGCATACAGAGACGTACAAATCTGTTGGGTAAAGTGGGTCAGCACGATCCGAATGGGGGCCACATTGGGGGCCACACCAAAAATCGAATCTCACTTCATCACTGTTTATCAAGTTATTATTGAAATTTCACGGTTCCGTCCCCAGCACCACTTTCCACACCGACATCGCCGATACAAAGCGAACGCGCTGATCGTGGCGCACGCGTGCGCTGCCTGAACCCCGTCGCAAGGGGGCTGGCAACAAAGAAAGCCGGTGGAGCCCCGTTTCGGAACGCCACCGGCCCTAAGCTTAGCTGCTCTCAGGGTTCGATGCGGGTGCCCAGCAGGGTCAGGAACTGGGCAATCCACGCCGGGTGCGCGGGCCAGGCCGGGCCGGTCACGAAGGGGCCATCGGTCACCGCGCCGTCCATCGGCAGGGTCGCATAGTCGGCCCCGGCCAGGATCACTTCGGCGCGGCAGGCCGGATAGGCCGAGATTTTGCGTCCTGCGATGACCCCGGCTGCGGCCAGAAGCTGCGGGCCGTGGCAGACCGCCGCGATCGGCTTGCCCGCTGCGGCAAACGCGCGCACGAGGTCGAGCACGCTGGCGTCGGTGCCAAGCTGTTCGGGCGCGCGGCCACCGGGGATCAGCAGGGCGTCGTAATCAGCCTCTTTCACGTCGGCATAGG
Organism: Novosphingobium sp. IK01; assembly: GCF_033242265.1. Classification (NCBI taxonomy): domain Bacteria; kingdom Pseudomonadati; phylum Pseudomonadota; class Alphaproteobacteria; order Sphingomonadales; family Sphingomonadaceae; genus Novosphingobium; species Novosphingobium pituita. The sequence goes on along the minus strand of NZ_BTFW01000001.1, from coordinate 2,888,760 downwards.
CGGCGTTGAGCGTGAAATTGTGGCCACGCTTTTCGGTGTAGGTCTGATGACCCTCGAAATCGTGGATGGCCGTGGCGATCTGGTCGCCCGCCGCCTTGCCCGGCGACACGGCGTGGACCGTGTGGCCAACCATCGTGAGCATCTGGAAGGGCACCATGATCTCGTAATCCTCGACGAAATCACCGGCGAGGAGAAGAATGCGTTTTGCAGCCATGATCCTGATCCTGTTGTTCTGGAAAACCGTATGCAGGAGGGGGCAAGCGCCCCCTCCCTGATCTTGTTTCGTAGGCCTGATCTTATTTCGCACCCGGCGGGTTGGCGATGAAAGCGGGCCCCTTGGCCTCGTCGGCAAAGCGCCAGGCCGAGAGGTACGACACCTGAAGGATGCGCGTCATCTTGGCATAGTCGATCTTGTCGGCGGTGTCGGTGGTGTGGTGATAGTCCGGGTGGAAGCCGGTGAAGAACCAGAACGCCGGAATGTCATGCAGCACGAACGGGAACTGGTCGCTGCGGAAGAACACGTTGAGCGCGTTCTCGTGGTCGAAGCGATCGTCGAGGGTGAGGCCCACCGAGCGGTTGGCCTCGTGGACCGTGCGGCTGAAATCGGGGCTGTAGTTGGCGCCGATCAGGTTCAGGCGGTTGGTCGTGTCGGCGGGAATCTCGATCAGCCCGGTGGTCTGTTCGCTGGGCGCCTCGTCGCGGCCGATCATGTCGAAATTGATCATCGCGCGGGTCGTGGCGAGCGGACGCAGCGGATGAGCGGCCATGTAGTAGGCGCCCAGCAGCCCGCGTTCCTCGGCGGCGAAGACACTGAACAGGATCGAGCGGCGCGGGGCCTTGAGGCCCGCCGCGCCATTGGCGGTAAAGGCGCGGGCCAGTTCGACCACGCCGACCGTGCCCGAGCCGTTGTCGTCGGCGCCGTGCCAGATTTCAGGGCCGTTCGAGCCATCGTGGTCGTGATGGGCGCTCACGATCACCGTCTCGGCGCTCAGCGCCGGGTCGGAACCGGGCAGCAGGCCGACCACGTTCCAGCTGATCCCGCGCTTGCGCACGGTGTTTTCGAGGTGAAGGCTCACGCTTTCACCCGCCACCACGCGGCCCTGGGGCGAAAGATCCTTGTCGATAGCCGCCTGGAGCGCCTTGGGGCTGGCGCCCGCGCCGGCCAGAAGCTGCGCGCCCACGCCATCGTCGACGGTGACGACCGGGATGTGCAGTTCATCGTCGACCAGCGTCTGGACCGGCAGGCCGGGCACGCGGCGCGCGCTGCCGCCGATGCGCTGCTGGCGGTCGAAGTTCGAGGGGTGCTTGCGGTTGGGCTCGGCCACCACGACGAGCGCCAGCGCGCCATGGGCCTGCGCGTTGAGCGCCTTGACGCGGTTGGTCGCATAGCGGGTGTTGCCGGTGCCGCCAAAGCGCGAGGCCGGGTCGTTTTCCTGCGGCTCGTGCTCGAAGACCAGCACGATCTTGCCGCGCACGTCGAGGCCCTTGTAATCGTCGTAGCCCAACCCCGGCGCGGTGATGCCATAGCCGGCGAAGGCGAGCGGCGCGGTCAGGTCGATGTCGTCGCGATAGCCGCCGAGCAGATGGGGCGCCTTCCAGCTCTGGCTGCCCTTCCCGCTCTTGAGCGTCAGGACATTGGCCGCGCTGTTCGGGCGATATTCGACCAGCGGGACGCTCTGGAGGTAGCTGGGCTTGCCATCGGCATCGCGCGCGGCGGGCACGAGACCGGCCTTGGCGAATTCAGCTGCAATCCATTGCACGCTGGCATCGTCGCCGGGCGCGAGCGACATGCGCCCTTCGAGCCCGTCGGACGCCAGAAAGCCGAGATCGGCGCGCAAGTCGGCTTCGTGGATGCGATCGAAACCCGGCTTCTGCGCGGGCGCGACGGGTACGAGAGCCTCGCCCCCTGCATGCGCGTCCTGCGCGAGAGCCCCGCAGGGCGCCGTCGTGGCTGCCGCAAGGCCGACGAGTAAACCAAGCCCAAGCTTCTTCACATTGATATTCCTCTGGTTCCATGCGCGATGCATCTGTGGGTATTCTAAGGCAGGGCCAAGCGCGCTGTCCAACACGAGAACCGGCAATTTTCACAGGATCGCCGGAATTTTGCCGACAGTTGCATGAAACACAATTGCGAATCCGCTCTTCGCATTTGCAACGACTCGGTCGATGACCCATTTGGAGCGGGCCTTTCAGGCATCCTCTCCCAAACTTTCCAGGGCCGGTCATCTGACCGGCCTTTTTTTTCACCCGCATTCCCGGCCCGTCCGTGGTGGATTTGCGCCAGAGTGAAATCAGGCCCGCCAAACGGAAAAAGGCGGAGCTTTCGCCCCGCCTTCTGCCCACATGGGGTCCCCCGTCGATCACTTGCACAGGGCGCACCTGATACAGGGCCCTCAGAACACCCTGGCGATCTCGTAGAACAGCGCGCCGACGAAGGCCGAAGCCGGGATCGTCACCAGCCAGGCCACGACCACGCGCTGGGCCACGCTCCAGCGCACCGCCGAAGCCCGCCGCGCCGCGCCCACGCCCACCACGCAGCCGGTGATGGTATGCGTGGTCGAGACCGGGATACCGAAGGCACTGGCCGCGAACAGCATGATCGAACCGCCCGCCGAGGCGCAGAAGCCCTGGTGGTGCGACAGCTTGGTGATCCGGCTGCCCATCGTCTCGATGATCTTCCAGCCTCCCGAAAGCGTGCCCATGCCCATCGCCACATAGCACGAGAGCACGACCCAGCCGGGCACATGGAACGTGCCGCCCAGCAGCCCTTGCGAATAGAGCAGGACCGAGATGATCCCCATCGTCTTCTGCGCGTCGTTGGCGCCATGGCCGATGGAATAGGCCGCCGCCGAGACGAGGTGCAGGCGCTTGAAGCTGCCTTCGGCGACTTTGGCCGAAGTCTTGGCGAACATCCACGAGGACAGCAGCATCAGCAGCATCGAGACGACCAGCCCGACCACCGGCGAAAGCACGATGGCCGAGGTCGTCGAGGTGACGCCCTTCCACACGATCGCCCCGGTCCCGGCGTGCATCGTGCCCGCGCCCAGCAGGCCGCCGATCAGCGCATGGCTCGACGAGGAAGGAATGCCGCGCCACCAGGTGATAACGTTCCACGTCATCGCCCCCACCAGCGCGCCGAAGATCACCTGCGGGGTGATCACGTCCTTGTCGATGATGCCCTTGCCCACCGTCTCGGCCACTTTCAGGCCGAAGGTGAAGTAGGCGGCAAAGTTGAAGAAGGCGGCGAACAGCACGGCCTGGACCGGCGTGAGCAGACGCGTGGACACCACGGTGGCAATCGAATTTGCCGAATCGTGGAGCCCGTTGATGAAGTCGAACGCCAGAGCCATGATCACCAGCGCGATGATCAGGGGCAGCGCCACGGCTACATGGTTCATGACAGAATAGTCCCTCAGGAGCCGGTCAGGCCCAACCGATCAAGCGTGGTCGATGACCAGCCCGTCGATCTCGTTGGCGACATCCTCGAAGCGGTCGACCACCTTTTCGAGGTGGCTGTAGATCTCGCGGGCGATGAAGAAGCGCATCGGGGCGGCCTCGGCATGGGTCTTGAATGCCTTGGTGAGGCCCGCGTCGTGGATCTCGTCGGCCTTGCCTTCGAGACGCACGAGGCGCTCGGTCAGCTCGTGCAGGCGCGCGGCATTGGCGTGGATCGAACGCAGCAGCGGCAGCGCCTCGGCGATCAGGCGCGCGCAATCGACGATGATCGCGGCCATGTCGCTCATTTCCTGCTCGAAGCTGGTCACTTCGTAGAGGGCAATGGCGCGCGCGGTCTGGTGCATCTGGTCGATCGAGTCGTCCATCGCACTGATCAGCGAGGTGATCGCCCCGCGGTCGAACGGAGTGAGGAACGTGCGGCGCACGGTCACCAGCACCTCGCGGGTGATGGCATCGGCATCGTGCTCGCGCTCGGCCACTTCGCGGATGTGGTCGGCCATGCCCGGCCCGCCCTGAAGCAGGCGGGCAAGCGCCCCGCTGCCTGCGATCAGCGTTTGCCCATGCGCCTCGAACAACTCGAAGAAGTTGCCCTGGCGCGGCAACAGGTTCTGGAACCAGTGAAACATGCCCAGTCTTTCTTTCACGCTGCCCAGACGGCGGATCAGCGGTGCGGTGGTCGCCAGAGCCCGGAATTCCGTGGCCCTGAAGCTGCGAATCAATGCCTGAAGGTCCGGCTCGTCGACCGCTTCGGCGGCGGCGGCAAGCGAAAACCACTGGCGTGTGCGTTGCTCGCCCTCGGCCCAGCGCGGCAGTTCCTCGGTCACGGCCAGGGGAAAGACCTGGACCTGGACCATGACCGCCGCGCCCGAGCGCAAGGTCTTGCGATATTCATACCGGCCCAGCGCGGCGGGGCAAATCGCCCCGATCACGCCGGCCTCTTCCTCGGCCTCGCGGGCGGCAGCGGCGTGCGCGGCCTCGCCCTTGCCCGAATTGCCCTTGGGGATCACCCAGCGGCCAGTCCCGCGCGAGGTGACGAGAAGGACTTCGATCGGTGCGGTAAGGCCGTCACCGATGGTGCGATAGGGCAAGGCGGCAATCTGACGAACGGGACCGACTCCGGCTGCAAGGTTCTCTCGCGCGCTAGAGGGTGAGCGGGCGCATCGTCAAGAATCGGTCATGTGCCGGGGTGTAAAACCGCATGATTGCTCCTTCCGGCCGCCGATCCCCGGACGCCGCCCCGGCGCCGGAGCGTCCGCGACCCCTTCCTGCGCTCTCCAACATCAAAATGTTGCACTTTCATGGCCTTTCGATCGCGCTGCTGCCTTTTGCGCAAGACCGTCCTATGATGGCACGATGCGGGTACTGATCGTCGAGGACAATGAACGGCTGGCAGGGCTGGTGGGCGAGGCGCTGACGCGCGCGGGGATCGTGTGCGACCTGGCCCCCACGCTGGAAGCCGCCGACGCAGCGCTGGCCTGTGCCGACTTTGATTCGCTGCTGCTCGACCTGGGGCTTCCCGATGGCGACGGGCGGGCCTGGCTGGAGCGGCGCCGGGCGGGCGGTTTTGCCCTGCCCGTGCTCGTGCTCACCGCGCGCGGCGCGCTCGACGACCGGATCGGCGGGCTCGATGCGGGCGCCGACGACTATCTGGTCAAGCCTGCCGAACCGGCCGAAATCGCCGCCCGCCTGCGCGCGCTGCTGCGCCGTCCGGGCCCGCGCGCCAACCCGGTGATCGAGGTCGGCCCCTTGCGCTTCGACACCGGTGCCCGGCAGGCCAGCGTGAGCGGAGACCGCGTCGATCTCACCCGGCGCGAGGCGGACCTGCTCGAAGTGCTGATGCGCGGGGCGGGCAGTGTCGTGCGGCGCAGCCAGATCGAGAACGCGCTCTACAATTTCGACGAGCCGGTCTCGCCCAATGCGGTCGATGCCGCTGTCTCGCGCCTGCGCCGCAGGCTGGAGGACAAGGGGCTGGGCGCCATGCTCCACACCATCCGCGGGCTGGGTTACCTGCTCGAAGATCGCAAGTCGTGAAGGGAGGCTCCATCCGCCTGCGCCTGTCGGTGGGGCTGGGGTTTATCTGCGTCTTTGCGGTGGCCACGCTCGTCTTCGCGCTGTTCTGGGAATATGACATCACCCCCGAAGACCTGACCGGGCCCGATACCAGCGTGGCCTGGCGCGAGATGCGCGACCATGTGATGCTGCCGATCCTGGTGGTGATCATGCCCACGCTGCTGGCCACCAGCCTGGTGATCAACCGCGCGCTGCGCCCGCTGGCCCACACCGCCCGCACGATCACCACCGCGCCCGCCCAGCGCGGGGTGCGCCTGCCGGTCGGGGAACTGCCGGTCGAAGTCGCGCCTTTCGTCGAATCCATCAACCAGCTGCTCGCCCGGCTCGATGCCGCCGCCGCCCGGCACGAGGCCTTCGCCGCCGATGTCGCCCACGAATTGCGCACCCCGCTGGCCATCATGGCCATGCATCTCGACGATCCCCAGCCGCTCGACCGCGACCACTTGCGCCACGAGATCGCCGCGATGAACCGGCTGGTCGAACAATTGCTGCTGCTCGCCCAGATCGAGGCCGAGGCCGATACCCCCCAGCGCCCCACCGCCTTTTCACTGGCGGGCGTGGCCGAGGATGTCGTCGTGCGGCTCGCCCCGCAAGTGATCGCCGCCGGGCGTCAGATCGAACTGATGGACAGCCCGGAGGCCCCCTCCCCCCTCACCGGGCACCAGATCGTCGGCCATCGCGAAGCCGTCGCCGCCGCCTTGCGCAACCTTGTCGAAAACGCCGTGCGCGTCACCCCGCCCGGCGGCCTCGTGCGGGTTTCGGCAGGGCCGGGCCCCTGCCTGCGCGTGGCCGACGAGGGGCCGGGCCTCTCAGCCGAAGCGCTCGCCCGCCTCACCCGTCGCAATGCCCGCGCCGACCATGCCAGCCGCGAGGGCGCAGGGCTGGGCCTGAGCATCGTCGAGCGGATCATGGCCGCCCACGGCGGCGCGCTGGCCACCGACCAACCGGCCCGCACGCTGATCCTGCGCTTTCCCGAACCTGTCACGCCCGGAACTGCGAACCTTCCTCAGTAATGTCGTAAAGTGCCGTTGGCACTTGTCCCTGCCAGCCCTGTCAGACTGTCGTCAGGCCGGTGCTCTAGCGGGGCAGAATGCAGATGAAGACGATTCTCGCAGCAGGTGGTGCCCTTGTTCTGGCTGGAGGCGGCTGGTGGTTGCTGGCCCCGCACGGACAGGCGCCCACGGCATCCGAAGCCCCCGATGCCGTCGGGGCCGCAGCGGTTCGCCCCGATGGCCTGCTGCTGGTCGCCCCGGCCAAGGCCCGTGCGCTGGGCATCGTCACCGCGCCCGCCCAGCCCGCCAGCGAGGTTCCCCTCGCCGATCTGCCCGTCACCATCGCCCCGCCGCCCAATGCCCGCGTGGCTGTCGCCGCGACCCTGCCCGGCACGGTGCTGCGCACGCTCGTCGTCGAGGGTGACACTGTGGCACGCGGGCAGGCACTGGCCGTTGTCGCCAGCCGCGACGTGATGACCCTGTCGGCCGATCTGGCGCGCGCCAATGCCCGCGCCGGGGTCGCCCGGTCGAGCGCGGCGCGCCTCAACCAGCTTTCGCGCGAGGGAATCATCGCCGGGGCCCGCGCCGACGAGGCCCGCGCCCTTGCCGCCGAAGCCGGGGCCGATGTCGCCGAGAAATCCCGCATCCTCCGCCTCGTCGGCAGCAACCGGGGCGGGGGCACCTACACGCTCACCGCCCCCATCGCGGGCCGCGTGACCAAGGCCGACATTCAGGCCGGCATGCCGCTCGACGGCACGAGCGCGCCTTTCGTGATCGACGCGGCGGGCCGCTACGAGGCGACGGGGCAAGTGCCCGAGCGCCTGATCGGCCAGATCCGCCCCGGCATGACTGTCCGTCTGGGCCAGAATACCGGGAGTCAGGGTGCCGAAGCCGTGCGCGGCACGGTCACCGCGGTCGGCAATGCCATCGATCCGGCCACCCGCTCGGCCATGCTCAAGGCCCAGTTGCCCGCCAGTCCGGGCCTCGTTGCGGGCCGGGTCGACACCATCACCGTCTGGGGCCCGGCTACGACCAGCGCCAACACCGGCGCCAATACCGACGCCAGGTCGGACGGGGCCATCACCGTTCCCGAGGCCGCGGTCACCACGCTGGGCACCGATGACGTGGTCTTCGTGGCCAACCCGCGCGGCTATGTCCGGCGCATCGTCCACCGGCTGGGTGCCGCCGACGGGCAGGTGGTCGTGACCGGCGCGCTCAAGGCGGGCGATGCCGTCGTGGTCCATGGCACAGCGGCGCTCAAGGCGCTGGCCCAGGGCAACTGAGGGGCGCCCGGCAATGTTGCGCAAGCTGGTCACCCTTTCGCTGTCCTACCGGCTCGTCGTGCTCGGCCTTGCGCTGGCCGTGGCCACGCTGGGCACATGGGCCTTCCTCGGCCTGCCGGTCGATGCCTATCCCAATATCGCCCAGACCCAGGTCAAGATGATCCTCAAGGCGCCGGGGATGACGCCCGAGGAAGTCGAAAGCCGGGTCATCGCCCCGATCGAAACCGAAATGCTCGGCATTCCGGGGCAGGCTGTGCTGCGCTCGTCGGCCAAATATGCGATTGCCGACATCACCATCGACTTTACCGACGGCACCGACATCTACTGGGCCCGCCAGCAGGTGGCCGAGCGATTGTCCGGGGTCATGGCCAATCTGCCCGCCTCGGTCTCGGGCGGCATGGCGCCGATCTCGACCCCGCTGTCCGATGTCTACATGTTCACCATCGAGGGGCCGCTCTCGCTCCAGCAGAAGCGCGAACTGCTCGACTGGACGATCCGCCCGGCCCTGCGCACGGTGCCCGGCGTCGCCGATGTCAACGCGCTGGGCGGCTATGTCCGCACCTATGAAGTGCGCCCCGATCCCACGGCGCTGGCCGCCGCGCACTTGTCCATCGGCGACATCAAGGCCGCCATCGAGAGCGGCAACCGCAACGATGGCGCCGGGCGCCTCGTCAGCGGCGAGGAAACCCTGATCGTGCGCACCGTCGGCGCGATCCAGACCAATGCCGACCTTGGCGCGCTGGTGATCGCCAGCCGCGCCGGGCCGAGCGGCGACCCGCGCGTCGTGCGGCTGGCCGACGTGGCGAGCGTGAGCACCGGCAGCCTCACCCGCTATGGCGCGGTCTCGCGCAATGGCGGAAGCGAGGTCGTCGAGGGCCTCGTGATCGCCCTGCGCGGCGCCGACGCGCAGAAGGTCGTCGCGGGTGTCAAGGCGCGGGTCGAGGAATTGCAGCACGCGCTTCCCGCCGGAACCTCGATCCATGCGTTCTACGACCGCTCCGATCTGGTCGGCCGCGCGGTCGGCACGGTCGAGGAAGCCCTGCTCGAAGCCACGGTGCTGGTCATCGTGCTGCTGGTGGTCTTTCTGGGCGACTGGCGCGCGGCGGCCATCGTGGCGGCCACGCTGCCCATGGCCGCGCTGATCACGTTCCTGTTCATGCACCTGTTCGGGCTGACCGCCAACCTGATGAGCCTGGGTGGCCTTGCCATCGCCATCGGCATGCTCGTCGATGGGGCGGTCGTCGTCGTCGAGAATGTCGTCGAGCGGCTGAGTCAGACGGGACGCCAGACGGGGCAGGGCGACAAGGAGGCGCTCCCCCGCCTCAACCTCGTGCTGCGCGCGACGAGCGACGTGATCGTGCCGGTCTCGGCGGGCATCGTGATCATCGCGCTGGTGTTTCTGCCGCTGCTCTCGCTTCAGGGCCTCGAAGGCAAGCTCTTTGCGCCGGTCGCGCTCACCATCGTCTTTGCGCTGGCCGGGTCGCTGCTGCTCGCGCTCACGCTGGTGCCCGTGCTGGCCTCGTTCGGCCTCAAGCAGGGCCATGATCACGAACCGCCGGTCATGCGCTGGCTCGCCCCGCGCTATCGCCGCCTGCTGGCCGGGGCCTTTGAACGCAAGACCATGGTCTATGGCGTGGCGGGCCTGGGCCTCGTGCTGGCGGGCCTTGCCTATGGCGCGGTGGGCAAGACCTTCATGCCCACCATGGACGAAGGCTCGGTCATCGTGCAGCTCACCAAGCTGCCCACGATCAACCTCGACCAGTCGCTGGCCATCGACCGCGCGGTCGAACGCGCGATCAAGACCGTTCCCGAAGTCGACCAGGCCATCGCCCGCACCGGCTCGGACGAAATCGGCCTCGATCCCATGGGCCTCAACGAGACGGACACGTTCGTCGTGCTCAAGCCCCAGTCGGAATGGCGCGGCGACAAGGATTTCGTGGTCGAGCAGATCCGCCACGCCGTCGATGGCCTGCCCGGCGTGCAGACCTCGTTCACCCAGCCCATCGAAATGCGCGTGTCCGAAATGCTCACCGGCGCGCGCGGCGACCTTGCGATCAAGATCTTCGGCCCCGACACGCGCGTTCTGGCCGATCTGGCCGGGCGCATCCAGAAGACCCTGCGCGGCGTGCGCGGGGCCTCCGAAGTGCTGACCGTGGCCAACGACAATGTCGACTATCTCCAGCTCGATGTCGACCGTGTCGCCGCCGGACGGCTGGGCATGCCCGTCGACCAGCTCGAAGACACCCTGCGCGCCGCGGTCGAAGGGATGCCTGCGGGCATCGTCGCGGAAGGCCAGCGCCGCATCCCCATCGTGATCCGCGGACAGGACGCCCTGCGCGACGACCCCACCCGCTTTGCCGACATGCAGATGGTCACCCCATCGGGCGTGGTCGCCCGCGTGGCCGACATGGCCCATGTCTCGCGCCGTCAGGGCCCGGTCAAGCTCGACCACGAGAACGCCTCGCGCTTCGCCCTCGTCCAGGCTTTCGTGGGCGGGCGCGATCTGGTCGGCTTCGTCGACGAGGCCAAGGCGCAAGTCGCCGCCAAGGTGCCGCTGCCGACCGGCTATCGCATCGTCTGGGGCGGGCAGTTCGAGAACCAGCAGCGTGCCGCCGCGCGGCTGATGCTGGTGATCCCGGTGGCGCTGCTGCTGATCTTCGGGGTACTGCTCGTCACCTTGCGCTCGCTGCGCGCTGCCGGGCTGATCGTCGCCAACATTCCCTTTGCGATGGTTGGCGGGGTGATCTCGCTGTGGGCTTCGGGCCAATACCTGTCGGTGCCGGCCTCGGTCGGGTTCATCGCGCTGCTGGGCATCGCGGTGCTCAACGGCCTCGTGCTGGTGGCCTATTTCCGCCAGTTGCGCGAGGAAGGCCTGCCGATGGAACACGTCGTGCGCGTGGGGGCCGAGCGCCGCCTGCGCCCGGTGCTGATGACCGCGAGCATCACCGCCTTCGGCCTCGTGCCACTGCTGTTTGCCACCGGGCCCGGCTCGGAAATCCAGAAGCCGCTGGCCATCGTGGTGATCGGCGGCCTCGTCACCTCGACCCTGCTCACGCTGATCCTCCTGCCGATCCTGTTCGAGCGGCTGGGCGAGAGCAAGGCCGAGCAGGAAGACCAGACCAACCCGCTGCGGGAGCCTGATCATGCCTGATACCACCGCTCCTGCCCTTCTGGTCAGCTTCGCCTGCGCTCTGGCCGATGCCGAGCCGCTCGCCCTCGCGCTGCGCGAGGCCTGTCCGGGCCCGATCCACTGGCGCGAGGAACGCGTGCTGGGCCACGACTATGGCGATGCGGACACCGGCGAGCTGGTCGAAGGCCTGCTGCGCCGCGCCGTGCTCGACCTGATCGCACCGGCCGACCAGCTGGACCGGCTGGTCGAGACCGCCCGTTCCGCCCGCTGCCGCGCGCCCGTGCGCTGGCATGCGGTTCCCGTTCACAGCCGGGGCAGGATCGCCTGATGCACCCGTTTCGCATGTCCGTTTCGGCGCTGGCCCTCTTCGCGCTGGCCTTTTCCGCCCCCGCCCTGGCCGCGCCCGAAATTCCCCCGGCCAACCTCCCGCCCGAGGCTGCCGTCGTCGCCGCGCTCGACAACCACCCGACGGTCGAGGCCGCCGGGGCCCGTGTCGATGCTGCCCGTGCCGCGGCCCGAATGCTCGCCAAGGGCACGCAGGAAGTGACCGTCAACGGCAGCGTCCAGTTTCGCACGGCCTATGACGAGCAGTTTCGCGGCACGAGCAGCAACCAGACCTTTCCCGAATTCGACGGCTCGGTGCAGCGCCCGTTCCGCCTGCCCGGCAAGGGGCGCCTCGACCGCGAGGCCGGGGCCCTGGGCATCGAGGTGGCGCACAACCGCATGGAGGACAGCCGCCATCAGGCCTCGCTGATGCTCGTCCAGCTCTGGTTCGACTGGCTGACCGCAGGCGAACTCCACCGCACCGACATGGCCAATCTGGCCGTGCTCGACCGCGCGCTGGCCGCCGTCACCCGGCGCAAGGCCCTGCGCGATGCGGCCGATCTCGATGTCGACCAGGCCCGCGCCGCGCGCGATGGCGCACAGGGCGCGGCGGCGATGAGCCAGGCCGATGTCGATCAGGCCCGTGTCCTGCTCGCCGCCAACTTCCCCGACCTGCCCCTGCCGGTCGAGCCGCCCGCGCTGGGCGACATCCCGACCCCGGCCACCGACCTTGTCACCTTGCGCGACCTGGTGGTCAGTCGCAGCCACGAGATCGGCGCTGCCGACCGCGAGGCCGCGCGGCTGGGCACGCTCGCCCGCCGCGCGCAGCGCGACCGCATCGCCGACCCGAGCCTTGGCCTGCGCGTGTTCAGCGAACGCGGCGGCCAGGAACGCGGGGCCGGGTTGACGCTCTCGATTCCGATCGGGGGCGGCTATCGCAAGGCCGCCGCGCAGGAAGCGGGCGCACAGGCCAGCGCGGGCATGCTCGATCTGGTCAATGTCCGCCGTCAGGTCGAGGCCATGGCCAATGGCGACCTTGCCAATGCCCGTGGCCGCCGCACCGCCTGGGAAGGCATCGCCGCCTCGGCCCGATCGACCGCACAGGCCGCCGAGCGCACCGCGCGCGGGCAGGAACTGGGCGCCATCGACCTTGCCGATGCCCTGCTCGCCCGCCGTCAGGCGCACGACGCCGCCCGCCTCGAAGTGGCCGCCCGCGCCGAAGCGATCCGGGCGGTGATCAAGCTGGAAATCGATTCCCACGTGATCTGGGCCGACGAGGACGTCGACGAGCATCCGAATTGAGAATCTGATCCGGAAATTCGCCCCTTACCGGCGCCCCCCTACCGACGATAGAGCCGCCAGATCAGCGCGTGGCGCACATGGGCCACGCGCGGCTGGCGCAGGGCGGATGGCGCCCAGATCAGGTGATAGCTGATCTTGCCATGATCGGGCTGGCCATAGTCCGTCTGGCCGGTATGGAGCTGAGGGGCAGGAATTTCGGCCAGCGCGCCGGATTCGAGGCGGTCGCGGCACAGGTATTCGGGCAGCACCGTCCAGCCATGGCCATCTTCGAGCAGCCCGCGCAGGCTGCGCACATCCTGCCCGACCAGCGCGGGCGAAACATGGTCCTGGCTCACCCCGTGGCGCCGCAGCCATTCCTCGATCAGCGGATGGTCGAGGCCATAGGACAAGAGCGGCAGCCCCGCCAGAAAGGTCGGCAGATCGCTCCCCGCCGCCAGTGCCGTGCGCAGGCGCGCGACGACGGAAGGCGCGGCCACGGCATGGACGCCTTCCTCGCGCAGTTGCTCGCCGCGCAGGCGCCGGTCGGTCACCGGGAAGCTCGACACGCCCAGATCGGCCTCGCCATGGATCAGCCATTGCTCGATCTCGGTGCGGCTGCCCCCCTGAAGGCGCACGCGGATGCCGCTTTCGAGCAAGGGGCCGAGCTGGGGCGCGACCACTTCGGCGAGGAAGTCGGGATGGCCCACGATCTGGATCGACCCGGCCAGTTCGGCCGAGCGCGCGCGGGCCTGGGCCAGCGCGGCCTCGGCCTGATCGAGGCGGTCGCCAATGTCCGAGGCCAGGTCGCGCGCGGCCCCGGTGGGCACCACCCCGCGCCCGTGCCGCTCGAACAGGGGGCGGCCCACGGTGGCTTCCAGACTGGCAATGGCCTGCGAGATCGCCGGTTGCGACAGCCCGAGGTTGCGCGCCGCCGTGGTGAACGAGCGCTGGCGATAGACCTCGACAAAAGCACGCAGGCGGGTGAGCGACATGGCCCAATCCATAAGATAACTTATGGCTGATGGCCAGAGTCCTTCTTGGATTGTTGCACTGCACAAGATTAGATCGGGACCATACCAACCCGACCGGACGCCCCGCCCGTGCGACCCGAGGACTCTGCCCCATGTTGACCGCCCCGATCTATGAAACATCCGCCACCGCCACGGGTGGCCGCGAAGGGCGCGTGTCCACGGCCGACGGCACGTTTCACGCCTGGCTCGACCTGCCCGCCGATCTGGGCGGACGCGGCCATGGCAACAATCCCGAACAGCTGTTTGCCAGCGCCTATGCCGCCTCGTTCCTGAGCGCGATGCGCGCGCTGCGCAGCCAGGGCCATCCGGCGATCCCGGCAGAAAGCACGGTCACCGCCAAAGTGGGCATCGGCCCGCGCGTTGCGGGCGGGTTTGCGCTGACGATCACCCTCGAAGCCTGCCTGCCGGGCATGGAGCGCGAAACCGCCCAGGCCCTGATGGCCGCCACCCATGCCCAGTGCCCCTACAGCCATGCCGTCCGGGACAATGTAACGGTGACCTTGTCGGTGGCCTGAGGCAGACGTACACAAGACCACGTTTCACAAGATTGGCCATCCCCATGTCGTCGCGCCGCCCTTCCATCATGCCTTTTCTTATGGAACCAAGCCCTTGCCGGTAAAGCTCCTCTCCTCGATCCGGCCTCCGAACTTTGCGCAGCTGATGTTCGCGTTCAAGACGGTGCTGGCCGCGTTCCTGGCCTTGTGGATCGGGCTGTGGGTCGGCCTGCCGATGTCGTTCTGGTCGATGACCACGGTGTTCATCGTCTCCAATCCGCTCGCCGGGGCGACCCGTTCCAAGGCGATCTTCCGCGTGATCGGCACGTTCGCAGGCGCAGCCTTTGCCGTGGCGGTGGTGCCGGGCCTGTTCGAATGGCCGCTGCTGCTCTCGGGCGTGCTGGCGGCGTGGGTCGGTCTGTGCCTGACGATCTCGCTGCTCGACCGTTCGGCGCGGTCCTATACCCTGATGCTGGCGGGCTATACCGCCGCGATCATCGCCTTCCCCAGCACCAACAATCCTTATGGCGTGTTCGACACCGCCGTTGCCCGCGTGACCGAAATCACACTGGGCATCGTGGCCGCCACGCTCACCCACAGCATCATCATGCCGCTATCGGTCTCGGTCCCGCTGGGCGGACGCCTTGAGCGCTGGATGCGCGATGCCGAGACCTGGCTGGCCGACTGCCTGACCCGCGACGCCCCGCGACGCACCCCGCGCGAGCAGCAGCAGCTGGCGGTCGACGTCGTCGATTGCGCGCTGATGACGACCCATGTGCCCTTCGACACCTCGCACTGGCGCGAGGCGACCGGCACGGTGCGCGCACTGCTCGAACGCATGGTCCTGCTGCTGCCCCTGCTCTCGGGCCTGTCCGACCGCCGCGCGGCCATCGCCGCCGTGCCCGAAAACCCCGACCCCGATCTCGACCGTGCGCGGATGGCCGCCCAGGACTGGCTCGCGGCAGGCAGCCCGAGCGATGCCCTGCCCGATCTCTCGATGGCCGACAGCACGCTCTTTGCCAATGCGCGCACCGCCGACTGGCACGACCTGCTGGTCATCAGCTATCGCGTGCGCCTGGCCCAGGTCGTTGCCCTGCTGGGCGAATGCCGTCAGGCGCTCAATCACCTGCGCGACCCCGATGCCCCCATTCTGGCCTCGTTGCGCAGCCCGCGCGCGGCCTTCCGCCTGCATCGCGACTTCGGCCAGGCCCTGATGGCCGGCATCGCGGCGGCGGCGGCGGTGTTCGCCTGCTGCGTGATCTGGATCTATTCGAGCTGGGCCGACGGCGCCGGGGCGGCGGCGATGACCGCCGTGTTCTGCTGCCTGTTCGCCTCGCTCGACAATCCGGTCCCGATGATCCTGCGCTTTGGCGTGGCGATCTGTCTGGGCGTGCCGATGGCGGGGGTCTATGTCTTCGCGATCCTGCCCATGGTGCACGATTTCCTCGCCATGGCCATCGTGCTCTCGCCCCCGCTGCTGGCCATTGCCTATTGCGTGGGCAACCCGCGTCTGGCCGGTCAGGCCACGGCCATGGCCATGGGTTTTTGCGCCGCGGTCAGCATCCAGGAAACCTACCAGCAGGATTTCGAGCATTTCATCAACGCCAACATCGGGCAGGTGCTGGCGGTGATTCTGGCCGCGGGCTTTACCGCAGGCCTGCGCAATCTGGGCACCGACGTGGCGATCAAGCGCCTGCTGCGTTCGCTCCAGCGCGACCTCGTGCGGTTGTCGGCCAGCCCCGTCGCGCCCGACCCGTCACAGGTTCTGGCCCGCGTGATGGACCAGACCGCGCTGCTCACCCAGCGCCTGAGCACCGACACCGAAGGCGTCCTCACCGCGCAGGAAGGCCTTCGCGAAGTGCGTCTGGCGCTCAATCTGGTGGCGATCCAGCATGCCCGCACCGGCGCGCCCCTGCGCCAGCAGCGCGCGCTTTCGATCCTCCTGCGCGAGGCCGAACGCTACTTCCGTTCGTGGCGGCCCGACGCGCCGCCCCCGCCCGACGAGCGCCTGCTCCACCGCATCGACCGCGCGCTGCGCCTGATCCTGCGCGATGGCATGGACCTCGATCCCCAGCCGCTGCCCTTCGGCCATCCCGATGCACGCGACCGTCCCCATGCCGTCGCCGCGCTGATCGCCTTCCGTCGCAATCTCTTCCCCAATAGCCCCAGCCCCGTGCTGCATTTCCCAACGACTGGCCCGGCGGAGCTTCCGGCATGACCTTCTCCCCCGCTTTTTCCGAATTCAACTTCGGTGAATTCTTCATCGCGTCGGCCCCGGTCACCGCCACCATGGCGCTGATCGTGGCGCTGGTCATTCACCGCGTGCTGATGGCCTTGCGGTTCTACCGCTGGGTATGGCACCCGGTCCTGTTCGATACGGCCCTGTTTGTGGCGTGCTGGGCGCTGCTCGTGCGCTTTCCCCAGTTGATCAATGGATGGTTGTGATGCCCAATTCTGCCTCTCCTGCTCTTCGCAAAACCATCCAGGTCGGCGTCACCGGCGCACTGGTGGTCGTCGCCGCGCTCGGCTCGCGCCTGCTGTGGAACCACTATCAGGCCGATCCCTGGACCCGTGACGGGCGCATCCGCATCGATGTCGTTCAGGTCGCGCCCGACGTTCAGGGGCTGGTGACCCGCGTGGCGGTGGTCAACGACCAGCCGGTCCACAGGGGCGACGTGCTCTTCGAGATCGACCGCTCGCGCTATGAACTGGCCCTGCGCGATGCCGAAGACGCCATCGAAAAGGCCAATGCCGGGATCGAGAGCGCCAGCGTATCCCTCGCCGAGGCCCAGCGCGAGGCCAAGCGCAACCACGCGCTGGGCGATCTGGTCCCGCTCGAAGTGACCCAGCAGAGCGACACCCGCGTCGCCGAAGCCGAGGCCGCGCTCGCGCAGGCCAACACCGCCCGCTCGATGGCGATCTCGGCGCGCGATCTGGCCAAGCTCAACCTCACCCGCACGGTCGTGCGCGCCTCGGTCGACGGCACGATCTCCGACCAGTCGCTGCGTCCGGGCAACTATGTCTCGCCCGGCAAGGCGGTCATGGGTCTGGTCGACAGCGGCTCGCTGCGCGTCGAAGGCTATTTCGAGGAAACCAAGCTGCCCCACGTCCGGGTCGGCCAGATCGCCACGATCCGCCTGATGGGCGAGCACCGCCTGCTCAAGGGCCATGTGACCTCGATCGCCATGGCCATCGAGGATCACGACCGCACCGGCAGCGCCAACCTGCTTCCGGCGATCAACCCCAGCTTCTCGTGGGTGCGCCTGCCCCAGCGCGTGCCGGTGCGTATTGCCATCGACGAGCATCCCGCCGGGGTCGCGCTGATCGCGGGCCGCACTGCCTCGGTCACCCTCGCGCCCGACGACGTGCCGCTGTTCAAGCCCGCCTCCACCCCCATCGCCCAGCCCTCGGCGCAAGCGCCCGCGCAAGTGGCCGAACAGGCCTCGGAGCCGGCCAAGTGAAGCAGCTTCCCCGCACGATACCCCCCGCAAGGGGCAGGATGCGCCCGAACGGCCAGCGCCTGCTGGTCGGCGCCGCGCTGCTCGCGCTGGCCGGGTGCAAGGCCGTCGGCCCCAACTATCACCTGCCCAAGGATTCGGCCTTTGCCGATCCCAAGGCCCAGGGCGCGTTCGGGTCTGTCCCGGCCGGGTCCGAGCTGACGACGAGCGAACCGCTGCCCCCGCGCTGGTGGCACCTTTATGACGATCCCGTGCTCGACAGCCTTGAGGAAGGGGCGCTGGCCGCCAACACCGACTTGCGCGTGGCCTCGGCCAATCTCGAACGCGCGCATGCCCTGACCGAAGTGGCGCGGGGCGCCAAGGATATCGAGATGGGGGTGGACGCAAGCTACTCCTACACCCAGCTTTCGGGGGAATCCTTCCTCCAGTTCAAGCACGTCCCGGTCTCCAGCCTGGCCGACATGGGCGGCAATGCGACCTATCAGGTCGACCTGTTCGGCCGCATCCGCCGCTCGATCGAGGCCGCCCGCGCCGACGAGGAGGAAGTCGCCTCGATCCGCGATACCGTCAAGGTAACGGTCGCCGCCGATGTCGCGCGGGCCTATGTCGGCGTGTGCGCGGCCCATGAAGCCGAAGACCTCGCCGTGCGCTCGATCGCCATCGAGCAGCGCCTGCTCGACATCAACCGCCGCATGGCCCGTGCCGGGCGCAGCGCGGCCCCCGATGTCACCGCCGGAGAGGCCCGCCTCGCCCAGGCGCAGGCCACGCTTCCGGCCTATCGCGCCGCCGCGCGCGCCTCGCTCTATCGCCTTGCCGCGCTGATGGGCCGGGTGCCCACCGACTACCCGCGCGAGGCCGAAGCCTGCCGTTCGGTACCCCAGTTGCGCGCGCCCCTGCCGATCGGCGATGGCGCCGCGATGCTGCGCCGCCGCCCCGATGTGCGCGCGGCCGAACGCGGGCTGGCCGGCGCCACGGCCCGCGTCGGCCTGGCCACGGCCAACCTCTATCCGTCGGTCAGCCTTGGGGTTTCGGGCGGCTCGGTCGGCCTTGTCCGCAACCTGGGCACCGCGCTCACCAACAACTGGGCCTTGGGCAGCCTGATCCACTGGTCGATCCCGACCGCTGGCATGCGGGCCCGCGTCCGCGCGGAAAAGGCCGGGGCCAAGGGCGCGCTGGCGCACTTCGACGGTGTCGTGCTGGGCGCCCTGCGCGAGACCGAAACCACGCTCAACACGTATGCCGAAGACCACAACCGCCACCTAGCGCTCGATGCCGCGCTCGAGGCGGCGCGCACCGCAGCCGACCAGGCCCGCCGCCTGCGCGAAGCGGGCCGCGCCAACATCAGCGCCGATCTGGGCAGCCGTCAAGGTGCCCTCGGGGCCGAGGCCGCCGTGGTCGGATCGCGCCACGAGATCGCCATGGACCAGATCGAACTGTTCCTCGCGCTCGGCGGCGGCTGGGGCGACGAACAGCCGGTGACCGGGGAACCGGCAACGCACGAACCGCCGCCCGTCACCGGCGCGCAAACGCCCGCTGCTCCCAAGGCGGAGGCCCCCAAAGCCGAAAAGAAGTAAGCCCCACCCGTTCCGGGCGCGAAAGGACATTACCCTGCCCCTAGGCCCCCCGCCCCCTTCCCCCGCGCCCGGAACCATCCCCCCTCCCCTGCGACTGGCCGCCCTCGTGCTGGCAGGGGGGCGGGCAAGCCGCTTTGGCGGGGGCAAGCTGGCCGCCGATCTGGGCGGGCAGCCGGTGGTCGCCCATGTCGCGCGCGCGCTTTCCGGGCTGGCGCTGGCGCGGCGCGTGGTCGTTGCCGGGCCCGATGTGCCACCCCTCCCCGGCTTCGAGACGATCCCGCTCGATCCGCCCGGCGCGCCGCTGTCGCGCTCATTGGCGCAAGGTGTCGCCGCGCTGGAGGATGTGGACGCCGTGCTGATCGCGCTGGCCGACATGCCGATGGTGCCGCCAGCCCATTTCGCCGCGCTGGCCGCCGCCTTCGACGGGGACCGCATCGCCAGCCAATGTGGCGGGCAAGTCCTGCCGCCCGCGATCTTTGGCGCAGGCCATTTTGCCGCGCTCAGGGCCCTGTCGGGGGATCGCGGCGCGGGGGCCCTGCTGCGCGGCGCGCCCGCGCTGGCGCTCGATCCGGCCCACGCGCTCGACATCGACCACCCCGAAGACCTCGCCCGCGCGCAAGCCCTGCTCGACGCGCGCGCCTGATCTCCATTCAGGCCAGTTGGTCAGGCCAGTGGATCAGGCCAGCGGGTGAAGCGCCTCGTAGGCGCCCATGATCTCGGCCAGCGCCGAAAGCGCCAGCACCCCCGGCTCGCGCGTGCGCGGGATCAGGCCGACCGGGCTGGTGATCCGCGCCAGCCTGTCCGGCCCCAGCCCATCGCGCGCCAGATCCTCCAGCCGCGCCTGCCGCGCGCGCAGGCCCCCTTGCGCGCCGATGTAGAAAGCCGGGGTATCGAGCGCCCAGCCGAGCAGCGCGCGCTCCCACTCATGGTCGTGAAACAGCAGGAGAATCGCCGTCCACGGATCGGGCCGCACGGTTTCGGGCGGCACCCCGCCCAGACGCAACAATTCGGGCCCTTCGTAAGCGGCCTGATCCTTGGAAAACACCGTGGTCGCGATGCCCATCGTGCGGGCCAGGGCCGCCGTGGCATCGAGTTCGGCCCCCTCGCCGAACAGGATGAGCGAGAGCGGCGGAATATAGGGCCGCTCGCGCAGCAGATGCGCCGGAGCCCCCTCGGGCAGGGCCAGCGGCAGGCTGGCAGGCTGGCGCGCATCGAGCGCGGCCACCGTCCGGGCCAGCGCCGCCCGGTCGGGCGCGGGATCGAGCAGGATGTCGAGCCCGCCGCCACAGGGCAGGCGAAAATCGATGATCGGCGAGCCGCGGCCATAGCGCTGGAGCAGCACGTCCCCGCCCGGCACCAGCCCGGTCAGGTCATTGGCCAGTTGCCGCTCAAGGCAGACATCGGCCAGACTTCCGGCGATGGCCTCTCCCGCAAGGGTCATCTGCGCGCCGACCCGCCGCGAAAAGCTGCCATCGATGCCCACCACCGTGCACAGCCCGCCCCCCGCAGCATGGGCAGCCCGCAAGGCCGCATGGTCGGTATGGATCATGGTCTTCCTTCAGCGCGCAAACAGGGGCGCGCCGGAATACCTTCCCCCTGCCGCCTTGACCATAGCCCGGCGACAGGGGGCAAGCCTCCTGTGGCACATAGTCTGATCGAAATTCGCCGAAGAGGCGAATTTCGGTGGGGGAGCGGGCCGGTGCCGAACGATCCGAAACGACAGTTTCGGATCAGACGCTCAAGCCTCCGACACCGCGATGCAGGCCAGCTTGACGTCGAGGTAGTCGTCCATGCCCAGATGCGAGCCTTCGCGGCCCAGCCCCGATTCCTTGACCCCGCCAAACGGCGCGACTTCGGTCGAGATCAGCCCGGTGTTGATGCCCACCATGCCATATTCGAGCGCCTCGGTCAGGCGCCACTGGCGCCCGGCGTCAGCGGTATAGGCATAGGCGGCCAGCCCCGAACGGGTATCGTTGGCCAGCGCCACCGCCTCGGCCTCGGTCGAAAAGCGGATCAGCCCGGCCAGCGGCCCGAAGGTCTCCTCGCGGTTGAGCAGGGCATCGGCAGGAACATCGGCGATGACCGTGGGCGCATGGAACCGGCTGCCCAGTTCGGGCGCGGCGGCGCCGCCCGCCAGAACCTTGCCCCCGCGTGCCACTGCATCGGCGACATGGGCAGCAACCTTGGCCACCGCGCGCTCGTCGATCAGCGGGCCCTGATCGACCGGCCCTTCGAGGCCGGGGCCCATCCGCATGGCCGCAACCCGCGCGGCAAGCTTTTGCGCAAAGGCATCATGGACCGCCTCGTGAACGAGGAAGCGGTTGGCACAGACGCACGTCTGCCCGGTGTTGCGGAACTTGGAGGCCAGCGCCCCTTCGACCGCCGCATCGAGATCGGCATCCTCGAAGACGATGAACGGCGCGTTGCCGCCCAGTTCGAGGCTCACCCGCTTGACCGTCCCGGCGCATTGTGCGGCCAGCAGCTTGCCCACCGCGGTCGAGCCGGTGAAGGTGAACTTGGCCACGCGCGGATCGGTGGTAAGCACTTCGCCAATGGGCTTGGCCTGTCCGGTCACCACGCTCAACAGTCCGTCGGGCAGGCCTGCTTCCTGTGCCAGAACGGCCAGCGCCAGCGCCGAGAACGGCGTCAGTTCCGAAGGCTTGATCACGATCGGACAGCCCACCGCCAGCGCCGGGCCCGCCTTGCGGGTGATCATCGCGAGGGGGAAATTCCACGGCGTGATCGCGCCGACCACGCCGACGGGCTGGCGGGTGACGACAAGGCGGCGGTCGGGCTGGTGCGGGGCGATCACCTCGCCCATCACGCGCCGCGCCTCGTGGCCGAACCATTCGAGGAACGAGGCCGCATAGAGCACCTCGCCGCGCGCCTCGGCCAGAGGCTTGCCCTGTTCGGCGGTCATGATCAGCGCCAGATCGTCGGCGTGCTGCTTGACCAGCGCCGCCCAGGCCAGCAGGACCGCGCCGCGCTCCTTGGCGCTCTTGCGCTTCCAGCCCGCAAAAGCGGCATGGGCGGCGGCGACGGCTTCCCCGGCGTCGGCCGCGCCCAGATCGGGAACATGGCCGATCACCGCGCCGGTCGCGGGATTGTCGACCGCGATGGTCGCGGCGCCCTCACGCCAGTTTCCGCCGATGAACGCGGCCTCGCGCCACAAGTCAGGACGGGCGAGCTGGGGACGGATCTGGGCCTTTTCCATGACTGCGGTCATTTGTATCACCTTGTCAGCACTGATCTTTGAAGGGGGCGCAAAGCCACGCGGGGTGCCGCCCAGATGGGGACGACACCCGCGCGAAACAACCTTCGCGCCCGCGTCCCGATCAGGCCAGGTCCTTGAGCAGCGTGCGCAACGTGCCGACGATCTCGTCGATCTGGTCGCCCGAAATGATCAGCGGCGGCGAAAGCGCGATAATGTCGCCGGTCGCGCGGATCAGCAGGCCACGGTCGAACGCCTTCTGGAACACTTCGGTTGCGCGGGCACCGGGCGTGCCATCGCGCGGGGCCAGTTCGATCCCCGCGACAAGGCCCAGATTGCGGATGTCGACCACATGAGGGCAATCGGCAAGGCTGTGGACCGCCTCTTCCCACTTGGCCGCCATCGCGCCCGCGCGGGCAAACAGCCCTTCCTCGCGATAGATCTGCAACGTGGCGAGCCCCGCTGCCGCCGCCACCGGATGGCCCGAATAGGTGTAGCCATGATAGAACTCGATCCCCTCGGGCGAACCCTCGACGATGGCATCATGCACTTCGCGGCTGGCGACCACGGCGCCCATCGGCACGGTGGCATTGGTCAGCCCCTTGGCCAGCGTGATGATGTCGGGCGTCACGCCGAACAGCTCGGCCCCGGTGGCCGCGCCCAGACGGCCAAAGCCGGTGATCACTTCGTCGAAAATCAGCAGGATGCCATGCTTCCTGGTGATCTCGCGCAGGCGCTGGAGATAGCCCTGCGGGGGCACCAGCACGCCCGCCGACCCGGCCATCGGCTCGACGATCACCGCCGCGATGGTTTCCGCGCCGTGGAGCGCGATCAGGTCCTCCAGCTCGTCGGCCAGCGCGCCATTGCCCGGCTGAAGCCCGCGCTGGAAACGCACGGCCTGCCCCTGCGTGTGCGAAAGGTGATCCACCCCCCAGACCTGGCTGACAAAGCGGCGGCGATTGCCGCCAAGGCCGCCCACCGAAAGCCCGCCGAAATTGGTGCCATGATAGCCGCGCTGGCGACCGATCAGGCGAAAGCGCGTCTGGTCGCCGCGCGCATGGTGATAGGCCAGCGCCATCTTGAGCGCGGTATCGGCGCTTTCCGACCCCGAATTGGTGAAGAACACCCGGTCAAGCCCGGCGGGCATGATCTTTGCCAGTTCGCTCGCCAGACGGAAGGGCAGCGGATGGCCGAGCTGGAACGTCGGCGCGAAATCGAGCGTGCCCACGGCCTCGGCCACGGCTGCGCCGATCGCGGCCCGGCCATGCCCGGCATTGACGCACCACAGCCCCGAAGTCGAATCGAGCAGGCGGCGCCCGTCGGAACTGGTGTAATACATCCCCTCGGCCGCCACGAGCAGGCGCGGATTGTCCTTGAAATAGCGGTTGTTGGTGAACGGCATCCAGAAATGGTCGAGATCGACCCCCGCCGTGCTGGCAACATCGAAAGAAGCGG
Source organism: Novosphingobium sp. IK01 (assembly GCF_033242265.1). Classification (NCBI taxonomy): domain Bacteria; kingdom Pseudomonadati; phylum Pseudomonadota; class Alphaproteobacteria; order Sphingomonadales; family Sphingomonadaceae; genus Novosphingobium; species Novosphingobium pituita. The sequence goes on along the minus strand of NZ_BTFW01000001.1, from coordinate 2,865,001 downwards.
GCTGCGTGGTCTGCGTGGCCATGACGGTGTTCGAACTCCCTGCGATCCAATGACAGCTGCGATCATCAGATCTGCGCCGCCCGCACGGAAGGGGGAAAAGGCGAGTCGACTGGTGCCCTCCATGCACCAGCCCACTGGGCAGACCTATTCCGCCCGCTCGCGCAGAAAGGTGCGCAGCCGCGCGATGGCCGGATTGCTGGCCCGATCCGCCCGCGTCACGAGGCAATAGGAGCCGATCGCCACCGCCTGCATGCCCGGCACGCAAACCTCGACCAGCGCCCCCGAAGCCAGATCCCCGGCGACCAGATAGCGATTGGTCAACGCCAGCCCGCGCCCCTGCCGCGCCCCAGCCAGCGCGAGATGGGCATGCCAGAGCAGCGGTCCGGGCAAGGCCGCCCCCTCGACGGCAAGGCCATTGCGCCGCAACCAGAACCGCCACTGTTCCTGGTCTTCCTCGTGCAGCAGGGGCGCATGCAGCAGGTCTGCCGGTGCGGCGCCCGCCCACTGCGCCGCCAGCGCCGGGCTCGCCACCATCAGCACGGGCGGCCGTGCCAGAACCAGCGTGGCCAGCCCCGGCCCGCCCGGTGCGGGCATCCAGCCATCGCCATAATAGCGGATGTCGACATCGGCCTCGAACTGCATCAGGTTGGCCGGGCGGTCTGTCGGGCGCAGTTCGACCTGAAAGCCCGGCCCGGTCCGCTCGAAGGCGGCGATCTGGTCGGACAGCCACTGCGCGGCAAAACCGGGCACGCACCACAGCCGCAAGTCCTTGACCTGCCCTTCGGCCATGATCTCGCGCGTGGCGCACACGACATCGAGCATCGCCGCCGAAATCCGCGCATGATAGGCGCGCCCCGTCTCGGTCAGGCCCAGCCGCCCCACCTGCCGGTCGATCAGCCTGACCCCGAGCCATTCCTCCAGCGTCCGCAAGTGGCGGCTGACCACCGCATGGTCGAGCCGCAGCACCGCCGCCGCGCGCCGGACACCGCCCACGCGGCCCACCACCTCGAACGCGCGCAGGGCGGCAAAAGGCGGAATGGCCTTCCCGGAAAGATAATCGTCGTGCACGCCAGTCCTTTGCAAAAAGGCATCGCTTCGGGCGCGCCTTGCATACCATGAAATGCACGGTGCCCCAAACGCACCATGGTGCCCAAGAGCCCCCTGAGAGCCCGACCCCAAAGTCCTTCGGGTCGGTTTGGCGGGTCTTTTGTGCCACCACGGCGTCGGCTGTTCGCCACGATGCTTCCAGCATCGCTGGGCTCTCAGCCTCCTTGTGGTGACCCAAAATCCCTCGCCAAACCTCCGCCGACCGACTTTTGGGTCGGGCTCTGAGAGAGTCATTGACGGCGCTATCCACAATGGCGATTGAGATCGCAGTTACGCCAAAAGGAGACCATCCCGATGCGCCCGATTGCCCGCGCCGCGCTTTGCCTGAACCTGAGCCTGCTCCCCCTCGCGCTTGCCGCGCCGCCCGCTCTGGCCGACACCGGGCCAGCCAGTACCGGGACAGCCAGCATTAACCACCCCGCGCGGCTGGCCGGCAGCGCCGTGGCCCGGGCCCTCGCGGGCGCGCAGGCCCATCACTCGACCGACGACAAGGGCGTGGCCGTGGCCGACCTGCCCCAGCTCCATTCGGCTGATCGCAAGTTCATGAGCGGGGCCTATTCGGTCGCCGGGCCCAATCAGGAGATGTTCACCGGCGAAGGCTATCCGGTCAACGAATTCATGGTCTTCCTCGAAGGCGGGGTCACCCTCACCTCGGCGGACGGCACCGTCCTTGCGGTCAGGGCCGGGGACAGCGTGAGCATTCCCAAGGGCTGGCTGGGCACCTGGTCCTCGCCCGGCTATCGCAAGTTCTATGTGATCTACGCCCCCGAAAACCCGGTCGAATAAGGCCTGTCGAATGAGGCGCGATCACGCCGCGCGGACGCGGGTGATCGTATCCTGAAACGCGCGATAGGCGTCCTCGCCCAGATAGGTGGCGTACTGGCAGCGGGCCAGCGCCGCCTCGGGCGGGAAGATCACCGGGTTGTTGCGATAATCGGGCTCCATCAGCGCCAGCGCGGCCCCGTTGGGGGTGGGATAGCGGATCGTGCGGGCAATGTCGGCCCCGGCCTGCGCGCTCAGCAGATAGTTGATGAAAGCATGGGCCGCCTTGGGATTGGGCGCGCCAGCGGGAATGCAGAGCTGGTCGGATTGCAGGATCGAGCCTTCCTTGGGCACGACGAAGGCCAGATCCTTGTCCTCGCGCATGACCTGGGCGATATCGCCATTGTACTCGATCACGATGTCGCAATCGCCCGAGAGCAGCAGATCCTGCCCGTTGTCGTCGTGGAACGTGGCGATATTGTCCTTCTGGCGGATCAGCAGGTCCTGCACTTTGGCAAGAGCCCCCTTGTCGAACCGGTTCATGTCGGCGCCCTGATAGATCTCGGTCAGCCGGCACAAGTCCGCCGCATCCGACAGCACCGCGATGCGCCCCTTGTAGCGCGGCGAATCGAGCACCCATTTCCAGCTGTCGGGCACGCCATCGACCTTCGACTTGCGATAGCCGATACCCAGCACCAGCCAGGTATAGGGCACCGCATATTTGCGGCCCGGATCGAACGGGGCGTCCTGGAACCGGGGCAGGATGTTCTTCATGTTGGGCAGCTGGGCGTGGTCGAGCGGCATCAGCATGCCCGCCCTGGCCATGCGCTGGACGAAATCGTTGCCCGGCACGATCACGTCATAGCCCGGATTGCCGCCGCGCAGCTTGGCGAACAGCTCGTCGTTGTTGGAATAGAGGCTCATGTTCACGCCGATGTCGCTGGCCTCTTCAAAGCCCGACAGCGTGTTCTTGCCGACATACGTATCCCAATTGTAGAAATTGAGCGTCTGCGCGGGCTTCTTCTTGCAGCCTGCCAGCCCCGAGAACGAAATGCCCACAGCCGCCGCGCCCAATCCGGCCAGAATCCCCCTTCGCGTCGGATGGGCAGGCATGACGGTGGGCATGGCGGGGGTCGGGGTAGTGGTCATGGTCGCCCTCATGGTCTGGCCCGTCTGGATTTCGGGCATTGCTTTTGATCGTGATATGTGATCACAGGGCAAGGGTAAAGCCCCCAGGCAGGGAAGAACCGCGATCATGGCATCCGACGACCATTCCGCCAATGGACTTACCGACAGCCTTACCGATGGATTTTCAAGGCGCGCATTCGTCCGCTCCACCACTGCGGCAGGCGCCACACTCGCCACGGGATTGGCCACGGGATTGGGCAGCGCCCTCGCACAGGCCGCCCCCGCCCTCCACCCGGTCGAACCGGGCGGCCTCTATCCGCCGCTGCGCACCGGCATGCGCGGCGCCCACCCCGGCTCGTTCGAGGTCGCCCACGCCTTGCGCGATGGCGAACAGGTCGGCCAGGCGCTGGCAGGCCCGGCCAGCGAGACTTACGATCTGGTCGTCGTGGGCGGCGGCATCAGCGGGCTGAGCGCCGCCCTGTTCTATCAGGACCGCCACCCGGACGCCAAAATCCTCATTCTGGACAACCACGACGATTTCGGCGGCCACGCCAAGCGCAACGAATTCATGGTGCGCGGGCACCGGCTGATCCTCAACGGCGGCACGGCGGGAATCGAAAGCCCCACCCCCTACAGCGCGCAAGCCGATGGCCTGCTGCGGCGGCTGGGCATCGACGTGCCCGCGCTGGCCGCCCGCTATGGCGATGGCGAGAGCGAGGATGGCACGCTGGCGGGGGTGCACCTGGGCCGCGCGGCCTTCTTCGACAAGGAACACTTCGGGCGCGACGCGCTCGTCCCCCTGCCCGAGGAGGGGCCCCTTGGCGACGCGCTCGCGCAGGCCCCGCTCTCCCCCGCCGCCCGCGCCCAGATCGCCGCGCTCGAAGCGGGCGCCACCGATCCGCTTGGGGCCATGCCGATGGCGCAGCGCAAGGACTACCTGAGCACCATCAGCTATCGCGACTACCTGATGAAGCACGGCGGGCTGGGCGAGGAAGCACTGCTGTTCTACCAGAACCGCCCGCTCGGCTGGTGGTGCGTGGGGGCCGACGGGATCTGCGCGCTCGATGCCTGGGGCACCGGTTTCTTCCCCGGTTTCAAGGGCCTCAAGCTCGAAAAGGGCGGCACGATGCGCATGGGCTATACCCCGCGCGGCTTTGCCAGCACCGGGGGCAGCTATGATTTCCATTTTCCCGACGGCAATGCCACGATCGCCCGCCTGCTGGTCGCCCGGCTGATCCCCGGATTCATGGCGCCGGGCATCACGCCCGAACAATCGATCCTCGCCCCTTGCGACTATGGCGCGCTCGACCGCCCCGGAAACGCCGTGCGCCTGCGCCTGTCGACCCCTTGCGTCCACGCCGTCAACCGCGATGGGGCTGGCGTCGATCTTGTCACCGTCCACGCGCAAAAACCCAACAAGATCGCCGCGCGCCATGTCGTGATGGCCTGCTGGTCGATGATCGTACCCTATCTCGTCCCCTCGCTCCCCGCCGAACAGAAAGCCGCGCTGCACGAACTGGTCAAGGAACCGCTCGTCTATGTCAGCGTCGCGCTCGACAACTGGCGCGCCTTTGCCAAGGCCGGGCTGGGCTCGATCCAGTTCCCGCAGGCCTTCTATCACAGCGCCTCGCTCGACCGCCCGGTGACCATCGGCGGCCATCAGGGGCCACGCTCACCCGATGATCCGATCCTCGTTCACCTGACCCACATCCCCCACCAGCCCGGCCTTCCCGAACACGACCAGAGCCGCGCGGGCCGCGCGCAATTGCTGGCCACCGATCTCGCCCGCTTCGAGGACGAAGCGCGCGACCTGCTCACCCGCGCGCTCGGCCCCCATGGCTTCGACGCCACGCGCGACATCGCCGCGATCACCGTCAACCGCTGGCCCCATGGCTATGCGCCCGAATACAACGCGCTGTGGGATGCCCGGACCGACGATGATCCCGCCGCCCCGCACCGGGTCGCCCGCCGCCCGTTCGGCGCCATCGCGCTCGCCAATTCCGACACGGGCCGCGCGGCCTATACCGACAGCGCCATCGACCAGGCCTGGCGCGCGGTGGGCGAGTTGCTCGGGACACCCGCCGCCCCTGCCTGAACAGTCCGACCGGACCGCTCTCCCTCCCTGCGCAATCGTGCGCACCCTGCTGTCATTATACTGTAGACGCGGGGCGACGTTCGTATTACCTTATCCACAATAAGTATTACTGACATGGGTGGACAAGTATTACGAGGGCTAGGACATGAACGGAGTTCGGGTAGGTAACAGGCTGATAGGAACACAGGCGCCGGTCACCGTGGGCTGGGAAAACGTCCCCCGCGTCGAGGGCGGGCCGGTGAAGCAGGCATTTTTCACCTATTTCCAGCCAGCGGTGCTCTTCGCGATCATCCTGTTCTGGTGCTATGCACCCAATTCCATCGCCAAGGCATCGGTGGCAATCGGAATTGGCATTGCTTTCAAGGTCTTGCTTCTTTTTCTGGAATGGCTCTTCCCGCGTCACGACAGCTGGAAGCTGACCTGGAAAGAATTGACCACCGACCTTTTCTATGTCGGACTCGGCTATACTGCGATCCGCATTGTCGATGACTATATCGGCTCTGGCGTGATGGTCGAATCGATCCAGCACTTCTTCCACTGGGACAAGTTCGACTGGTTTCTCGGCCTCCCCATTCTGGTTCAGGCCTTCCTGATCTCGTTCATCTTCGATTTCGGGCAATACTGGATGCATCGCGGGATGCACAACTGGTACCCGCTGTGGCTGCCCCACTCGGTTCACCACTACATCACCCAGCTCAACATCAACAAAGGCGCGGTCGGCAATCCGGTCGAGATCTTCCTGATCGGCTTGGGTATCGGCGGCTTCTTCGATTTCCTGCCGCGCGCAGCACTGCTCGCAGGCGGGATCGGCATGGCCATCAGCACCTACCAGCACATCAACGTGCGTTTCAACACGCCAGCCTGGTGGCGCTTCCTGTTCAACACCACCGAGCATCACAGCGTGCACCACTCGCTCGATTTCGAGGCGAGCCGGAGCAACTATTCGGGCACCTACATCTTCATCGACCGCATGTTCGGAACCTGCGTCGATGGCGAGGCCGAAGTGCTGGGCATGGAAGGCGGGCGCCGCATGGGCCTGCGCGAACAGATGACCTTCCCGTTCACCGACGCCTGGAAGACGATCAAGGGCAAGTTTGCCCGTCATCCGGACACCGTCCCGGCGGAATGAACCTGCGAGCCGCATGAAACGGACCGGAAAGGCGCCAGCCCCCCGCCTTTCCGCCACCCGCTCTCCGGTCATTCACACCCCCACCCCATCCCGGATCTTCATCCGGGCCGTACCGACACACTCTCCCAACGGAGAAAGCATGAACGCGCGTATCATCGACTGGATCTGGCATGTTCGGGGTAGCCTGCCACTCACACCAGGCCAAACGGCCGACGAGGCCTTCGACCGTCTCGAACCCCTGTTCGGAGAGGCCGGAACCAGCCACACCCGGCGCGACTCCACGCTCACCTTCACCAAGAAGGACCAGGCCGCGCAGGACAAGATGGCGGTCTTCGACCATGGCGAACTGCGCATCGAGGAAAGCCCGACCGGCCCGATCCTGCGCTATCGCCTCAACAGCCGCGCGCTGCTGCTGTGCTTCCTCGCGCCGCTGCTGTTTCTGGGGCTGGCCCAGTTGACCGTGCTGCTTGCCCGCCCGGAAAAGCCCGATGCCGCACAAGTCGACGCCAGCGGCAAGCCGGTCGGGAAAAAGAAGGTCGAACGGCCGATGAACCCGATCGACAAGGCGCTGGGCATGCCCGCGCCCGAAAAGCCCAAGGATGGCGACAAGGATAAAAAGTCCAACCCCCGCAAGCCCTCGACGACCCCGGCCTATGTCTTTGCCGGCCTGTTCGCCGCGCTCTATGTGATCGGCCGTTTCCTCGAAGCCTGGCTGATCAAGGGCCTGTTCCGCAAGCGCCTGATGGCCGCCTGACCGATGAAGCAACCCGCGCCCGTTTTCACTGCGTAAGCCGTTCCCAGTCCTGCATGAGGTCGGCACAATCACCGATGTCACCCAGAACGGCTTCGGCCAGCCCCCGGGCATCGCCCTTGGCGATGGCCTTGGTGGCGGCCTGATGGTGATCGACCAGCGCGGCCGTGCCATAGCGGCCATAGACCACGCGCATGAACGGCCCGAACTGCATCCACAGGCTCTCGATCATGCGGTTGGCCAGCGGCATCGGCGCCGCGCTGTAGATCAGCGAGTGAAAGCGGAAGTTCGATTCCATGTAGGCGTTCACGTCGCCCTCGCCCAGCGCGGCATCGGTCGCCTCGTCGGCGGCGCGGATGGCCCGCAACCGCTCGGCATTGATGTATGGCAGGGCCGCCATCGCCGCCTCGGGTTCGAGCAGGGTGCGCAGGCGCATGATTTCCTCGAACCGTTCGAGCGTCATGCGCGGCACCATGACCGCGCGCTTGGACCGGATGTCGACCGCCCCTTCCGCCGCGATCCGGCTGAGCGCATCGCGCACGGGCATCTGGCTGACCCCCATCTGCTGGGCAAGGCCGCGCGTCGAAATGCCCACCCCCGGCGCGATCTTGCCGGTGATCAGGCGATAGCGCAGGTCGTTGTAGACCTGCTCGCGCAGCGAGGACGTGGCCTCGGCCACTTCCTCGACCGCAGCCCCGGCAGCCTTCGCCCCGGTTTTTGAAGACGCCTTTGCAGCCGCCTTCGCACCGGCCTTGGCAACCCTGGGCGTGCGCGCGGGCTTGGCCGCAGCCTTGACCAGGCCAGCTTTCGGCGCGGTCACTTTCGCGGAGCCGGCCTTCGCGAGACCGGCTTTCGCGGGGGCAGCCTTGGCCTTGGGGGCCGATACCTTGGCTGCGGAGGCCTTACCCGCGAGGGCCTTCTCTGGAAGTGTCTTCTCCGGGAGTGCCTTATCCACGGGCGCCTTCACGGGTGCGCCTTGCTCGGCCTTGCCCTGCCCGTTCGCCCCGGTGGCGCCGTTCTTCATGCCTGTCCTGTCCAAACTCGCTGTGGCTTTGCAGCGATCCTAGAGTCTGATTGCGAATTCACCAACCGGCGAATTGTCCAATGCGCAAAAACCGTGCGTTTCCGTTGACGCCCCGTCGCACGCACCTTATCTGTGATCATAGATACTCGAAAGGCCGCGTCCACGATGTCCTCTCTCCGCAATCACGACATTCCCGCCCTGCGCCAGCTCGATGTCGCGCATCACCTGCCCGCGCAATCGAGCTATGCCCTGCAACAGGAACTGGGCGGCAGCCGCATCATCACCCATGCCAAAGGCTGTACGGTCACCGATGGCGAGGGGCACAGCCTGCTCGACGGCATGGCCGGGCTGTGGTGCGTGAACGTGGGCTACGGGCGCGACGAACTGGCCGAAGTGGCCTATCGCCAGATGCTCGAACTGCCCTATTACAACACCTTCTTCCGCACCGCGACGCCCCCGCCGGTCGAACTGGCCGCGCGTCTGGCCGGGCTGCTGGCCAAGGCACACGGCGGCGAATTGCAGCACATCTTCTTCAATTCGAGCGGGTCGGAATCGAACGACACCGTGTTCCGCCTCGTGCGGACCTACTGGATGCTCAAGGGCCAGGGCGACCGCAGCGTCTTCATCAGCCGCCACAACGCCTACCACGGCTCGACCGTCGCCTCGGCCAGCCTTGGCGGCATGGATTTCATGCATGTGCAGGGCGGCCTGCCGATCCCCGGCATCGAACATGTGATGCAACCCTATCCGTTCGGCGAGGGCTTTGGCGAAGACCCGGAAGCGTTCGCCGCCCGCGCGGCGCAGGCCATCGAGGACCGCATCCTGGCCATTGGCCCCGAAAAAATCGCCGCCTTCATCGGCGAGCCGGTCCAGGGCGCAGGCGGCGTGATCATCCCGCCCCCCGGCTACTGGCAGAAGGTCGAGGCGATCTGCCGCAAATATGGCATCCTGCTCGTCGCCGACGAAGTGATCTGCGGCTTTGGCCGGTTGGGCAGCTGGTTCGGCTTCCAGCATTTCGGCTTCACGCCCGACATTGTGTCGATGGCCAAGGGGCTGTCCTCGGGCTACCTGCCGATCTCGGCCACCGCCGTCAGCCGCGAGATCGTCGCAACCTTGCGCGCCTCGGGCGAGGAATTCGTCCATGGCTATACCTATTCGGGCCATCCGGTCTGCGCCGCGGTGGCGCTGGCCAACCTCGACATTCTCGAACGCGAAGACCTGATCGGGCGCACCGCGCGCGACACGGGCCCCTATCTGGCTGCCGCCATGGCCGAGCGCCTCGCGCCCCATCCGCTGGTGGGCGAGGCACGCTCGCTCGGCCTCATCGGCGCGGTCGAGATCGTTGCCGAAAAGGGCACCAACCGGCGCCACGGCGGCGGCGGGAAAGCCGGGCCGATCGTGCGCGACCACTGCATCGCGCGCGGGCTGATGGTGCGCGCAATCCGCGATTCCATCGTGATGAGCCCGCCGCTGGTGATCACCCATGCGCAGATCGACCAGCTGGTCGACACCATCGCCGCCGCGCTCGATGATGCGGGCGAGGCCTTGTCCCGGTTGTAAAGTCGCCACGGTTGCGGAGGGCCCCGGACCTGATCCGGGGCCCTTTCAGGCCGCCTCGAACCCCGCCTGAAGCGGAATCGAGCGCACGCGCTTGCCCGTCGCGGCAAACAGTGCATTGGCCACCGCCGGGCCAATGATCGCGGCGGGCGGTTCGCCCATGCCGCCCGGCGCATTGTCGGTGGGCATCACATGAACCGCCACGCGCGGCGCCTCGTTCATGCGCAGGGCGCGCACGTCGTGGAAATTCGACTGCTCGATCCGCCCCTTATCCAGGGTCACCCCGCCATAAAGCGCGGCGGACAGCGCGAATGTCACCCCGCCCTCGACCTGCGCCCGCACCCCGAGCGGATTGACCGGCACCCCGCAATCGACCGCAACGGTTACCTGCGGCACGGAAATCTGCTTGTCCGCGCCCACTTTCACATGGGCCACGGCGGCAAGGCAGGTGTCCCAGATGTGAAGGACGGCCAGCCCCAGTCCTTCCCCCTGCGGCATGGCCTTGCCCCAGCCCGCCTGCGCGGCGGCCTTTTGCAGGACGGCCCGCGCGCGCGGATCGGTGATCTGGGCCAGCCGCCATGCCAGCGGGTCCTGCCCGGCGGCATGGGCCAGCTCGTCGGCAAAGCTCTCGATCACGAACGTATTGCGAAGGCCACCCACCCCGCGCCACCAGCCGGTCGGCATGCAGCTTTCGACCTGACGAAACGTGACCAGCCGGGCGCTGGCCGGATAGAGCGGCGCAATCGCCCCATCGACCGCGTCGTCATCCACGCCGCCAAACTTGTCGCCCATCAGCCGCGCCATGATCGAGGAACCCGCAATCCGGTGCTCCCACGAGACCGGCGCCCCCGTCTTGTCGAGCCCGGCCGCGATCCGGTCGACATAGGCCGGGCGCACCACGTCGTGCTGGATGTCTTCCTCGCGCGTCCACACCAGCTTGACCGGATAGGCCACTTTGGCCGCCAGTTGCACGGTGCGCTCGACCATGTCGGTTTCGAGCCTGCGGCCAAAGCCACCGCCCATCAGGAAATTGTGGAACCGCACTTTTTCAGGCGCCAGCCCCAGCACGCGGGCCGCCGCCGCGCGGGCGTCGGTCGGCACCTGGCTTCCGGCCCAGACTTGCGCGCCCTGCGCCGTCACATGGGCGGTGCAACTGCCCGGCTCCATCGTCGCATGGGCAAGGAAGGGCTGGTGATAGGTCGCCTCGACCACGCGCGCGGCACCCGCGCGCGCGGCGGCCAGATCGCCCTGCGCCTTGGCCGTCACGCCCGGCGCCCGCACGGCCTGCTCGATCGCGGCGATCACCTGCGCCTGCCCGACCGTGGCATTGGCACCCTCGTCCCAGACGGGCGCTGCGGCGGCAAGGCCCTGTTTCGCCGACCACAGGTTGCTCGCGGTCACGAACAGGCAATCGGGCAGCGCGATCACGTCGACGACACCGGCCACGGCCTTTGCCGCCGCCGCATCGTGGCGGGCCAGCCTGCCCCCGAACACCGGCGACTGGGCCAGCGTGGCGATCTTCATCCCCGGCACTTGCACGTCGATACCAAAGGCGGCCTTGCCGCGCACTTTGGCCGCCGAATCGAGCCGGGGGGTGTCCTTGCCGATGATCTTCCAGTCCGCCGGGGCGAGCGGCACCGCATCGGTCGGCAGCGGCGCGGCCATGGCCTGCGCCAGCAATGCGCCATAGGCCAGACGACGGCCCCCCCGCGCGGGATCGACCACCGCGCCATCATCCAGCACGAGCCCGGCGGGCGCGACCTTCCATGTGCGGGCCGCCGCCCCGATCAGCGCGGCGCGGGCATTGGCCCCAGCCTGCCGCAAGGGCTTCCACAACTCGCGGATCGAGGTCGAGCCGCCCGTACCGGTGTCGATGGGCGCGAAACGGGCCGGGTCGGCCTCGGGAATCGCAACGTGAACCGCCGTGGGCGCAACGCCCAGTTCCTCGGCCACGATCATCGTGATCGCGGTCAGGATGCCCTGCCCCATCTCGGTCTTGGGCAGGGCCAGCGAAACGGCGCCATCGGGCAGCACCGCGAGAAAACCGGTGATGGAAAGCGGCGCGGGCCCTGCCGCGCAAGCCGCCCCCAGCGGCACCACCAAAGCGCCAGCCAGCCCACTGGCCAGAGCTGCCGATCCGGCCAGAAACCCGCGTCGCGACGCAGACGGAGCCTTGAGTCCCTGTTCCATGCCTGCCCCCTCAAGCCTTGGCCAGTTGCGCCGCGCGATGGATCGCGGCGCGGATGCGGGTGTAGGTGCCACAGCGGCACAAGTTGCCGCTCATGCCTTCGTCGATGGCGGCATCGTCAGGGGCCGGATTGGCCTTGAGCAGGGCCGCCGCCGCCACGATCTGGCCGGGCTGGCAATAGCCGCACTGCACCACGTCGAGTTCCTCCCAGGCCGCAGCCAGGGCCTTGCCCAGCGGCTGGCCGGTGAGGCCCTCGATCGTGGTCACGGCCTTGCCCGCCACGGCGGAGACCGGGGTCTGGCAGGCGAACAGGCGTTCGCCCTCGACCAGCACGCTGCACGCCCCGCACAGGCCCGCCCCGCACCCGAACTTTACCCCCGTCACCCCCGCAAGATCGCGCAAGGCCCAGAGCAGGGGCATGTCCTGATCGGCGGCAAGCGTGCGGGGTGTGCCATCAACCGTCAGGGTGACGGAAGGGAGCGAAGCGGCGGGAAGCGGGGCGGTCATTGTGCGGCGTCCTGTCAGTGCAGGGTCTTGAGGTAGGCGATCATGTCGGCGCGCTTCTTGGGATCGGGGATCGCCACGGCCATGCGCGTGCCCGGCACGAGCTTGCCCGGCGCGGTCAGGAACGTATCGAGCGTCCTGGCGTCCCAGGTCTTGCCCGAAGCCTTGAGCGCGGCGGAATAGGCGAACGGGGTGCTGGCGGCCTTGCGGCCCACGACACCGAACAGGTTGGGCGCGGCAAAGCCCTTGGCGCCCGCCGTGTTCACATGGCACATCTGGCACTGCTGCTTGAACATGGCGGCACCGGCCCCGGCGTTCTGGGCATGGGCGGGCGCCGTCACACTCGCAGCCAGACCGGCAAGGGCAGAAACAATCCAATTAATGCGACGCATTTGCGATCGTCCTCAGGCAAAAGATCGAAAAAGACCGGCCCCCTCGGGATTCACAGGGTAACCGACGATACACCGCCACACCGCAAGGAGCCGCCCCGAACAGCCGCCCCCGCGATGCCGCAGTGCAACACGAGTGTGCACGATACCCCCCGCAAGGTCCAATGATTCAAGCGCGAATCCGGCCACGAATCCAGCCGCCGGACCGGCTTTTGCGAAAGAGCATCATCGCGGCAGGCCATCGTCATCCGAAAGGGAAAATCAGGCGAAAATGCCGCCCGCCTTTCCGCTTCAGATGCCCAGCCGGTCACGCAGCGTGTACCATAGCGAACCCAGCGTGCTGAGCGGCGCGCGCAGCGCCTGCCCGCCCGGAAACGGCAGGTGGGGCAGCCTTGCAAACACATCGAAGCGTTCGTGCTGCCCGGCCACCGCCTCGGCCAGCAGGCGCCCGAGCAATTGCGTGGTGGTAACCCCGTGCCCGCTGTCGCCATGCGAGAAGAACACGCGCGGATTGAGCCGCCCCACTTCGGGCATGCGGCTCAAGGTCATCGCGAACGTCCCGCTCCAGGCGAAATCGAACGGCACGTCGGCCAGTTCGGGGAAAGTCTTGCGCAGGCCCGGGCGGATCTTGGCGTCCACGCTCACCGGATCCTGCCCGCCATAGACGATGCCCCCGCCATAGAGCAGGCGCCCGTCCGCCGTGCGGCGGAAATAGTCGAGGATGTAGTTGGCGTCCTCGACACAGACATTGCTGGGCAGAAGCTTTTCCGCAAGATCGCCCAAGGGCGGCGTCGTCACGATCTGGCTCGATACCGGCATGATCCGCGACGACAGGCGCGGCAGCGCGTCGCCCAGATAGGCATTGCCGCAAATGACCAGAAAATCGGCGGAAACCTCGCCCCGCGCGGTGACCACGCGCGGATGGTCGCTGCTCTCGTCGATGCGCTCGACCGGCGAATGCTCGAACAGGCGTCCACCCATCGCCTCGAAGGCCGCAGCCTCGCCCAGCAGGAAGTTGAGCGGATGGAAATGGCCGCGCAAGGGATCGAGAATGCCCCCGACATAGCGGTCGGAGCGGACATGATCGCGCAAGCCCGCGCGGTCGAGCACGGTGATCGCCCCATGGCCATGATCGGCCCAGACGCTCGCCTCATGCTCCAGCCCGCGCATCTGCCGCGCGGTGAGCGCCACGCCCAGCCCGCCATCGACCAGATCGCAGGCAATGCCATGGCGCGCCACCCGCTCGCGGATGATCGCGGCCCCTTCGAGCGCGACTTTGCCCAGATCGCGCGCGACTTGCGGGCCGTGGCGCGCTTCCAGCACGTCGAGCCCCCGGCTGTAGCCGTTGATCAGTTGCCCGCCATTGCGCCCCGAGGCGCCCCAGCCCACGCGCTCGCCCTCGACGACGACGACATCATAGCCCTTGCCCGCCAGTTCGAGCGCCACCGACATCCCGGTGAACCCCGCCCCGACCACGCAGACGCTGGCCTTGTGCGCGCCTTCGAGAACCGGGCGCGCCGGGGCCGGAGCGGCGCTCGCCGCATACCATGTCGGCATTCCGGCATAGGCGCGGGCCGGAGCAGGCGCCATTACAGCAACCCCAGATACGTATCGTATTCGAAGCGGTCGATCTGGCGCAGGAACATCGCGCGGTCCTGCTGCTTGCAGGCCAGATAGATCGCGCAGAATCGCGCGCCGAACATTTCCGCCGCGCGCTCCGAGGCAGCAAAGGCAGCCATCGCCGCGCCCCATTCGACCGGCAGCGGGGCCCCGGCGCCCGGCTGCATCGGATCTTGCGCGGGGGGCGGCATCGCGCCTTCCTCGATCCCCTGCATCATCGCGCCCAGCATCGCGGCCATGGCGATGTAGGGGTTCACGTCGGCCCCGGAAATGCGATGCTCGATCCGCGTCGCCTTGGCGTCCCCGGCAATCACCCGGATCGCCGCCGACCGGTCATCGATCCCCCAGCCTGCCGATGTCGGCGCATGGGCATCGGGACGGAACCGGCGGAACGAATTGTAATTGGGCGCAAAGGCCAGCATCGTCTCGGGCATGGCAGCCAGCAGCCCGGCCACGGCATGGAACAGCGCGTCGGACGGGCCACCCTCGGGCCGGGCCAGCACATTGGCGCCCGAAGCATCCTGAAGGCTGGCATGGATGTGCATGCCGCTGCCCGAACAGTCGCCATAGGGCTTGGCCATGAACGTCGCGCCCAGACCCTGCGCGGCGGCCAGCGCGCGCACGATCCGCTTCATCAGCACGGTATCGTCCGCCGCCGCCAGTGCGTCGGCACGGTGGAGCAGGTTCAGTTCATACTGGCCCGGCCCCGCCTCGCTCACCACGGCGTCTGCCGGGATGCCCATGGCGTGGGCCACCTCCATGATCTGGTCGAACAGCGCGACATGGGCGGTGAGCGCGCTGGTCGAAAGCGTGTCGTTGCGCGCCATGTTGCCATCGGGCGGCACGGGCAGGCCCTGATCGAGGCGGTAGAGATAGAATTCCAGTTCGGTCGCCACCACCGGGGTCAGCCCGCGCGCGGCATAGCGTGCCAGAACGGCCTTGAGCACCCCGCGCGGGTCGGCCTGCGCGGGCGTGCCATCAGGCCCTTCATCGCGCCCGACCATTTCGAGGAAGACCTGCGCGCTGTCCTCGCCCAGCCAGGGCGCCTTGCTCCAGCGCCCGGCCACCGGCCAGCACAGCCCGTCCGGGTCACCCGTGCCGAAGGCCAGCCCGGCCTCGGGCACATCACAGCCCCAGGCATCGAGCGCGAAGATCGAGAGCGGCATCGGCAGCCCCTTGGCCGCCAGCCCCAGCGCCTTGTCGCGCACCATCCATTTGCCGCGCGGCGCCCCGTTCACGTCGACGAGAAAGGCCTCGACGCGGGTTACTTCAGGGTGCGCGTCGAGCCAGTCGGCAAACGAGGCGTCAGCAAGCGAGGGAGAGGCGGGAGCGATGGCAGAATTCATAGTGTGATCACATATTGCATCGTCCAGCGGCTGTCCAGCCTCTAACCGGACCTACCCCTTTCACCACCCCATGCCCCATTCTCCCGGAGGAGGAAAGCCCCGCGCACGGCCCCGCCGCAAGACCCGAGCCACGCAATGAAAAAACCGCGCAAGCCCCGCCGGTCCGCCCTTGCGCCGAAGCCCTGCGCGGGCCTTGTCCCACACAAAAACCGTGCCCGACCATCACCAGGCCGCGCAGACGGCTTGCAAGCGCGCAATTGATCCCACATAGTGATCACACATTTTCAGACCGGACCGCGCCCCACGATGACGAGCCCCAGCCTGCCCGCCCAGATTCCTTCACGCCTTCCCTCGCTCAGCGTGATCGGCGCCGAGCGTGCGCCCGCTGCCAGCGGGGAAAGCCTCGACAACCTGGATCCGGGCACGGGCCGCATGCTCAACACCCTGCCCGCCGGCAGCACCGCCGACATCGACCGCGCCGTGGCCGCCGCCCGCGCCCGGTTCGAGGGCGGGCAATGGCGCGACATGAAGCCCGCGCAGCGCAAGAAGACCATGCTGGCGCTGGCCGACGCGCTCGAAAGTGCCGCCGAGGAATTCGCCGTCCTCGAAACGCTCGATACTGGCAAGCCGATCAGCGACACGCGCGGGGTCGACGTGCCCCTCGCGCTCGATACCTTGCGTTTCTATGCCGAGAGCATCGACAAGATTTACGGCGAAGTCGGCCCGAGCGGGCCGGACAAGCTGTCCTATGCGGTCCACGATCCGCTCGGCGTGATCGGGGCCATCGTGCCGTGGAATTTCCCGCTGCTGATGGCCATGTGGAAGATCGCCCCGGCCATCGCGATGGGCAATTCGATGGTGGTCAAGCCTTCCGAACTGTCCTCGCTCACCGCGCTGCGGCTGGGTGAACTCGCACTCGAAGCGGGCCTGCCCGAAGGCGTGCTCAACGTGGTGACCGGCACCGGGCCGGACGCCGGGGCGGCGCTGGCGCTGCATCAGGATGTCGACATGATCGCGTTCACCGGTTCGGGCCCGGTCGGTCGCCAGCTCATGCATTATGCCGCCGACAGCAACCTCAAGCGGGTCAGCCTCGAACTGGGCGGCAAGAGCCCGCACATCGTCTTTGCCGACTATCCCGACCTCGACCGCGCGGCACAGGCCGTGGCCTGGGGCATCTTCTACAACCAGGGGCAGGTCTGCACGGCGGGTTCGCGCCTGCTGGTCGAGCGTTCGATCCATGGCGAATTCGTCGAGAAAGTGCTGGCCGTGGCGCGGACCATCGTGCCGGGCGATCCGCTCGATCCGGCAACGAAACTGGGCGCGGTGATCAGCGAGAAACAACTCGACGGCGTGCTGGTAAAAATCGCGCGGGCGCAGCAGGAGGGCGCGGCCCTGCGCCTTGGCGGCAGCCGCGCGCGCGTGGAAAGCGGCGGCTTCTTCCTTGATCCCACGGTGTTCGACGCGGTCGACAACCGGGCCAGCCTCGCCCGCGAGGAAGTGTTCGGCCCGGTTCTCGCGGTGATCCCGTTCGACACCCCGCAGGAAGCGCTCGCGCTCGCCAACGACACCGATTATGGCCTGGCCTCGGGCCTGTGGACCGGCTCGATCGACGTGGCGCAGGCCTTTGCCCGGCGGCTGCGCGCAGGCATGGTCTGGGTCAACGGCTGGGACGCCTGCGACATCACGATGCCCTTTGGCGGCTTCCGGCAATCGGGCTTTGGCCGTGACCGCAGCCTTCACGCGCTCTACAAATATGCCGACATGAAATCCGTGACCATTTCCACCACCGGGATTTTTCCGGCATGAGCGGGGCGCCTTCGCGCCTTTTGCTGGGCGTTTCGTGCTGCCTGCGCGAGAATGATGGGGCCGAGCCTGTCCACGGGGTGATCGACCGCTATCTGCGCGCGCCGGCCCGGCATGGCGATTGCGATGTCGTGCTGGTCCCCGCGCTGCCCGGCCTGACCGACTGGACCGCCATGGCCGGTCGGCTCGACGGACTGCTGCTCACCGGAAGCCCTTCGAATGTCGAACCATGGCGCTATGGCACGCCGTCCGCAGGCAGGCTTGCCGATGGCCCGTTCGACCCGGCGCGCGATACCACCACGCTCGCGCTGGCAGAGGCCATGCTGCGCGCGGGCAAGCCGGTCTTCGGCATCTGCCGGGGGTTTCAGGAACTCAACGTCGCCTTTGGCGGCACCTTGCGCGTGCTCGCAACCGATGGACCGGTTTCCCACCATGCGCCCGACGGGGTCAGCCTCGAAACCATGTTCGCGGCCTGCCACCCGGTCGCGCTCAGCCCCGATGGCATCATGGCCCGCGCGCTCGGCACGCAGGAGATGACCGTCAACACCGTCCACTATCAGGGCGTCGATGCACTGGGCATTGTCGGGCCGGGCCGGAGCCTGACCATCGAGGCGCGCGCGCCCGACGGCCAGATCGAGGCCTTTTCCGCCGACGTCGTAGGGGCCGAAGTCTTCGCGGTGCAGTGGCACCCGGAATGGGACGCCGACAGCAACCCCGCCTCGGCCTGGTTCTTCGCCCACCTCCACGGTGCGATGGAGCGGGCGCGAACCCGCACGCACGCAGACACAGGAGCCGCCTGAAGATGATGAGCACCTGGGACAGGAGCAAGGGCTCGTTCCTCGCGGTGATCGCTGCACCGGCCCTGTGGATCGTGCTGTTCTTCGTGGTCCCGCTCAGCGTGATCTGGGCCTACAGCTTTGGCCGCACGCTCGGGCTGACCGAAGTGGCCGTGACGGGCACGCTGGCCAACTATGCGCGGGTGTTCGATCCGGTCTACCTGATGATCTTTGGCAAGTCGCTGGTCTTTGCCGGGCTGACGACTGCGGTGTGCCTGCTGGTGGGCTTTCCCTATGCGCTGGCGATGACCTTTGCCTCGGATCGGGGCAAGATCCTGCTGTTGCTGGGGATCATGCTGCCGTTCTGGACCAACCTGCTGGTGCGCACCTATGCGCTGATGGCGGTCATGCGCACCGAGGGCTATATCAACGACGTCTTCGGCCTTGTCGGGCTGGGCCCGTTCGAGATGCTGCACACCAATTTCGCGGTGATCGTCGGTCTCGTCTATGTCCACCTGCCGTTTATCGTGCTGCCGCTCTATTCGACGCTCGACCGGATGGACCGCTCGCTGATCGAGGCCAGCCTCGATCTGGGCGCAGGGCACATCACCACGATGCTCAAGGTGGTGATCCCGATTGCCAAACCGGGCATTCTCTCGGCGATCATGCTCACCTTCATTCCCGCGCTCGGCTCCTACCTCACGCCCGACCTGCTCGGCGGGCCCGACAGCCAGATGATCGCCAGCGTGATCGAACGCCAGTTCAAGCGCGCGAACGACTGGCCGTTCGGCGCGGCGCTCTCGTTCATGCTGATGTATCTGACACTGCTGGCCATGGGCCTGCGCGCGCTTTACGAGCGGCGCCAGTCTGGTGCACGCACGGCGGGAGAAGCCTGATGTCCGGCAAGAACCCCATCGGCCCGCTCGACTATGCCCGCCGCTGGCCCTTGCGGCTCTGGGTGGGCGCGGTGATCCTGTTCCTCTACGTCCCGCTCGCCAGCCTCGTCGCCTTCAGCTTCAACGACAGCCGCCGCACGATCCGCTGGGAGGGCTTCACGCTCGACTGGTATGGCACGCTGGCCAACGACGACGCACTGATCGCGGCCTTCACCAATTCGCTGACCATCGCCTTTCTCTCGATGATCGTCTCGGTCGTGCTCGGCGCGCTCACCGCCATTGCGCTCTGGCGGTTCCGCTTTCCGGGCAAGGGCCTGTTCGACGGGGCGGTCACCCTGCCGATCGTCGTGCCGGAAATCTGCATGGGCGTGGGGATGCTGGTGTTCTTTGGCCAGATCATGCCCTGGCCGCGCGATCTGGTCTGGCCGTTCGATCTGGGCGCCATCGTGATCGCCCATATCACGTTCAGCTTCCCGTTCGTGGCGGTGGTCGTGCGTGCGCGCCTGGCCAGTTTCAACCGCGAGATGGAAGAAGCCGCGCGCGATCTGGGCGCGAGCGAGCTGCGCGCGCTGTGGGACGTGCTCGTCCCCCATGTCCGCCCGGCGCTGATCTCGGGAGCCCTGCTCGCCTTCACGCTCAGCCTCGACGATTTCGTGATCACCTTCTTCACTTCGGGGCCCAACACGGTCACCTTCCCGGTGAAGATCTATTCGATGGTGCGCTTTTCGGTCACGCCCGAGGTCAACGCGGCCTCCACCGTGCTGATGCTCATCACCATCGCCCTCACCGCCATCGGCATGAAGCTGCAAGGCAGCGCCATGACGCAAAGCCACTAGATTTCGGCACAGGAACCCCGCCCCCGCCCATGACCATGACCATGCCCCAGACACTCCAGCCGCTCATCCAGTTCGAGGCCGTCTCCAAGCGCTTCGGCTCGTTCATCGCGGTCGACGATGTCAGCCTCGATATCGAGCGGGGCGAGTTCTTCTCGCTGCTCGGCCCCTCGGGCTGCGGCAAGACGACCCTGCTGCGCATGCTCGCCGGGCTCGAAACGCCCAGCGAGGGGCGCATCCTGATCGACGGGGTCGACATGACCCACGTTCCGCCCAACCGCCGCCCGGTCAACATGGTGTTCCAGTCCTACGCGGTCTTCCCGCATCTGACCGTAGCGCAGAATGTCGCCTATGGCCTGAAGATCGACCGCGTGCCCCGCGACGAGCGCGAGGCGCGGGTGGAAGAGGCGCTCAAGCTGGTCAAGCTCGACGAATTCGGCCACCGCAAGCCCGACCAGCTTTCGGGCGGGCAGCGCCAGCGCGTCGCGCTCGCCCGCGCGCTGGTCAAGCGGCCCAAGGTGCTCCTGCTCGACGAGCCGCTCTCCGCGCTCGACGCCAAGCTGCGCGATGCGATGCGTGCCGAACTCGCCCAGATCCAGCACGATGTCGGCGTGACGTTCGTGATGGTCACCCACGACCAGGACGAGGCGCTGGCCATGGCCAGCCGCTGCGCGCTGATGAACCGGGGCCGCCTGCAACAGGTGGCCGCGCCCGCCGACCTCTATGAATATCCGGCCAACCGCTTCGTGGCCGACTTCATCGGCACGATCAACATGGTCGAGGGCCGCCTGAGCATCGACGAGCCCGATCACGCCGCGGTCACCGCGCGCCAAGTGCCCGCGCCGATCTACCTCGACCACGGTGTCACCGGCGCGCCCGACACCCCGGTCTGGGTGGGCATTCGGCCCGAAAAGATCACCATGACCCCGATCGCCCAGGGCCGCCCGGAAGGGCCCGCCGCCTTGCCGCAGGCCAATGTCGTGGCCGGAACCATCGTGCGTTCGGCCTATCTGGGCAGCCAGACTCTCTACGACGTGGAAACCGGAGGGGGCCCAAACGGTGGGGGCATGGTATTCAAGGTGGCGCGGGCCAATGGGGTGCGCAGCCTGTCGCCCTCCCTGGCGACCGGCCTGCCGGTGGGCGAACAGGTTTTTCTCAGTTGGGCACCGGGCGCGCCGGTCGTCTTGCTGGGGTAGACCAACAAGGCAGTTGCCCGCGCCCGAAGGCCGGGCCATGATCACGCCACGCCACTCTTTTCCCAAGAAGAACGAGGCCTATCTGATGACCCAGGACTTTGCCGAATGGATCCGCGCCAAGGGCATCAGCGAAGTCGAATGCCTCGTGCCCGACATCAACGGGGTCGTGCGCGGCAAAGTCTGGCCCGCCGACAAGTTCATCGCCTCGGTCGGCAACATGAGCCTGCGCCTGCCCTCCTCGGTGTTCTCGGTCACGATCACCGGCGCCTATGCCGATACCGACGAGGATGATTTCCTCTACCGCGACCCCGACGTGACGCTCCAGCCCGACATCAGCTCGATCTGCGTGGCGCCCGGCTTTCGCACCCCCACCGCCTTTGTCGTGGCCGATGCGCTTCACCGCGATGGCAGTCCCTTCACGGTCGCACCGCGCCATGTGCTCAAACGCATTCTGGCAAAATATGCCGCGATGGGCTGGCAGATGGTCGTCGCGCCCGAGCTGGAATTCTACCTGACCGAGATGAATTCAGACCCCGACCTGCCGATCCAGCCCCCGCGCGGGCGCTCGGGCCGGGCGGAAAGCTCGCCCCAGCCCTATGGGCTGGAATCGGTGACCGAATACGAGGACATCATCGAGGAAATCTACGACAATTCGGAAATTGCCTCGCTCCAGCTCGACACGATGATCCACGAGGGCGGCACCGCCCAGCTCGAAATCAACTTCAACCACGGCGATCCCGTCGCGCTGTGCGACCAGGTGGTGATCTTCAAGCGCATCGTCCGGCAGGTCGCGCTCAAGCATGGCGTCTATGCGACCTTCATGGCCAAGCCGATGGAAAGCCAGCCGGGCAGCGCGATGCACCTGCACATCTCGGCAGTGGACGAGGCGGGCCACAACCTGTTCGGCACGGACGATGGCCTGACACAGGAATTTCGCTGGTTCGTGGGCGGGCTGCAACGCTACCTGCCGCAAGTCGTGCCGCTGTTCGCGCCCAACGTGAACTCGTTCCGCCGCATCCGCCCGGCCCACAGCGCGCCGATCAACGTGCAATGGGGCCTCGACAACCGCAGTTGTGGCTTGCGCATCCCGGTCAGCTCGCCGCGCAACACCCGGATCGAGAACCGCCTGCCCGGCGCCGATGCCAATCCCTATATCGCCATCGCCGCCACGCTGGCCTGTGGCTATCTGGGCCTGAGCGAGCGGATCGAGCCGCTCCCGCTGATCACCCGCAACGCGTACAACGAAGCGCGTACCCTCCCCCACAACCTCGATGCCGCGCTCAAGCAGATGATCGAATGCCAGCCGGTGATCGACCTTCTCGGCGCCGAATTCATCAAGGCCTTCCACGAGATCAAGCTCAACGAACTGGCCGCCTACGACGAAGTGATCTCGTCATGGGAACGCGATCACCTCTTGCTCAAAGCGTGAAGCACCGCCACACCTTGAAGCGATGACCGTTTCCCGCCGCATGTTCCTGCGCGATGCCGGCCTTGCCGGCATCGGCCTCAGCTTTACCGGTGCCATGGCAGGCTGCTCGCGCAGCAAGCCTTCGCGCGCGCTCAACCTCTATACCTGGGACACCTATATCGGCGAGCACACCGTCGCCGATTTCACCAGAGCGGCGGGCGCGGGTGTCAACATCAGCCTGTTTGCCAACAATGATGAACTCTTCGCCAAGCTGCGCGGCGGCAACCAGGGCTATGACGTGATCGTGCCCTCGAACGATTTCGTCGAGCGCATGGTCGCGGCCAATCTGCTGGCCCCGCTCGATCCCACGAAAATCCCCAACCGGCGCAATATCGCCCCGCGCTTCCTCGATGCGCCGTTCGATCCGGGCCGCCGCTATTCGATGCCCTATACCTGGATCGTCACCGGCATCGGCTATCGCAAGTCGAAGGTGAAGGGCATTCCCGACAGCTGGAAATGGGTGCTCGATTCCGATGCCTACAAGGGCCGCATCGCCCTTCTGGGCGAGGCCAGCGAACTGTTCGAGATCGGCGCCAAGTATCTGGGCCACCCGGCCAATACCAGCGACCCGGCGGTGATCGAGCAGGTCAAGGCCATGCTCATCCGCCAAAAACCCAATATCGCCGCCTTCCACGACGACAACGGGCAGGACATGCTGCTGGGTGGCGATGTTGATCTGGTGATCGAATACAACGGCGACATCGCGCAAGTCATGCGCGACGATCCCGATCTCGATTTCGTGGTCCCGCGCGAGGGCGGCATCCTCGCCAGCGACGGGCTGTGCATCCCGCGCAATGCCCCAAACCCCGATCTGGCCCATGCTTTCATCAATTTCGTGCTGGGCGCCGCGCCGGGCGCCGACATCGCCCGCACGATCCGCTATCCCACCCCCAACGAGGCCGCCCTCGCGCTGATGCCCGACAGCTATCGCAAGAGCCCGGTGATCTTCCCCCCCGCCGCCGCGCTCGCAACCTGCGAATATTCACGCTATCGCGGGCAGGCGATGAACAGCCTCTACGAAGCCGCAATGACCCAGGTCCGCGCGGCCTAGGCGGCACCAGACACTCAGAGGATCTCGAAGCCGCTGCCCAGTGCCGTGCGCAGTTTGTCGAGGGCCTGCGCCTTGAGCTGGTGGACGCGGGGGACCGAGACTTCGAGGACTTGCGCGATTTCGGCCAGGTTCAGTTCCTCGACGAAATAGAGCTGGATCACCAGTTGCAGCCGCTCGGGCAGGCCCGCCACGGCGCGGGCGACCATGTGGCGGGTTTCGCTGTCGGCCAACTGGGCAAAGGCATCGGGGCGCTCGTCGGCGAAGGCCGGGTCGCTGTCGGCATAGGCATCGTCGATGGATTCGAGGCGGACCGGCTCGCTCGACAGACGCAAGTCGGCCAGTTCGGCATCGGTCAGGCCCAGCGCGCGGGCCAGTTCGGGCTCGGTGGGCATGCGACCCAGTTCCATCGTCAACTGGTTGGTCTTTTCGCGCAGGGTGCGGCGGCGGTCGGACGAGGTGCGCGAGAGCGGCATCGTGCGGCGCACCAGATCGACCATGGCCCCGCGCACGCGCAGCTTGGCATAGGCGGCAAAGCCATCCTCGGTCGGGCCGCTGTGCTTTTGCGCGCATTCGGTCAGCGCGACCAGCCCGGCCTGGACCAGATCGTCGACATCGACGCCCGAATGGCCCGAGCCGTGGACATGCCAGGCCAGACGCCGCACCATCGGCAGGAACCGGCGGATACGCTCGGCGGTGTCGTCACCATAGGCACGCATGGCGGCAAAGCTTCGGTGATCGTGTTTCATGGACGCTCGTTTCGGCAGAAATGGAACAGGGTGCGGGGGGAGCGGAAAAAGGCAGGATTCATGCCGCCATGGCCGGGGGGGCTGGCAATTGCGGGGGGGCGGGGGGCGCTTCCTCGCCGATCACGGCGACGACCTCGATCGGCTGGGTGGGCGGCAGTTCGGCAATCGAGAGCACCACGCAGCCCGGCGCGCGCTGGCGCATGAGCGCGGCCAGCGCCCGGCGCGCGCGCGGCTGGACGATCAGCGCGGGGGCAATCGCGCCGATGCCGCGTTCGGCCATGATCGCGCCCACCCGCTCGCCGATGGTGCGCGCCAGATCGGGCTCGATCACCGGCTGCCCGGTGACCGGATCGTGCATGCCCCCCACGATCATCCCTTCGAGCTGGGCCGAGAGGGTGAGCACCGGCAGGCGCTCGGTCGGCCCGCAGACACGCGCCACGATCAGCCCGCCCAGCTCGGCACGCAGGAGATCGACCAGCTTGTCGTGCTCGGTCGTCTGGAGCACGCCCTGCGCCAGCGCCGACAGGATCGGCAGCGGATGGGCGATGGTGATCCCGTCTTCGAGCAGGGCGTGGAACAGGCGGGTGATCGCGGCGAGCGAAAGCGGCTGGGGATGAAGCGCCTCGACAAGGCCGGGCGTGCGTTCGCGCACCGCGTCGAGGATCGCGCGCACTTCGTCGGGGCCAAGCAGAAGCTGGGGCCGCTCGCCCAGAAGCTGGTTGAGGTGGGTGGCGATGACCGTGCTGGCGTCGACGGTCAGGAAGCCCTCGGCAATCGCCTGATCGCGCAAGGCGGCCTCGATCCACAGCGCCGGGCAGCCGAAGCTGGGGTCGCGGGTTTCCTCGCCAACCAGCGCATGGTCGGGCCGCGCCTCGCCCGCGTCGATTGCCAGCACGCGGTCGGCCCGCACCATCGCCCCGCCCAAGGGCACCCCGCCGAGCAGGATGCGATAGTCGTTGGGAGGCAGTTCGAGGCTGTCGCGCACGCGGAAGGCCGGGACGACGAAGCCGAACGACTGGCTCAACTGCTTGCGCACGCCGGTGATCCGCGTGACCAGCGGCGAGCCGCGCCGCTCGTCGACGAGGTGGACGAGACCATAGCCCAGCTCGATGGTGACGAGCGTATGGTCGCTGACCTCGTCGAGGGTAATGCGCGAGGGATCGCTGGGTGGAGCTTCGGGCTCCAGCACCGGGGCCGGACGGCGCGCACGGCGGCGCAAGGCCCACCACAGCCAGCCCGCCGCCGCCGCCGCAGGCAGGAATACCGATTGCGGCATGGCCGGGATCACGCCGATGGCTGCCAGAATGATCGCCACGGGCAACCATGTGGCCGGATTGGCGAACTGGTGGCCGATCTGCCCGGCCAGATCGCGCGTGTCGGCCACGCGGGTCACGATGACGGCGGCGGCAATCGAGAGCAGCAGCGAGGGCACTTGCGCAACGAGCGCGTCGCCCACGGCCAGCGTCACATAGCGCTGGGCTGCGTCCCCGGCGGTCAGCCCGTGGCTCAGCATGCCGAGGCAGAAACCGGCGATGATGTTGACGCCCAGAATCAGCAGGGCGGCAATCGCATCGCCCTTCACGAACTTGCTGGCGCCGTCCATCGCGCCATAGAAATCGGCCTCGGTCGCCACTTCGCGGCGGCGGGCCTTGGCTTCGTCGGCGGTCATCAGGCCAGCGGCAAGATCGGCGTCGATGGCCATCTGCTTGCCGGGCAAGGCATCGAGGGTGAAGCGGGCCGAGACTTCCGAAACGCGGCCCGCGCCCTTGGTGACGACCACGAGGTTGATGATCACCAGGATCATGAACACGAACAGCCCGACCGCGAAATTGCCGCCGATCAGGAAGGCGCCAAAGGCCTCGATCACATGGCCCGCCGCTGCCCCGCCCTCGTGCCCGCGCACCAGCACGATGCGCGTGGAGGCGACGTTGAGCGCAAGGCGCAGCAGGGTGGCAAACAGCAGGACAGAAGGAAACGCGCTGAAGTCGAGCGGCTTTTCCGCGTTCATCGCCGCCATCAGGATCGCCACTGACAGGGCGATGTTGAGGACGAAGAACATGTCGAGCAGCATCGAGGGCAAGGGCACGATCATCAGCACGATGAGCGTGAGGATGCCGGCGGGCAGGGCCATGGCACCGGGCGAACCGCCAAGAGGGGCAAGCTTCCTGAACATCACCGTTTACAGCCCCATGGCCTTGAGCCGGCCATAGGCCTGGCGGACATGCTCGCTGCCCGCGCCCGCCAGCGATGATCCCCCGCCCAGCGCGAAGGTCTCGCGCAAGGTGTCGGCCATCGAGGTGCGGCCCTGCGCAGCGGTCGGCTGCGCCGCGCCCGCATCGAAGGCGGCTTCCTGAAAGGCCTGTGCCACCGGGCTGCCTGTGAAGGTCTTGCCGGTATAGCTCGCGCTGCCCGCGCCCAGTTCGGGCGCGCCCGAAGGCAGCGTGGCCCAGGGGCCGTCGAGCGCAGACGGATCGCCATAGGGCAGATTCGCCAGGGCCCAGTCGCCATGGAGCGACGGCAGGCTGCTGCCGGTCGCGGCAGCCTCCAGCCGGTCGCGCAGGAGGCTCATGACCCCGGCCAGCGAACGCGGGGCGCCGGTGGAATCGTAGAAGATCGGACGATTGGCCGCCGCCGCCTTGGGCAGCAGCGCGGCGGCGCTGGCATCGGGATTGGCGCCAAGGCCGGTCAGGAAGCGCGTGGCCCCGTCTGCTCCCAGAAAGTGCGCGAGGTAAAGTTCGGCATGGTCGGGGTCGCGGCCCAGCACGGTCTGGAGCGCGGCGCGGTTGTCGTTGGCCAGTTCGCCCGCCATCAGCGCGGACAGGCGCGGATCGTTGCGCAGCGCCAGAAGCTGCGTGCGCAGCCCCGGATCGCTGGCGGCATTGCCCACCGCCTGCCCGGCCCAGTCGAGCCCATGCTCGGCGCCATGGCGGGCAAGCGTGGTCAGCCAGGTCTGCCCGGTGAACTGGTAGAGCCCCGTCGCACTCGACGTGCGGGCGCGGGCGCGCGGGTCGAGCCCCGATTCCAGCCGGGCCTGGGCCAGCAGATAGCCGAAGTCGACCCCGGTTTCATCGGCGGCATGGGCAATCGCCCCATGGACACCACCATCGCCCGAGGCACCCGGCGGCAGGGAACCGGCAACCGATGCTGCATTCCGGGCGGCAGGGTTTTGCACTGAGCTCAACGCCAATTCCCTTGTCTTCAAACGGGCGAGCCAGATGCGACGCCCGGAGCAAGGGAGAATTTGCAAAGCCCGTGCCAAATGCGGGCGCCCTGCACGAAAACGGCGGAAAACCGCGCCCGACAGACATGCGAAAGGGCGGCATTGCGCACTGCAATGCCGCCCTCATGCTGCGCACAAAACGGCGCGGGAGACAAAAGAGGATGTCGCTCAGCGCGCGCGGGCAGTCCGGGCATGATGGGCACGGACCTCGCCGGCGCGGGCCCGATAGATCGCGGGGGCTCCGGTCAGGGCATCGAGCCGGGCCGAGACATTGGCCGCGATCAGGTTGCGCACGCGGCGGTTGGCCTCGTTGAGGCGGCGCGCGGCATCGACCATGCCCCGGCATTCCTCGTCGAGGGCCTCGGCCGGGACGGCTTCGAGGCGGCTGCACAGGGCAGCTTTGCCCACCGCGCAGCCCATGATCGCGTCGATGTCGAGGCCCGAGAGGGCCTGCCGCTCCTGCGCCAGAACGGCGAGCATCTGTTCGAGCGCCTGGTGCAGGTCGGCGGGGTAGCGGATCGGGGCATCGGCAGTCATGGTGGTCACGGTCATTGCGGGGTCCTCAGCAGCAGGCCTGCGGCAATCATGGCATCGCCGATGCGGGCGGGGAGGACCGGATAGGATCCTTCCTCGATGGCCCGGCGGATCTGGGCGACGCGATCGGTATCCACCGGAACGTCACCCGCACGGGTGGCATCGGTGGTGGTGACGGTGGCAGCGCCCCCGGCAACGGCAGCGGTGGCCGCAACGGCAGGGGGCGGTGAAGCTGGGGCCGTCGATGCGGCGGCGGCAGTGGTGGTGGTGACAGGTGGGGTGGTGGTGACAGGTGGGGTGGTCTTGCCCTGGACCGCGCCCACCGGCCACGACGGTCCGATTTCGATGTTGGACATGGTCGAAGCTCCTCGGGGTGATGCCGGGAAGGACGGTGCCATGCCGGGGTTCTTAAGGGGCAGCGGCGGAATTTTGCCGCATCTCTTCGCCTCGCGTCATCATCATGGTTTATTCGACGGGAACCTCGACCAGGCCGGGGCGCACGATGCGCGCGCGCAGCGGGTCGGCTCGCGGGGCCGTGCGCACGCGGATCCACGCGCCCGCGGCCCCGGCATCGAGCGCCTCACCGCCTTGTTCCACCGAGAAACCTTCGCCCCGGATGGCGATGGTGACAGCCTCGCCGCGCTGGATCGAAAGCGGCGCGCTGGCCCCTTCCGCGAGAGCGGGCGCCTGGGCCAGCGGTACGTAGAGACGCCAGCCCCCGCCATCCGGGCAACGCACGACGACGCTGTCCCTTGCGGGCGAGCGCGTATCCAGCCCGGCGTTGCGCCAGCCCACCAGCAGCGGTGAATGACAGGCGGCCAGCCGCAGGCGCCGGTCGATCGGCTGGGCCGCGCCCCCCGGCACGCCGATGGCGCGGCCCGTGAAGCGGGCCACGGCCAGATCGATCATCGCAAGGTCGGCAAAACCGGCGGGCGCCGCCAGCACGGGGGCCTGAAAGCCCGATCCGGCCAGAAAGGCGGCAAGAGCGCAAGCGGCGGCACAGGCAGCACCCCGCAAGGGACGCAAACAGGAAACGGGCATCGGGCGATCTCGATATCTGGTTGACGGATAGCCGGAAGAAAGCAGGGTTCGTGCCAGATGATGGCAGATGCGCGCGGGCAAGCCGCTCAGGGCTGCTCGCGGTCATAGCCCAGCGCCACGCTGGCCCCGGCCGGAAGGCCCGGCTCGATCACCAGACGCGCGCCTTGCGCCCGCGCGCCCGCCATCCGTGCCAGCATGGCGGCATGGTCGAGCGCGGCCTCGCGCGCACCGGGCGCCGGGGCATAACGCACCACCACCGAGAGCCGCAGGCGCGGATCGCGCCCCTGATCGGCCAGCCACTGCCCCAGCGGGGGGGCGCCGGGCGCATCGCGCCAGAGCCCGACCGGCTCGGCCTGAAGCGAGGCGGCGATGCTGGCCGGAGGGGCCGGTTTGGGCGGGGGAGGCTGGCTTCGGGCGCGCGGATCGGGGCCTTCGGCAACCGACAGGGCCGAGGCGGTGATCATGAACAGGATCAGCGAGAGATCGGCCAGAATGGTTTGCCAGCCGGTCTGTCCGGGCCGGGTGATCATGCCGCTTCACGCGGATCGGGGGTGGAAGGGCCGGGCGCCGGGGCTTCCTGACCGGCCAGACGGCCCTCCTCCTCCGGCGGATCGTCGGGCTCGGGAGGGATCAGCCCCTCACCCGGCTCGAACGGCGCGAGGGCATAGCCCTCGCCATGGGGCGCCGGTGTCGAGGGCGAAGGCGCCGTGTTGCTCCGGTCGGGGCGTCGGTCGGGGCGCCGGTCCGGGCGTCTGTCCGGGCAGGCCGGGCCGACCTGCCGGGCCAGCCATTCCATCACGCTGGCGCGGGCTTCCTCCTCTTCCTGCGAGGCCCGCTCGACCGCGCGGCCCAGCGGGCCCAGCACGATATGGGCCAGCAACAGGCCATAGAGCGTGGTGAGCACCGACATCGCGATGGCACCGATGAAATTGCCGTGGGCAAGGCTGTCGACCCTGAGCTGGCTGAGCGCGACCAGCGTGCCCGCCAGCCCGAACACCGGGGCCAGATCGGCCCCTTGCGCCAAAGTGCGCACGGCGGCGGTCGCCTTGCGCAGGCGGGCGCGGCGCCAGACCTCGTGCTGCTCGACCAGCCCGTCGAGCGAGCGGGTGCGCAACAGCGCGCCGGTGGCGGCCTCGAATTCCGGGTCGGGCAGGCGCCGGGGATTGGCGCGGATCACCCCGTCCTGACAGATCAGCGTGACCTCGTGGGCCAGTTCGGCACGCATCGCATCGGCCTTGAAACCGGGGCGCAGCAAATGGCCCACGGCCACGAGCGCGGTCGCGCTGTCGCGCCAGCCGCACCGCAGCACGGTGCCCAGCAAGGTTCCGCCCACGACGATCCCGGCCGAGAAGCCGTCGAGCAGATGGGATAGGTCCATGGCCAGTCCTTCATGGGGCCCCTTGGGTGGAGCCGCTCGGGCCAAGGACGGCGCGGAGGGAGGGAAATTCAGGGGATGCCCACGCCTTCCCCTCCGCTTCCCCTCAACCGGCATCATCGGGAAGACCTGCCTTGCCGGGGCGGCAGCGGTTTGCCGGATGGGCAGGGCAGAATGGGCGCACGGGGAACACCGGGCCGGATTTTGCGCGATTGGCACGCCCCTTGCCTAGCGAGGGACGACAGCGGGACCGGCAAGGGTTCTGTCCCGCACAGCAAAGGCCAAGCCCATGAGCGATACCCCACCCTCCAGCGCGCTGTTCGGCATTCATGGTGCCGCGCTCGAACTGCGTGCCAGCCGCCTCGGGCTGCTGGCCTCGAACATCGCCAATGCCGCCACCCCCGGATACAAGGCCCGCGACATCGATTTCGGCGCCGCGCTCAAAGCCCGGCTGGCCGGGGCCAGCCAGGCCCAGGCCGAGGCGGGGGCCACGCTCTATCGCGTGCCGGTCATGCCCAGCCTCGACGGGAACACCGTCGAGATGGCCACCGAGCAGACCGCCTTTGCCGAAAACGCCGTCGGCTATTCGGCCACGCTGCAATTCATCAAGGGGCAGGTCGACGAAGTGACCCGCGCGCTGCGGGGAGACTGACCATGGGCACCGTTTCTCCCAAGGGGCCGCTCACCCTGTTCGGGGTTGCCGGGCGGGCGATGTCGGCCCAGCTCGTGCGGATGAACGCGGCGGCCTCGAACCTGGCCAATGCAGGCACTGTCGCCACCAGCGACGCGGGGGCCTATCGCCCGCTGCGCCCGGTCTTCGCCGAAGAGCTCGACCGCAAGAGCGGCCTTGCCACGGTCAAGGTCCAGGGGGTCTTCCGCGCCGACGTAGGAGCGGTGCGCACCCACGATCCCGATCACCCGATGGCCGATGCCAACGGCGATGTCTGGTCCGCCCCGGTCGATGAAAGCGCCGAGATGGTCGAGATGACCGAAGCCAGCCGCCAGTACCAGAACATGGTCGAGGCGCTGCAAACCGCCAAGCAACTCATGCTCGACACGATGAGGATGAAATAATGACCACTGTCACGTCAGCCAATGGCACATCAGCCAATGGTGCCGCGAGCGCCACTTCAGCAAACGCCACCGGGTCGGGCGCTTCGACCGCAACCGGCTGGGGCAGCCTGGGCGCCGACGACTTCCTCAAGATGCTGACCGCCCAGCTCCAGAACCAGGACCCGACCAACCCGGTCGACAACAGCCAGATGGTCACCCAGCTCGCCCAGTTCTCGACGCTGTCGAACTCGACCACGATGAGCAGCACATTGAGCGCCATCGCCGGCAAGCTCGACACCCTCAACACCGCCAATGCGGGCAGCTCGGCCACCGACAGCCAGATCGCCGCCACGCTGGCCACCATCTCGCAGCAACTGGCCGCCATCAGCGCGGCGCGTGGCGCCGCGGCCTGATCCCCCTTCTTCCAAGGAGCACACCCCCATGTCGTTCTACACGTCCCTCAACGGCATCAAGAATGCCCAGACCAGCCTCAACGTGGTGAGCAACAACATCGCCAACTCGGAAACCACCGGCTTCAAGAACAGCCGCGTGATCTTTGCCGACGTGGTCGCCGGCACGGCCTTCACCAATCCGCGCCTGATCGAGGGGATCGGCGCCAAGGTGGAATCGATCACCCAGAACTTCAAACAGGGCCCGATGGAGTCGACCGGCTCCTCGCTCGATCTGGCGATCAGCGGCGACGGCTTTTTCACCACCGTCTCGCCCACCACCGGGCAAACCTATTATTCGCGCAACGGCGCCTTCCAGCTCGATCCGGCGGGCGCCATCATCGATGGCTCGGACAACCGCCTCCAGCTCTTCCCGACCGATGCCACCGGCGCGGTCACCAGCACGACCATGATCGACGGCATCGTGCCGGCCACCAATGGCACGGGCTCCGAATTCGCCGGGCTGACCGTGAGCGAGAACGGCAATGTGACGGCCTCCTATGCCGATGGCACCAACACCATCATCGGCAAGGTGGGGCTGGCCACGTTCCTCAATCCGCAGGGCCTGCGCCAGCAGGGATCGTCGGACTGGACTTCCACCGGCATCTCGGGCGCGGCCAGCTATGGCCAGCCAACCAATGGCCAGTACGGCAAGCTCATGTCGGGCTATCTCGAACGCTCGAACGTGGAAATGTCGGACGAGCTGGTCGGCCTGATCGTGGCCCAGCGCGCCTATCAGGCCAATGCCAAGGCCATCGACACCTCGACCCAGGCCACCCAGGCCATCCTCAACTTGCGCAGCTGATCCAAACGGCTGACTGAACGGGAGGGCGCCGCGCATGGACCGGCTGATCTATACCGCCTATTCGGGCATGACCGCCTCGCTCGTGCGCGAGCGGGTGATCGCCAGCAACATGGCCAATACCCAGACCACCGGCTTTCGTGCCGACATGCTCAACGGCGTGCCGATGACCCTCAAGGGGCCCGCGCTCGAAGCGCGCGCGATGACGCAGGACTTCGTCCACGCCTCGAACATGAAGCAGGGAACCGTGGTGCCCACCGGCAACCCGCTCGACGTGGCGCTGACCGGCACGGCCCTGCTCGCGGTGCAGGCGCCCGACGGCAGCGAGGCCTATACCCGGCGCGGCGATCTTTCGGTCAACCCGGACGGACTGCTGCTCAATGGCGACGGACGACCGGTCATCGGCGATGGCGGACCGGTCACCGTGCCGGTCGAGGGCAAGATCACGATTTCGCCCGATGGCTCGGTCATGGCCTCCGACCCGCAGAACCCGACCGCGATCCCGCAAGTGATCGCGCGGATCAAGCTGGTCTCGACCGAGGGCAGCCAGGTGGGCAAGGGGCTCGACGGGCTGTTCCGCGTGACCGGGGCCAATGGCACCATCGGCGCCCTGCCCCAGGACGAGGAAGCCAAACTCGTCCCCGGCTCGCTCGAACAGTCGAATGTCGATCCCACGCAAGTCCTCGTCGAGATGGTCGAGGCGCAGCGCCTGTTCGACATGCGCACCAAGCTGATCGCCACCGCGCGCGAGGTGGATGAACAATCGACCTCGCTCATGCGCCTGCCGTCCTAGCTAAAGTTTGAAGTGAAAACATGATGTCATTCGTCATCCCCGCGCAGGCGGGGATCCAGTGCCCAGGGTTGCCCATGCAAACAGAGCGCCAAGCTGGATTCCCGCCTGCGCGGGAATGACGAGAAAGGGATCGAACATCGCGCGGCGCGCCCATTTGCTCATGCCGCCTATCGTCCGCTCTGATCTTCCGCTGATTTTCGAACGCGAGGTTTCCCATGCCCAGTTCCGCCCTTCATGTCGCGCGTACCGGTCTCGAAGCACAGGACACGCGCATGCGCGTGATCGCCAACAACCTGGCCAACGTGGGCACCACCGGCTTCAAGCGCGACCGCGCCAATTTCGCCACGCTGACCTATCAGGACACCCGCATCGCCGGGCAGCAGTCGTCGAACGAGACGGCCTATGCCACCGGGCTCAATCTGGGCACGGGGGTCACCCTTCAGGGCACCAGCCGGATGGACAGCCCCGGCCCGTTGCAGAACACGGGTGCCGCGCTCGACCTCGCGCTCGATGGCGACGGCTTCTTTCAGGTGAACCTGCCCGGCGGCCAGCTGGCCTATACCCGCGCGGGCAATTTCAGCCGCTCGTCCGAAGGCACGCTGGTCACCTCGCAAGGCTATCAGGTCCAGCCCGCGATCACCATTCCCGAAGGCGCAGGCACGATCACCGTCGCCCCCGACGGCACCGTGACCGCCACCCTGCCCGGCGCCAACGAGGCCACCACGCTCGGCCAGATCACCATCGCCAGCTTTCCCAACTCGCAAGGGTTGCGCGCGATCGGCGACAACTTCCTGATCGAGACCGGCGCAAGCGGCAATGCCCAGATCGGCAACCCCGGTGACGCCGGGCGCGGCCATATCCAGCAGGGCTATCTCGAAGGCTCCAACGTCAATGTCGTCGAGGAACTGGTCGACATGATCGAGTGCCAGCGCGCCTACGAAATCAATTCCAAGATGATCGCCTCGATCGACGAAATGCTGCGCAACGCCAACCAGACGTTGTGATGCACGCGCGATCTTCCAGCCAGAACGCCGGGAACCCCGCCCCATGATGACCCCGTTCGATCCGCTGTTCGATGCCGCGCTGCACGCACGCAAGCCCCGCCATCGCCCGGCGCCCACTCCGCCCCATCTGGCCCCCCGCGCCACCTCGCTCGGCTATCGGCTGATGGTGCTGGTCATGGTGCCCCCGCTGCTGGTGGCGCTGATGCTGATCGCCCGGCCCGCCCATGCGCGCACCCGGATCGAACCGGGCTTCGAGGCCGCCTTGCCCGATCCGCCCGCGCCCAAGCCCGCCGATGGCGGCATCCTCAACCTGACGAGCGGCTATGCCGCGCTGGTCGAGGGCGCCCGCGCGCACGGGGTCGGGGATTCGCTGGTGATCGTGCTGTCCGAACAGTTCACCTCGTCGAAATCGGCAGCCAGCAAGACCGGCAAGACCGCCTCGTTCAGCTTCACCCCCCCCAACAAGGGGCCGCTCTCGCTGCTGAGCGGCAACCAGCTCAACAATTCGGGGGCGAGCACCTTCAACGGCTCGGGCAATGCCTCGCAGACCAGTTCGCTGGGCGGTGAAATTGCCGTCACGATTGCCGAAGTGCGCCGCAACGGCACCGTGCTGGTGCGGGGCAACAAGCGCCTGCTGCTCAGCCAGGGTCAGGAATGGGTGCAGTTTTCGGGCATCGTGCGGCTGGCCGATATCGACACCACCAACCGGGTCCAGTCGGGCCAGGTGGCCGATGCGCGGATCACCTATTCGGGCAGCGGCAGTATCAGCCGCGCCTCGCGCGAGGGCTGGCTGACCAAGCTGCTGTCGTTCTTCAGCCCGTTCTGACGCGCCGTTCCTGTCCCGCGCCCTTCCAGCCGAGGTCCTTCATGCTGCCCCTTCCCGATTCCCTCCCCGATCTGGCCCTGGCCGCCCTCGCCGGCCTGGCCTTGCGGCCTCTGGCCAGCGCGCCTCGCACGGGTGGGGGCAAGGCGCCCCGCCCGAAAACCGGGCTTTCGTGGATGGCCCTGCTCGCTGCGCTGCTGGCCGCCGTGCTGGGGCTTCCGGCGGCAGCCCATGCCGAGCGGGTGCGCGATCTGGGCGAGTTCCAGGGCGTGCGCTCGAACCAGTTGACCGGCTATGGCGTGGTCGTGGGCCTGCCGGGGACGGGCGACGACAACCTCGAATATGTCACGCAGGCTATGCGCGGGGTTTCGGGGCGGCTGGGCGTGCAATTGCCGCCCGGTGTCTCGCCGGGTCTCAAGAACGCCGCCGCGGTCATGGTCACCGCCGACCTTCCCGCCTTTGCCAAGCCGGGCCAGCGCATCGACGTGACCGTCTCGACCATCGGCAAGGCCAAGTCGCTGCGCGGCGGCGCGCTCGTGCTCGCCCCGCTTTATGGCGCGGACGGGCAGATCTATGCGATGGCGCAGGGCAATCTGGCGGTGGGCGGCCTTGGCATCACCGCCAAGGACGGCTCGCAACTGACCGTCAACGTGCCCACGGTCGGCCGCATCGCCGAAGGGGCCACGGTGGAACGCGCGGTGGCCACCGGCTTCGATCGCGACCCGACCTTGCGCTGGAACCTGTTCGACGCCGATTTCCTGAATGCCGCGCGCGTGCGCGATGCGATCAACCGCCGTTTTCCCGGCATGGCCAGCGTGGAGGACGGGGTAACGCTCGCCCTCGCCCTGCCCGGCGGGGTCGATGCACGGGCCAGCACGATGGCCCAGATCGAGGCGATCGAGGTGACCCCTGCCGAAGCGGCGGCCAAAGTCATCGTCAACAGCCGCACCGGCACGGTTGTCATCAACAGTGCGGTGCGCCTGTCGCCCGCAGCGATCAGCCACGGCAAGCTGGTGGTGAAAATCGACGAGAAACCGCGTGTGTCGCAGCCCGGCCCGTTCTCCAACGGACAGACCGCGATTGTCCCCAACAGCCAGATCAGCGCCAGCGAGGACACGGCCCATGTCGCCCTTTTCGCGCCGGGGGCCTCGCTCTCCTCGCTGGTCAACGCCCTTAACAAACTGGGCGTTTCGCCGTCCGATCTGGTGGCGATCCTCGAAGCGCTCAAGCAGGCCGGTGCGCTCAAGGCCGAAATGGTGGTGATCTGATGACCAATACGACCCCGGTTTCAGGCCTTTCGGCCCCCTCTTCTGCCCCCGCGGCGAGCGGCACGGACCGCGCCCGCCTGCACAAGGCCGCGCAGGATTTCGAGGCGATGTTCCTGCGCCAGATCCTGTCCAGCGCGCGCGCTTCGACACAAGGCAGCCAGGCCCTGTTCGGCCACAAACCCGACGACACCTTCACCCAGATGCGCGACGACCGCTTTGCCCAGATCATCGCGCAATCGGGCACACTGGGTCTGGCCGCCCGCCTCGAAGCGCAATTCGCCAGCCATCTGGCCGCCACGGCTGCCGATACGGCCTCACGCGCGGTTTCGGGTGTGGTCTCGGGCGTGGCGTCCGGCGTGCAATCGGCGGCGCACTCTGTGTCCTCGCTTCTTTCCTCCAGCGCCGCGAAAGGCTGAGCGCCATGGCCTCCGATCTTCTCACGATTGCCCGCAGCGGGGTGAAGGCCGCGCGCATCCAGCTCGACATCACCGCCCAGAACATCACCAATGCCTCGACGGAAGGGTACGTCCGCCGCTCGGTCGCCACCGAAGAAGTCGTCTCGCTCGGCTATCTCGGGCAGAACCGCGATGTCTCGCTTTCGGGCGTGCGTGTCTCGGGGGTGATCCGCAATGCCGACGCCTTTCGCCAGGCCGAAGTGCGCCGCACCGGGGCCGACACCGCGCGCGCCGATACCGAAGTGACGGGGCTCGAAAACATCAACGCCGCGCTTGAAAATTCAGGTATCTACGATGCGATCACCGGGGTCGAGGCTGCGCTCCAGCAGCTCACCCAGGCGCCCACCGACACCCCCTTGCGCGCCGCGACCATCGCGGCGGCGCAGACCATGGCCACCAGCTTCAATATCGCCTCCAACCAGCTCGACGCGGTGGCCGCCGGCCAGCAGGCGGGCGCGGCGGACGGGGTGGCGCAAGTCAATGCGATGGCCGCCGAACTGGCGCAGGTGAACGCGCGCCTCTCGCGCATGGCCGATGTCACCACCGATCGTTCGGGCCTGTTCGACCAGCGCGACAAGATCCTTGGCCAGATGGCCCGCTATGCCAATATCGCCACCAGCTTTGCGCCCGATGGCAGCGTGGCGGTGACGCTGGGCGGCACCTCGGGCGCGCCACTGGTCAGCGGCAACAGCGCCCAGAGCGTGGCCATCACGACCGCTGCCGACGGCACGATCACGTATGCCGTCAATGGCGGCGCGGTCACGCTTTCGGGCGGGTCGCTGGCCGGGCAGCAGCAGGTTCTGGTCAACGTGGCCGATGTCCACACCCGGCTCGACGATCTGGCCCAGACCGTCGTCAACACGGTCAACACCGCGCAGGCCGGGGGCACCGCGCTCGACGGCACGGCGGGCGGCGCGCTGTTTTCGGGCAGCACGGCCGCCACCATCGCCATGGCCACCACGCAAGGGTCGGCCATCGCCACCGCCGGGCTGGGCGCCCCTGCCGGAAGCCGCGACATCAGCAACCTGAAAGCCCTGCAAAACGCGCTCACCAGCGCCGATCCGGCCGGAACGATGGACACCATCCTCTATCATGCCTCGGCGGCGGTGCAGTCGCGCACGACCACACGCGATGCGCTCAAGACCATTTCCGACGCCGCGAAGACCGCGCTTCTGGCGCAATCGGGCGTCGATCTCGACACCGAAGCCATCAACCTCACCCGGTTCCAGCAGGCGTTCCAGGCCTCGGGCCGGGTGATCCAGGTCGCCAGCGACCTGTTCAACTCCCTCCTCGCGATCAGGTAGGACAGCCATGACCACCAGCGTTTCGACGACCACTTCGGCCTATTACGACCGATCCGCAAACGATCTGGCCAACTTGCGCGTCCAGATGGAGCGCACACAGACCCAGATCGCCAGCACCCACAAGCTGGTCTCCTCGTCCGACGATCCGCTGGCCGCCTCGCGCCTGCGCAATCTGGCGCGTCAGGACACGCTGGGCAAGATCGACGCGGGCGCGGCCAATCGCGCCACCGCCGACCTCAACCTCGGCGATTCGGCGATGACCGAGATCATCAACACGCTCCAGCGCGTGCGCCAGCTGGCCAACCAGGCCGCCACCGGCACCGTCTCGGACGAGCAGCGCGCCAGCATCGGCAACGAACTGGGCGAATTGCGCGGCAACCTGATCTCGCTGGCCAATTCGCGCGACAGCGCGGGCCATGCGCTGTTCGGCGGCGATGCGGCGGGCGATGCCTACAGCCTCGATCCCGTCACCGGCCTTGTCAGCTATATCGGCAGCGGCACGGCGGGCACGCTGGCGCTGGGCGACGGACAGAGTGTCCAGCGCACGCTGACCGGCCCCGAATTCCTCTCGTTCACCTCGGGCGGTGCGCCGACCGACGTGTTCGCCGCGCTCAAGACCATCACCGACGCGATCAGCGCGGGCGGCAGCGGCGCGCAGAGCGCGGCCAATGCGGCGCTGACCACGCTCGACGACGCGATCACCGCGGTCTCGACCGGGCAGACGGTGGTGGGCACGCGCCTGTCGTGGATCGACCTTGCCACCCAGCGCCAGACCACGATGAGCGAGGCGCGCGCGCAGGACGAAGCGACGCTGGGCGCCACCGACATTCCCACCGCCTATACCCGGCTTCAGGAACTGGCCACCGTGCTCCAGGCCAGCCAGGCCGCCTTTACCAAGATCTCGGGCCTCTCGCTATTTACCATGATGGCGTGAATTTCCGCGCGCATCTGCCGTTCTTTGGAATGGCAGGCGCCTCTTGCGCACGCTGCCCCCGGCTCAATCGACAAGGCTGATTTACATGTACGCTGGCATCGGCATCGTTGTCCTGCTCGCCATGGTCTTTGGCGGCTTCATCATCACCGGTGGCGCCATCGGCCCCGTGGCCGAGGCCATTCCGCACGAAATGCTGATCATCGGCGGGGCAGCGCTGGGCGCGACCATCACCGGCAATTCGCTCCACGAATTGAAGGGCATCGGCGCGGGGCTGGGCAAAGTCTTCAAGGGGCCCAAGCACACCAAGCAGGACCATATCGACGCCATCGTGCTGTGTGCCAAGCTGATGAAGATCCTGCGCAGCGATGGCCCGGTCGCCCTCGAAAGCCATGTCGCCGATCCCAAGAACTCGGCCCTGTTCGCCGAATATCCGCGCCTTCTGGGCAACCATGCGCTGGTCTCGCTGATCTGCGACACGCTGACGCTGATCGTGGTGTCTTCGGGCACGCTCGAAGTCCATGCCGTCGAGGACGTGATGGACCATGCCATGAAGACCCATTTCCACGAGGAAGAGGAAGCCCAGCACGCGCTTCAGGGGCTGGCCGACGCGCTGCCCGCGCTGGGCATCGTGGCCGCCGTGCTGGGCGTGGTGAAGACCATGGGCTCGATCGACAAGCCGCCCACGGTGCTGGGCGCGATGATCGGTTCGGCGCTGGTCGGCACGTTCATGGGCGTGCTGCTGGCCTATGGCATCGTCGCCCCGCTGGCCGGGCGCCTCAAGCAGGTGCTCGACCAGGATGCGATGATCTTTCAGGCGGCCAAGCAGGTGATCGTCTCCTCGCTCCATGGCTGGCCGCAGCCACTGGTGGTCGAGAGCGCGCGCTCGGGACTGGGCCATGCGTTCCGCCCCGGCCTGTCGGAACTGCTCGACGCCCTGCGCGGCCGGTAAAGGAAGCCCCCCATGGCCAAGCCGCCCAAGGGCAAGGAACCGCCCAAGCCGATCATCGTCAAGAAGATCACCGTGGTCGCCGGCGGGCACCATGGCGGCGCGTGGAAGGTCGCCTATGCCGACTTCGTGACCGC
Organism: Novosphingobium sp. IK01; assembly: GCF_033242265.1. Lineage (NCBI taxonomy): Bacteria > Pseudomonadati > Pseudomonadota > Alphaproteobacteria > Sphingomonadales > Sphingomonadaceae > Novosphingobium > Novosphingobium pituita. Next base: position 2,824,494 of record NZ_BTFW01000001.1, on the reverse strand, counting down.
GATGATGGCCTTCTTCCTGCTGATGTGGCTGCTGGGCGCGACCACCGAAAAGCAGCGCAAGGGCATCGCCGACTATTTCACCCCCACGCTGGTCAAGACCCGCAAGGGCAGCGCCGGGTCGAACGGGTTGCTGGGCGGTTCATCGCTGACCGATGTCGACAACTATCCCCATCGCGGCGGACAGACCGGCACGCGTTCGATGACCATCCCGCGCGACGCCACCGGCGGCCCCAAGGACGGCGGATCGAAGGTGAAACGCACGCAAGTGATGGAGCAGCGCCTCAAGGAAAAGCTCGACGCCAACGAGAAGCTGCGCAAGCTGGCCAAGCAGGTTCACATGACGATGACCCCCGAGGGCATCCGCATCGACATGCTCGACGACGCGGATTTCTCGATGTTCCGTCTCGGTACCACGATCCTGACCCCGGATGCCGCCGAACTGATCCGCGCCATCGGCCAGGCCATCGCGCCCGAGCCCAATGGCATCAGCGTGCGCGGCCATACCGACTCGCTGCAATGGAAACCGGGCGATCCGGCCAACAACTGGTCGCTCTCGGCAGGCCGCGCCGAGGCCACCCGGCAGGCCCTGATGCACAATGGCATCGCCGAAGGACGCTTCCGCCGGATCGAGGGCGTGGCCGACCGCGAACCGCTGATCCCCGATGCCCCTGCCGATCCGCGCAACCGGCGCATGTCGATCTTGTTGATCGACTGAACGTCCTTTGCCCGATCTTGTTGATCGACTGAACGTCCTTTGCCCGATCTTGTTGATCGGCTGGGCGCCCCTGCCCCGCCTTATCGGCGCGGGCGTGGTTTGGGGGCCAGCCAGATCAGCACGGTGGCCAGGAAGAACACCGCCATGCACACCGAGAAGACCTGCCGCGTGGCCAGCGTGACCGCCTCGGTCTGGACCATCCGGTCGAGCATGGCGAGCGCCTTGTCCGCTGGCAGCGGCATCTGCGGCACCCGGATCAGGCCGACCAGTTCCGAGCGGTCGAACTTGGCCATGTGTTCCCACCAGGTGGTCGACATCGAGGTGGCAAAGGCGCCCGACATCGTGCGCATGAAGTTCTGGATCCCCGCGCCCGAGGCGGTCTGGTCGGGCCGGACCGAGGCCATGGCCAGCGCCGTCGACCCCACGAAGAAGAACGGCATCCCCAGCCCCTGGAGCAATTGCGGCAGGGCGATCGTCCAGAAGCCCATGTCGGTCACCCAGATCGTGCGCAGGATCGCCACGCAGCCGAGCCAGAATGTCCCGAACGAGATCAGCAGGCGCGTGTCGACCTTGCCGACCAGCTGGGCCACGATGGGCGAGAACACCACCGCCAGAATCCCCGTGAAACACATCGCGAAACCGGCCCAGGTCGCGGTGTAATCGAGGTTGGTCTGGAGGAACATCGGGATCAGCACGAGGAAGGTGAAGAAGGCCGCATAGGCCACGCTTTGCGAGAAGACCGCCACCGTGAAGCCCCGGTTGCGGAAGACCGAAAGGTCGACCACCGGGTGTTCCTCGGTCAGTTCCCAGATCAGGAAGGCGATGAAGCCGATCACCGCGACAATCGCCAGCACGACGATGAACGAACTGGCCAGCCAGTCTTCCTCGCGGCCCTTGTCGAGCATGATCTGCAACGCGCTGACCCAGACCACCAGCAGCCCCAGCCCGATGAAATCGATGGGCGTCTTCTGGGTCGGCGTCTCGTAGGGCAGGATCATCCGCCAGGCCGAGACCAGGCAGAACAGCCCGATCGGGATGTTGATGAAGAACAGCCAGTGCCACGACCAGTTGTCGGAGATGATCCCCCCGCAGATCGGCCCGGCAATCGGCGCGACGACCGTGGTCATCGCCCACAGGCCGAGCGCCTGCCCCCCCTTGTCGGGCGGGAAGATGCGCAAGAGCAGGGTCTGCGTCATCGGCATGATCGGCCCGCCGCACAGGCCCTGCGCCACTCGGAAGGCGATCAGCGCGGGCAATGTCGTCGACACCCCGCACAGCATCGAGAACAGGCCGAACCCGGCCAGCGCCATCAGGAACACCCGCACCGCGCCGAACGTGCGCGCCAGCCAGCCGGTCAGCGGCACGCAGATCGCCTCGGCCACGGCATAGGAGGTGAGCACCCATGTCCCCTGCGTGGGCGAAACCGCCAGCGCGCCCGAGATATGGGGCACCGCCACATTGGCGATGGTGATGTCGAGCACGACCACGAAATTGGACAGCGCGAGGGCAAAGCCGGCGAACGCCAGCCGTCCTCCCTTGAGCGGCGCGGGCCCCGCGCCGCCAAAGCTCATCGGCGGACCGCCGGCCATGTCAGTTGGCGCCCCGGCCCGGCTGGTGCGCGCGGGTGTCGATCGTGGCGGTCATCGAAAGACCGATCCGCAACGGGTGCGCGCCCAGTTCATGGGGATCGAGCGAAATGCGCACGGGCAGGCGCTGGACCACCTTGATCCAGTTGCCGGTGGCGTTCTGCGCCGGAATCACTGCAAGGGCCGAGCCCGTGCCGCCCGAGAAACCCTCGACCCGGCCATGGTAGACGATGTCGTCGCCATAGAGGTCGGAAACCAGCTCGACGCTCTGGCCGGGCCGGACATGGGTCAACTGGCTTTCCTTGAAATTGGCGTCGACATGGGCCTGCCCGATCGGCACGACCGTCATCAGCACCGCGCCCACCGCCACGCTCTGGCCGACCTGGACATTGCGCTGGGTGATCACCCCGCTGACCGGCGCGCGGATGATCGTGCGGCCCAGATCGACCCGCGCCTTGTCGAGGCGGGCCTTGGCGGCCAGCACTTGCGGGTTGGTTTCGGGCACGGTGCCCTCGATCAGCGCGGCATTGGCGTTTTCCTGGCCATTGGCAGTGCCGCGTGCGGCCTGCGCCTGGGCGAGGCTGGCGCGGGCGGCGGCCAGCTGGCCCTGCGCCTGGGCAAAGGCATTGCGCGCCGTGGTCAGTTCCTCGCCCGAGACAGCGCCATCGGCGACCAGCGACTGGCGCCGCCTCAGGTCGACCTGCGCGCGCTGGAGATCGGCGGTGGCGACCTGCACTTGCGCGGTCATCCGGGCGATGTCGGCATCGCGTTCGCCCACTTGCGCGGCCAGCGCATGGCCGGTGGCGATCGTCTGGCGCACCTTGCGCAACGCGTCGGCATAGTCGGCCTCGGCAGCGGCGAGCGCGATCTTCGCGTCGGTCTGGTCGAGTTCGACCAGCACGTCGCCCTTGTGGACGACCTCGGTATCGTTGACCGCCACGCGGCGCACGGGGCCGGCCACCAGCGGCGTCACTTGCGCCACTTCGGCGGCGACATAGGCGTTGTCGGTATCGACATAGCGCCCGCCCTCGATCCACGCATAGAGCCCCGCCCCCACCGCGACAGCCGCCAGCACGCAGCCAAAGACGAGGAACGCGCGCTTGCGCTTCGCACGCCGCGCCGTGGCATCCTGGGCAGCGGCAACGGAAATCTGAGGGTCGATGTCAGCCATGGGAGGAACGTCCCGAACAGGAGAGGAAGAGGGAGAAATGCAAGGGAAAGCGCCCGCTCAGGTCGCCTTGAAGCCGCCGCCCAGCGCGCGCACCAGCGCGACATGGGCCGAGAGCGTGCGCGCTTCGAGGTCGGCCAGCAGCCGCCGGTTGGCGATCAGCGCATCTTCGGACGACAGCACCGAGAGATAAGTCGACAGCCCCGCCTCGTAGCGACGGCGGGCGATGCGATAGGCATCGTCCGACGCGGTCACCGCCTCGCGCGCGGCGCGCAACTGGCCATCGACCGAACGCTGCGTGGCCGCCGCATCGGCAACATCGCGCAGCGCCTGAAGCAGGGTCTGGTTGTAGGTGGCCACGGCCTCGTCATACCCGGCGCGGGCCTGACGGTACTGGCCCTTGAGGCGCCCGCCCGAAAACAGCGGAATGCCGATGGCAGGCCCCGCCGAGCCCAGATCCGAGCCGCTGGTGAACAGGTTGCTCAACCCCAGCGACTGCATGCCGATCATCGCGACCAGATTGACGTTGGGATAGAACTGCGCATGCGCCACCGAAATTTGCGCGGCCGCCGCCTCGGCGCGCGCACGGGCGGCGGCGATGTCGGCGCGGCGGCCCACCAGATCGAGCGCGAGATTGGCCGGAAGCCCCTCGGGCGCGAGGCTGTCGAGCCGGGGCAGCGTGATCGCCTCGCCGCGCGCGGGCGGCGCGCCAATGGCGGCGGCCAGCGCGTGACGGGCCAGTGCAATCGATTCGTCCGCCGCGATCAGGTCGGCACGGGCGACGGGAATCGCCGCTTCGGCCTGCCGCTGTTCGGCGCGGGTATCGAGGCCGTTGCGCACGCGCCCCTGCACCAGCCGGGCGGTATCCTCGCGCACGCGCAGCGCCTCGGCCCGGACAGCGCGGGCCGCCGCCGCGCGCGCCAGCGTGGCATAGGCTTCCGCCACGCCGGTCGCGATGGCCAGCCGCGCGGCATCGGCCTCGATCCGCGCGGCCTCGCGCTCGGAAGTCGCCGCGCGCAGGGCCGCGCGGTTCTTGCCGAAGAAATCGAGTTCGTAGTTCGCGCTCAGGCTGACGACGCCGGTATCCCGCCAGCCCTTGGGGGCAAATTCATGCGGGAACAGATAATTGTAGGTCTGCTTGGCCCCGCCGATGTTGACGTCTCCGCTCAGCGAGGGCAGCAGCGCCGCGCCGCTGGCCTGGGCATAGCCTTGCGCGGCATGGAGCCGGGCCTGCGCGGCCACGAGCGAGGGCGAATCCTTGAGCCCCTCCTCGATCAGCGCCGAAAGCTGGGGATCGCCCAGCCCCTGCCACCATGTGTCCGACGGCCAGTCGGCAGGGCGCCGGTCGGCATTCCCGGCCCTGTCCGTGGCAGACGATTCCATGGAAGCGGGAAGATCGCTGGCGGCCACATCGCGCAGGGTCTGCCGGGGCCCCATCGGCGGCGTGGACACACACCCGCCCAGCAAGCCCAGCCCGGCCACGACAGCCAGCAACGACGCCCGGCCTGCCAGGACACGACCAGACACGCCGGCGAAAGAGGAAGACATCGCAAACCTCGGGTAACGAGAGGGGGAAGAGGATCAGAAAAAGCTGTACCAAGCGGTCACTAGGGAGCACTGCCCTCTTGCACTGCGGCTGTCAACTCCTATGTGTACCACATGGTCACTATCCCCAGACTGAAGCGCTGCACGCCCGACGAGCGCCGTGAGAACATCCTCGCGGTGGCCACGCGGGTCTTTACCCAGTCCGGCTATGGCGAGACCTCGATGTCGTCGATCGCGGCCGAACTGGGCGGTTCGAAGGCCACGCTCTACAAATACTTCCCCTCCAAGGAGCATCTGTTCGAGGCTGTCCTGCTGCGCAATTGCGGCGAGGTGAAAGCCGCGCTCCAGGCCCTCGCGGAAAACGATTCGGACGATCTGGAAGCCATGCTCGCCGACTTCGGCACGCGTTTCCTCTCGACGCTGTGCAGCCAGCGCTCGCTCGATGTCTACCGGATGGTCCATGCCGCCAGCGTGCAGTTTCCCGAGGCCGCGAAGCTGTTCTTCCGCTCGGGGCCCGATCATTCGCGCCGCAGCCTCGCGCCGATCCTCGCCCGGCAGGCAGCCTTGCGCGGAATTACCCTGGAAGACCCGTGCATGGCCGCCGACCAGTTTCTGGGCATGGTGCGCGGCAACCTGCACATGCGCGTGGCGCTTCGCGTGATTCCCCCGCCCGAGCCGGACACGATTCGCCGCTATGCCAGCCATGCGGCCCATGTGTTCACGCAGTGGCTGCTCCTCGCCGCGCCGCGCACGGGCGAACAGGGCGAGCAAGGCGAGCGGGCCGAATCGCCCTCTCCTGATTTGCCCTCGCCCGATTCGCCTCAGGCGTCTTCGCCAGACGCCTGAAACCCGGCGATCCTGAAGAATCGCCGGGCACAGAAACCCTCTCACGACCAGGCCCCTGCCCCCGCCCGCCCGAAGGCGGACGGAAGCCCGTCGCTGATCGAAACCGCCCCGATCAGCGCAGCAGGGTCAGCACGTTCTGCTGGCTCTGGTTGGCCTGGGCGATCATCGCGGTCGAAGCCTGGGCCAGGATCTGGGCCTTGGCCATCTGGGTGGTTTCGGCCGAGTAGTCGGTATCCTGGATACGGCTGCGCGCGTCCGAGAGGTTGGTGATGTTGTCGTTGAGGTTGTTCACCACCGATTCGAGACGGTTCTGGCCGGCGCCCAGCGTGGCGCGGGTGGCGTTCACTTCCTTGAGCGCGGCATCGACATTGTCCATCGTGGTCGAGGCCTTGGTCGTGTCGGTCACGTCGAGCGCCTGGGACGTGGAGGTCGAGTCATAGGCGGTCAGCGTGCCGCCGAACAGGTTGACGCCGCTGAACGCCTTGCTGACGATGTTGACCGTGTCGCCGGTTTCCGCGCCGGTCTGGATCGACTTGGTGAGGTCGTCGCTGCCGTCGGTCGCCGCCGTGCCACCAGCCACGGCGAACACGTTGTTGCCGTTGAACTTGGTGTTGTTGAGCACGTCGGAAATCTGGTTGGTGAGGTTGGCCACTTCCGACTGCATCGCGTCGCGGTCCGACTGCTGGTAGGTGTCCGACTTCGACTGGACCGCCAGCTCGCGCACGCGCTGGAGCATGTTGGTCACTTCGCTCAGCGCGCCTTCGGCCGTCTGGGCCATCGAGATGCCGTCGTTGGCATTGCGCACGCCCTGGCTCATGCCGGTGATCTGCGCGGTCATGGTCGTGGCGATCGCGAGGCCCGCCGCGTCGTCCTTGGCGCTGTTGATGCGCTTGCCGGTCGACAGACGTTCCATCGCGGTCTGGGCCATGCGGCTGGCCGAGTTCGATGCATTGGTCGCCTTGATGGCGCTGACATTGGTGTTGATAACCGCCATGATTCTTCTCCGTGTATTCGCGTCTTTGACCCGGCCCGGACAAATCGGGGGGGCCGCTTCCGGGGTCTGGTCTTTCCGGCTGCACGGCAAAGAGCGGCAGGATGGGCGGCAATTTAAGGGCAAGCTTTTGCCGGTTGGCGTTTTTCGGCGGTTTTGCGGACGGGCCAGAAATAGACGATTCCCCTTAGGACCGCCGCTGATCTTAAAGTTTTACAGCATTTGACGGTTTCGCGCGAAAACTGCCCCTCGTGGACATGGTTAAAACAGGGGTCTTTGTCATGAATCGCGAATGCGATGACGCCAGTGGGGGTTCAGCATCCGCCAATATGCCGAGCAGCGATGCATCGGGCACCGGTACGCCGGGGACCGATGGGGCCGCCGGGGAACATGGCGCGCTGATCCGGCGCGCCCGCGCCATTCTTGATGGCACGCTCGCCTCGGTCGATCTGGCCGTGCTGATCGACAGCACACAGGCAGGCAGCGCGCAGGCAAGCCGGCAGGCAGCCCCCGTCGTCGCGCTCGAACGCGCCTCGCAGCCCGGCCTCGCGCGGCTGGCCGGAAAGCGCCGCTTCGCCTTGCGCTACAACGATCCGCTGGCCCAGAGCACGCTGTGCGCGCTGATCGCCTGCGCCACCCCGGCGGGCAGCCCGATTGCCGCCGATCCCGAGAGCCTGTCCGTTCTCGCCCTGGCCGAGCGTCTGGCCGCCAGCGACATCCCCGTGCTGATCAACGGCCCGACCGGCACCGGCAAGGAAGTGCTCAGCCGCTTCATCCATGCCGCCAGCCCCCGCAAGGACGGGCCGTTCATCGCCATCAACTGCGCGGCCATGCCCGAGACCATGCTCGAAGCCCTGCTGTTCGGCCACCAGAAGGGCGCGTTTACCGGCGCGAGCGCGGCGGGCGAAGGCTTCTTCCGCGCGGCGGACGGCGGCACCCTGCTGCTCGACGAGATCGCCGAAATGCCCCTGCCGCTTCAGGCCAAGCTGCTGCGCGCGCTTCAGGAAGGCGAAGTCGTGCCACTGGGCGCCACCCAGCCGGTCAAGGTCGACGTGCGGGTGATCGCCTGCGCCAACCGCGACCTTCCCGCCGAAGTGGAGGAAGGCCGCTTCCGCGCCGATCTCTACTACCGGCTCAATGTCTTCCCGCTCACGCTTCACGCGCTGGCCGACCGCCCCGACGACATCGGCCCGCTCGCCTTCGCGCTGATGCTGCGCCACACCGCGCCCGACCGCCCCACCCCGTGGATCTGCGACGAAGCGCTGGCCATGCTCGCCCGCCACACCTGGCCGGGCAATGTGCGCGAACTGGAAAACGTCGTGCGCCGCGCGCTGCTGCTGGCCGGGAACGCCGCCGAAGTGGGCCCCGAACACATCGTGTTCGACCGCCCGGCCCGCAGCGCCGCGACCGAAGCCGCACTGGCCGATGCCAGCCAGACCCGCGCGGCCAATGGCAAGCTTTCGAACATCGTCCAGCTCTCCGAAGCGCGCGCGATCCTCGCCACGCTCGAAGCCTGTGGCGGCAGCCGCGTGGCCGCCGCGCGCGAACTGGGCATTTCCGAGCGCACCTTGCGCTATCGGCTCGCCAGCTTCCGTGAAGCGGGCATTGCGGTGGCAGGAGGGCGGCGATGAGCGGGATCAGTTCCATCGGCGCGGGCGGCGGCATCCAGCAGATCATGGCCATGCGCCAGCAGATCATCGAGCGTTCGCAACTGCTCCAGCAGATCCGCACGCCCGACACCGGCACATCTTCGGCGCAAGGCAGCGCGCCGGCGGGCGGCTTTACCGATGCGCTCAAGTCCGCGCTCGACACCGTCAACGCCAGCCAGACCAAGGCCGAGGGCCTCGCCCAGTCCTATGAAAAGGGCGAGACCGTCGATGTGGCCAAGGTCATGCTCGCGCGGCAGGAAGCCGGGGTCGCCTTCGAGGCCACGCTTCAGGTCCGCAACAAGCTGCTGACGGCCTACCAGGACATCATGCGGATGGGGGTCTGATAAATGGCCGATCTCGTTCACGCAGGGACAGGCGCCGGGCCGCCGGCGACCATCCCGCCCGCCGCCATGGCGCGGCCCTCGCTGCTCACCCCGCTGACCGATCCGGCAGGCGGTTCGCTGCCCGCGCGGATGAGCAGCTTCCTGCGTCAGCCGCCGCTGCGCCGGGTCCTGCCGTGGTTTGGCGGGATCACCGCCGCCGGGATGACCGGGCTGCTGTGGCTGGCGATGGCGCCCGCGCCCCAGCGCATGCTCTATTCCGACCTTTCGGATGCCGAACGCGCGCAAGTGGCGACCGCCCTCGAAAAGGCCTCGATCCCCTACAGAATCGACAACACCACCGGCGCTGTCACCGTGGGCGAGAACGATCTCTATCGCGCGCGCATGGTCGCCGCTTCGGACGGGGCCATCGCCGCGCCCGAGAGCGGCGCGCAAATGATCGACAAGCTGCCGATGGGCGCCAGCCGCACCATCGAGGGCCAGCGCCTTCAGGCCGCGCGCGAGCGCGAACTCGAACTCACGATCATGGAGATCGACGGGGTCGAGGCCGTGCGCGTCCATCTGGCCCAGCCCGAAAAATCGGTCTTCGTGCGCGACACGGCGGCCCCTTCGGCCTCGGTCATGGTGCGTCTGGCCAAGGGACGGCAGCTGGCGGCCAGTCAGGTCGCGGCGGTGGTCAACCTCGTGGCCGGATCGGTGCCGGGGCTTTCCATCGACGCGGTCAAGGTGATCGACCAGCACGGGCGCCTGCTCTCGTCGGACAAGCCGGGCGATGCTGACCGGCTCGAATTGCAGGGCCGGATGGAAGACAAGCTGCGCGAGCAGGTGTCCCAGTTGCTCACCCCGATGCTGGGCGAAGGAAACTTTTCCAGCGAGGTCCAGGTCGATCTCGACATGGACCAGGTGACCTCCGCGCGCGAAAGCTACGACAAGCAGGGCGCGGTGCGGACAGAGACGCAATCGGCCTCGCAAAGCAGCGGCAATGGCGCGCAGGGCGTGCCCGGTGTCCTGTCGAACACCCCGCCCGCCCCCACGACCGCCGCCGTCGGCGCGCCGCAGGGCACGCCTTCCCCCACCCCATCGGGAACCCCGCCCCCCACCAATGGCGAAAGCGCCTCGTCCAAGACCTATGAGCTGGGCCGCGAAGTGGCCGTCACCAACAACAATCCGGGCAAGATCCGGCGGTTGACGGTCGCCGTCGCGCTCTCGGCCGACGTGCTGGCCAAGGCCAAGCCGCAGGAGATCGACCAGATCAAGCAACTGGTCAGCGCCGCCGTCGGTGCCGATCCGGCGCGCGGCGATCAGGTGGCCGTGGCCGTGCGCCCGTTTTCCCCCGCCGATGTTTCCCCGCCCAAGTTCTATGAAACGCCCTGGTTCGCCATGGCCGTGCGCAATGGCGTGGCGCTGCTGGCGGTTCTGCTCACGCTGCTGCTGGGCGTGCGCCCGCTGATCCGCGCGCTGCGCCGCGATGGCGCGGCTCCGGCGGGCAAGAAGGTCAAAAAGGGCAAGAAGGGCAAGGCCGCCGCCGCCGATGATGAGGACGACGAGGACGAAAACGGGGACGAGGAAACCGCGCAAGAGGGCGCGGACAGCGCCGAGGGCGAAATCCCCCGTCCCACCCGCTCCATCGGCCCGAGCCCGACGACCGGCGTGATCAAGCCGATGCTCGCCCCGGCACAGGACGAAAGCGGCGCGATCGACACCGAACTGCTCAGCCGTCAGGTCGGCCTGGCCCAGCGCCTCGTGCAGGAAAAGCCCGACAGCGCGGTGGCCGTGCTGCGCCAGATGCTCAAGGAACCCGTCGCCGAGGAGAGCTCGTAAATGCCCGAGGAAGCCGACGACACCTTTACCGAGCCCGAACTCGCCGCCGTCATGGTCATGCTGCTCGAAGACCAGCAGGCCGCCGACCTGCTGGCCCAGCTCGAACCGGGCGAATTGCGCCTGCTGGGCGAAAAGATGTGCGCGCTGGGCGAAATCGGGCCGGTGGCCATCGCCCACTCGATTGCCGGGTTCGTCGAGCGGACCGAGCGGCTGGGCCTGCCCGCCCATGATCGCGTGGGGCAGGTGCGCGAGTTGATGACCCGCGCGGTCGGCGAAGTGAAGGCCGACAGCCTGATGCAGCGCATCGCGCCCGAGGCCGCGCAGGATACCTCCGCGCTCGAACTCGCGCGCTGGCTTACCCCGCAAGTGCTGATCCCGCTGATCAAGGCCGAGCATCCGCAGGCGATTGCCGTCCTGCTCGTCCAGATCGACGCGGACGTGGCCGCCGCCGTGCTCCATGGCCTGCCCGAAGAGATCCAGACGCAAGTCGTCCACCGCATCGCCACGCTGGGCAAAGTCTCGGGCGAGGCGCTGGCCATGCTCGAAGACGTGCTCACCCGCCGCATCGTCGCCGTCCACAGCCGCGCCGCGCTCACCATGGGCGGCCCGCGCGAAGCCGCCGAGATCATCAATGCCGCGGCCAAGGCGGTCGAAAAGCGGGTCATGCCCGAGATCACCAAGATGGACAAACAGCTCGCCAAGGACATCGAGAACGAGATGTTCAAGTTCGAGCACCTGTTCGTGCTCGAAGGACAGGCGATGGGTGCCGTCCTGCGCGAAGTGGACAGCGACACGCTGATCGCCGCGCTCAAGGGCATCGAGGAACCGCAGCGCGAAGTGTTCTTCCGCGCCATGTCGAGCCGCGCCGCCGACGGCGTGCGCGACGAAATCGCCGCGCGCGGACGCCTCAAGCGCGCCGAAGTGGTCGAGGCGCAAAAGGCCATGATCACCGCCGCCCGGCGCCTGGCCGCCGAAGGGGTGATCGTGTTCGGTTCGGGCGACGACGACTATGTCTGACATGCAGCCCCTGTCCGGCTTTGGGCCGATGGGCGAGGCACTGCCCGCGATGCGCCCGTGGGGCAGCCTTCCGGCCGCTTCACACGGGTTCCTGCGCGATCCGCGCTTTGCCCGCGCCCTGCCCCCGCCCCCGCAGGCCAGCTTTACCCCGATGCCCGAGCCCGACCTCGAAGACCCGCTCGAACAGGCCCGCGCGCAAGGCTATGCGCAAGGGGCCGCCGAGGCCCGGCGCGAGGCCGAAGCCCTTGCCGCCGCGCAGGATGCCGCGCGCCACCGCCTCGAAGCGGCGTTTCGCGCCATCGACGCCCACGAACTCGACACCCTCGAAACCCGCCTGCGCGAAACCGTGGAGGCCTTGTGCGCCAGCGTTCTGGCCGATGCCGCGCTCGATCCGGCGGGGCTGGCCGCGCGCGTGCGCCGCGCCGCGCAGATGCTGGCGCGCGCCGACGACCAGCGGGTGATCCGCCTTCACCCCGAAGATTTCGCCCTGCTCGGCCATCATCTTCCCGCAGGCTGGCCCGAGGACTGGCACTATGAACCCGATCCCGCGCTCGAACGCGGCACCGTGCGCGTCGATGGGGCCATGGGCGGGGTGGAAGACGGCCCCGCGCAGTGGCGCAAGGCCCTCGACGAGGCCTTGCAGCAAGTGTGATGGCCAGTTCCCCGCTTCATCCCGCCCTTCCGATGCTGGCGCGGCTGGCCAATGCCCATCCCGATCTGGCCCCGCGCCGGTTCGGACGGCTGAGCGCCTGCGATGGCGGGTTGCTCGAAGTGTCCGGGCTTCAGGTGCCCATCGGCACGCAATGCCGGATCGCCCACCGGCGCGGCGATCTGGCCGCCGAAGTGATCGGATTCCGCAACGGGCGCAGCCTGATGATGTTGCTGGGCGATCCGGTCCTGCTGCGTCCGGGGGCCAAAGTCTGCCCGGAAGGGCGGCCCGGCATGGTCCCGGTGGGCGAGGCGTTCCTGGGCCGCGCCGTCGATGGCGAGGGCAAGCCGATCGACGGCGGCCCGCCGCTGGCGCACACCGCGCAATGGCCCGCTGGCGGCGTGCGCACCGGCGCGCTCGACCGCAGCCCGGTGCGCCTTCCGTTCGAGACCGGCGTGCGCGCGCTCGATGCGCTGACCACATTCGGCGTGGGCCAGCGCATCGGCATCATGGCCGGGTCGGGCGTGGGCAAATCGGTCCTGCTCGACATGGTGGCCCACGGCGCACAGGCCGAAATCGTGATCGTCGGCCTGATCGGTGAACGCGCACGCGAAGTGTCCGATTTCGTCGAACGACACATGACCGGCGCGCGCCGCGCGCACAGCGCGGTGATCGCGGTTCCCGCCGACCATGCGCCCAACTTGCGCATTCGCGGGGCGATGATGGCCACCGCGCTGGCCGAATATTTCCGCGCACAAGGCCGGCGCGTGCTGCTGATCATGGACAGCCTGACCCGCGTGGCCCACGCCGGGCGCGAAATCGCGCTGCTGCTGGGCGAACCGGGCGCCGCGCGCGGCTATCCGCCGTCCGCCCTCGCCACGATCACCAAGCTGGTCGAGCGGGCGGGCAATTCGGCGGCCAGTAGCGGCTCGGTCACCGGGCTCTACACCGTGCTGGCCGATGGCGACAACCAGGACGACCCGGTGGTCGACACCGCGCGCTCGATCCTCGACGGGCATATCGTGCTCTCGCGCGAGCTGGCCCAGCGCGGCCACTATCCGGCCATCGACATTCCCGCCTCCTTGAGCCGCGTGATGAACGACATCACCAGCCCCGAGCATCAGGCCCTCGCCCGCCAGTTCCGCGCGCTGATCGCGGCTTATGAAAGCAACCGCGACCTCGTGCTGATGGGCGCCTATCGGCAAGGTGCCGATCCCCAGCTCGACCGCGCCATCGCCATGCACGATGGCCTGTCCGCGTTCCTGATGCAGGAAGCGCGCAGCCTCGTGCCGATGGCCGACGCGATCGGGCAGCTCGCCACCCTGCTCGGCGGCTGAACAGGGCCATGGCGGCCTCCCCACAGCATAAGCGACTGGCGCGGCTCACCCGCCTCGAACGGCTGCGCGCCATTGCCCACCGTCAGGCCATGGTCGCCGCCGGACAGGCCGAAGGCACCTTGGCCCAGTTGCAAAATCTGGCCGCGCGCACCGACGATCTGGCCCGGACTTATGCCGCGCGCACCGATGCCGACGATGGCGCCGCGCTCGCCCATCAGGGGGCCTTTCGCGCCGGGCTGGAGCGCATCGCGCGCAGCACCGCAGGCGAGATCGACACCGCCCGCCGCATCGCCGATACCCGCGCCGCCGAAGCCGCCGCCGCCCAGCGCCGCCGCGACGCGGTGAGCGAACGCGTGGCCACGCAGGCCCGCGCCATCGCCCGCGCCCATGCCGCCGCCGACACCCCGCTGGGCGCCCGCCGCCCCCGCGAGGAGAACGAACACCCCCGCGAGGAAGAGCGCGAAGATAAGCCCCCGCTGGCCGAGGAAACCCCGGACTCGCCGATTTATGGCCCCCTCCACCGCGATTGGCACGGCTCTTGAATTAACCGTGTTCGTACCGCCCAGGAGACCGACCCGCGATGGTTTCGATTGCCCCCTCCCCGTCCCTGCCGACTGTGGCCCCATCACTGGCAAAGTCACTGGCAAATCCTGCCCAGCCGACCGCCCCCGGCACCGTCGCGACCGAAGCAACAGGGCTGATCGCCATGGCAGTGTCCCCGGCGCAAACCGGCGGATTTGCGGCCTTTCTGGGCAAGGCAGACCCGGCCCGCAGCGGGCAGGCCAGCGGGCAGGATAGCGGGCAAGCCAGCAGCCGGGCAACCGCCGCAAGCACCTCGATGCCCACCCCCGGCGCCGTTCCCTCGCCCAGCGCGGCGCCCACGCCCGGCCTGCCGACCGCGCTGGGCCTGGGCCCTGAAGGCGGCAATCCCTTGCCGGATGGCGGCAAGGCCGCCGGTGCCGCTTCCGCCACTCCGATTCCGCCGGCTCCGGCCTCCTCGATCGAGGCCCCTGCAATCGAAGGGGCCGCAATCGAGGGATCCGGGACGCAGCCATCGCCTCTCCCCGCAACGCGCGCCCTCCCCACAACACGCACCTTCGTTGCCGCGACACCCGAAACGCCCGCCCCCTCACCCGAAGCCCCCATGGCTGGCGATGCCGTCTCTGGGCCGGAGCCCATCCGGGTTCTGCTCGACCGCATCGCGTCCGTCGTCGCGGCGCGCACCAGGACCGGGGCCGGCCATCAGGCGAACGAAGACAGCGATGGGGAGCAGGCCCTGCCCGATACCGGCGCGTCCGATGCCCCCGCGCAGGATGGCCTGCCTGCCACGCTTTCGCCGGTTGCGCCCGCCACGGTCCCGGTGGCGCCGACTGTCGTGGCACTTGCCTCCCCCCGGCCCGATAGCCGCACGCGGCAGGAAACGGGTTCTCAGGCGGGCAAGGCTGCCCCTGTTGCCGCACAGGCAAGCTCCCCGGCACGCGCCGCTGGCCCCGATACCGGCAGGCCCATCCCCAGCCCCCAGCAGAACAGCGCGCCGATTGTCCTGACGCCTGTTGCCGCGCCCCTGCCTTCTGCCCCTGAAACCCCTGCGCCTGACCTCGAAGCAGGAAGCACAGCCAACCGCTCCGCGCTTTCGGTGCAGCATACGCTGGCCATGCGGCAGGCGGAAACCGTCGCCGGTCCGGCCACCTCCCAAACCACGTCGCGGCACCCTGCGGACCCAGCCCCCTCGAACGAACGCAGCGAGGGGAATGCGTCCCTCCCTCTGGCCAGCGCCCAGCCCGCCGTATCGATGGCCCAGCCGCAAGGGCTGGCTGTCACGCCTGCGCCGATCCTGCAAGGCGCGCCCGTGGCCCTCGACGGCCCGGCGCAGGCCGTGCCCGGCGCGCAAGTGGCCGCCCTCGTCGATGCAGTCGCCCGCGCCCGCGAGGGCGCCACGCCCGGCGCTGTCGCGGCCACGCTCGCCCACGGGACATTCGGGCGGGTCTCGCTCGAATTTCGCCAGAACGACGATGGCCTGAGCGTGACCATGGCCAGCAGCGATCCGGGCTTTGCCCCCGCCGTTCTGGCCGCCACCCGCACCGATGCGGGCGCCGGCACCAATACGGGCGCCAATACCAATACGGGCTCTGGCAACCAGAACGCACAAAACCCGGCGTTCGGCGGGCAATCGGCCTCTGGCCAATCCGGCCAGGCCCCAATGGGCCAGAACGCATCCAATCCGGGAGGCCATCCGGGCGGATCGGCCCAGAGTGCGCGCAGCACCATGGCAAGCGGGGCCGCAACCGACACACCGGGGGCCGACCGTGATCGCGAAACGCCCGGCGAGCGCGGCCTTTACGCCTGATCACCCCACGGCAGGCCCGCCCGACACCCCGCCCCCATCCCCAGATAGCAAGGACCGAGCATGAGCGAGAAGAAAGACAAGGACAAGGACGGCGCGCCCAAGAAGAAGAAGGGCGGCCCCGTCGTGCTGATCGGGGTGGCCGTGGGCACGCTCGCGATCGGCGGGGGCGCGGTCTATGGCCTGTTTGCCGCCGGCATCCTGGGCGGGCCGCAAGTCGTCATCCACGAGGACAACAAGCCCAAGCTGATCCGCAAGGGCGAGGAAGACCCCTATGCCCCCCCGGCCAAGGAAGGCGAAGGGGAAGGCGGTGGCGGCGGCAAGGAAGTCGATGGCGAGGGCGGCAGCGAATACCGCACCGTCTACTATTCGTTCGCCGAGGATTTCACCTCGAACCTGCGCGATTCCGACCGTCTCGTGCAGATGTCGGTCGCGGTGTCCACAAGGCGTGACTATCGCGTGATCCTGTGGATCCAGAAGCATGAACTGGCGATCCGCTCGGCCATGCTGGCGGTTCTGGCCGACACGCCCGATACCGACGTGGAGACGATCCAGGGCAAGCAGCGCCTGCAACAGCGCCTGACCGCCGCGATCAACAAGGTGCTGACCGATACCGAAGGCTTCGGCGGGGTCGATGCGGTCTATTTCAAGCAGTTCATCGTGCAGTGAACGCGCCTTTGGCCCCGCTTGCGGGCCATGCGCATCCTTTCGGGAAAGAAAGATAGGCGATGAAGCCTGAACGCGAATTCGTGGCCGAGCGGGTGGTGGCACGCCACTGCACCCAGCTCCTGCCGCCCGGCCCGGCCCAGTCGGAGCTGGTGTCCGCGCTCACGCGCACGTCGGAGCGGCTCACCCGCGAACTGGCCGGCGCGCTGGCCACCCTGCTGGGTGGCGAGGAACCCAACGTCGAATGCAACCGCCCGGAACGTACCGTCTATTCCGACTATGCCACCATGCAGGTCATGGGGCACCGCAATCTGGGCGCCTATACGCTCTATGGCGCGGGCCCTGCCAACAATCGCATTCTGGGGATGATCGCGGGCGAGGCCGTGCTGCGGCTGGTCGACCGCACGTTTGGCGGCACCGGGGTCGCCCCCGCGCAGCTCCCGCGCGAACTGCCGCTTTCGGGCGAACTGATGGTCCAGAAGATCGAGGCCATGCTGGCCGCCCGCCTCGGCGCGGCGCTGGGGGCCGATGGCACCGGGGCGATCCGCCCGCTGCGCCGCGAGGGCCATATCGACCACCTCGCCCCGTTCGCCAACGACGAACCCATCGTCGCGCTCGAATTCTCGGTCAACGAGCCCGGCCGCGCGCCCTGGTCGATCGAGATGGCCTTTCCCTACGACACGCTGGCCGCCTTCTTTGGCAACGGCGACCGCCCGCCTGCCGGAATCGACCATCCGCCCGCCAGCCCGATGGCCCAGCCTTTTGCGCAAGTGCCGCTGATGGTCAGCGCCGTGCTGGTCGACATCCGCCTGCCGCTCGCGGCGATTTCCGCGCTCGAAGTCGGGCAGATCCTGCCCGTGCCGGTGGCGCGCGCGGTGCCCGTGCGGGTGGGCGGACAGACCATTGCCCACGGCACCGTGGGCGCGCTGGACGACCGCCTGGCCGTCCAGCTCACCCACGCATTCTGATTTTTTCTCTTCTTTCAGGGGATTGCAACGATGTCCTTTCAACCGCGCGGTTTCGACTTCCTCAAGGATGTCGACGTGCGCCTCACCGTCGAACTGGGCCGGACCGAGATGACGCTCAAGGACGTGCTGGCCTTGAACGAGGAAAGCGTGGTCATGCTCGACCGGCTGACCGACGAGCTGCTCGACGTGATGGTCAACGGCAAGCTGATCGCGCGCGGCGAAGTGGTCGCCCAGGGCGACCGGTTCGGCCTGCGCATCGTCGAACTGGCCGGCAGCGAGACGCCAGCCTCGCCAGCCTCCCCGGCAGCGGCATGGCCGGGCGCCAAGGCTGCGCCCAAGGGCAGCGGAGAGGACGCCTGATGCTCTGGTATCTGGTCAAGCTGGCGCTGGTCCTGCCGCTGATTGCGGGGCTGGCCTATGGCTCGCTGCGGCTGGTGCGGCGCTTCGAGGGCCGCTTTGGCACGCCTGCGGGCGAGCGCACGGTCAAGGTGATCGAGACGCAGATGCTCTCGCCCACCCAGCGTCTGGCGGTGATCGCCTTCCATGATCGCGAAATTCTGGTCGCCAGTTCGCGCAGCGGGCTGGTCCGTCTGGCCGAAGCCCCCGCGCGCCAGCAGGAGCCGAAGGCATGAAGCGCGCGCTTTCGCTGGCCGCATGGACTGCCGCGCTCATCGTGCTGGTCGCGCCGCTCTCCGCGCTGGCCCAGAGCGCCGCGACCACCGCGCCTTCCGGCACTCCGGCCAGCGCACCGGGGGTGACGGCCATCCCCGGCGCGCTCGACCGCGCGTTTTCGCAGATCGCCGGGGCGCAGTCGCAAGGGAGCCTGTCGCTCTCGCTGCAACTGCTGCTGATCATGGGCCTGCTCACGATCCTGCCCTCGCTGATCCTGATGATGACGAGTTTCACGCGCATTCTCGTCGTGCTCTCGATCCTGCGCACGGCGCTGGGCCTTCAGCAATCGCCGCCCAACCAGATCCTGATCGGGCTGTCGCTGTTCCTCTCGCTGTTCGTCATGGCCCCCACGCTCGACCGGGTGAACGCCAACGCCATCCAGCCTTATGCTGCCGGGACACTGGGCGCCGAACAGGCCATTGGCGCGGCGGGGATGGAATTCCACGCCTTCATGGTCCGCCAGACGCGCGAGCGCGACCTTGCGATGTTTTCGACGATGGCCAGGGCCCCGCGCTTTGCCGGGCCGCAGGCGATCCCGTTTTCGATCCTGCTGCCCGCCTTCGTCACCAGCGAGCTGAAAACCGCGTTCCAGATCGGGTTCATGCTGTTCCTGCCGTTTCTGGTGATCGACCTGGTGGTCTCCTCGGTGCTGATGAGCCTGGGGATGATGATGATGTCGCCAACGGTCGTCTCGATGCCCTTCAAGCTGCTGCTCTTCGTGCTGGTCGATGGCTGGGCGCTGATGATGGGCAGCCTTGCGGCGAGTTTTTCGTGAGATGGACGATACCGCAACCTTGCTGGCGCTGGCCGACCGCATGCTGTGGATCACCGCGCTCGTCGCCGCGCCCGTCCTCCTCGCCAGCCTCGCGGTGGGGCTGGTGGTCGGGATCATTCAGGCGGCCACCTCGGTCAACGAACAGACTCTCACGTTCGTGCCCAAGCTGGCGGTGACGGCCCTCGTGCTGGTGCTGCTGGGCGGGGCCATGCTCGGGCTGGTCGAGGACTTCATGAAAGACCTGTTCGACCAGATCGCCACGCTGGGCAACTGACGGAAGCGCGCGCCATGATCCAGATGAACTTCGGCTTCGGCCCGCTGGAGGCCGAATTCTGGCGGATGGTCTTCCTGATGACCCGCTGCGGGGCGGCGCTGTTTGCCGCACCCCTGTTCGGCAGCGCGCAAGTGCCCGCGCAAGTGCGGGTCGTGCTGGCAGGGGCCCTTGCGGTGATGCTCTGCGCGTGGACCGCGATCCCTGCGCCGCCCGCGCTGTTTTCGCTGCCCGGCCTGCTCGATACCTGTGGCGAGATCGTGATCGGGCTGGCGCTGGGCTTTGCCCTGCAATTTGCCTTTGCCGCGCCGGTGATCGCCGCCGAGATGATCGGGGCGAGCATGGGCCTGTCCATCGCGACCGCCGCCGATCCGCTCTCGGGCGCGCATTCGCCCGCACTCGGGCAATATTTCACCGTCGTGCTGACCGTGATCTTCCTCGCGCTGGGCGCGCACCTGCAATGGTTTGCCCTGCTGGTCGACAGCTATCGCGCGTTCCCGCCCGGCGGGGGCTGGTTCACGCCCGACCGCATGGGGATCATGGCCGCCTTTGGCGCGCAGATGTTCGTCTCGGCGCTGGTGCTGGCGCTGCCGGTGGTCCTGCTGCTGCTGCTGGTGCAGGTCATGTTCGGGGTACTCGCGCGCTCGGCGCCCAGCCTCAACATCTTTGCGCTGGGCCTGCCGCTGGGGATGCTGGCCGGGTTGGCCGGGCTGGTCGCCTCCGCGCCGCTGGTGGCCGATGCCATGGGCGACGTGGTGGCGCTGGCGCTGGGACAGGCACAGGCCATGCTGGCCCCGCTGCCGGCAAAGGGCTGACGCCATGGCGGGCGAGGACAGCGGCGAAAAGACATTCGCGCCAACCGAAAAGCGCAAGCGCGATGCCGCGCAAAACGGCGACGTGCTGCGCTCGCGCGAGCTGGGAACGGCGGTGGGCGTGTTCACCGCCATCGGCTGGCTCTGGCTGGCAGGGCCGCTGGTTCTGGCCGAACTGGGCACGATCGCACGGGCAGGCTTTTCGTGGGACCGCGACACCATCGACCATTTCGACCCGGCCCAGCGCGTGGGCGCGGCGCTGATGGGCGTGCTGCCTCCGGTGCTGCTGCTGGGCGTGGCGCTGATGGGGGTGGCGCTGGCTTCGCAACTGGGGTTTTCGAGCGGGCGATGGAACGCGGGCAACCTGATGCCCAAGGGCTCGCGGCTCGATCCGGCACGCGGGCTAGCGCGGATGTTCGGCGCGCAAGGGCTGATCGAACTGGGCAAGGGGCTGGCCAAAGTCGCCCTGCTGGGCACGCTCGGCTATTTCTGGATGCGCGGGCGGGTCGGGCAGGTCGTCGGGCTGGGCGGCGGGCAGATCACGCAAGGGGCGCTGGCCGGACAGCTCGCCTATGCCTGGGGGGCGATGCTCTCGCTGCTGGTGGTGCTGGCCACGGGGCTGGTGCTGATCGCGCTGATCGATTTTCCGATCCAGTGGATCCGCCGCTTCCTGCGCCTGCGCATGAGCCTTCAGGACATTCGCGACGAAACCAAGGAAAGCGAAGGCTCGCCCGAGCGCAAGGCCGCGATCCGCGGGCGCCAGCGCCAGATCGCCATGGCCGGGGTCAACAAGGCCATGCGCGAAGCGCAGTTCGTGATCACCAACCCCACCCATTTCGCCGTGGCGATGACCTATGACCCGGCCATCGCGCCCGCGCCCGTCGTGCTGGCCAAGGGGCGCGGCGAAAAGGCGCTGGCCATGCGCGAACTGGCCGCCGAACTCGACCTGCCCACGCTCGAATATCCCGCGCTCGCCCGCTCGGTCTATTATACCACGCGCGAGCGGCAGATGATCCGCGAGGAACTCTACGCCCCGATTGCCGCGGTTCTGGCCTTCGTCCTCTCGCTCAAGCGCGGCGAAACGCCCGGCGCGCCGATGGTCGATGTGCCGGTCGAGTATCCGTCTTGGTCAAGGGCGAACAGGTTGCCAATCGCGTCCTTCACGCAACAACGTGTTTGCCAGAACGATGATGCGCCGCATGACGGCGGTGATAGCCACCTTCTTTGCTTTCCCTGCATTTACGAACTGCTGATATTTGTCACGGAAATCATGATTGAAGCGAATGGCAACCAACGCAGGCATGTAAATTGCCCGTCGAAGTGATGCCCTACCACCAATAATCCGCTCTTTGCCTTGCCACTTGCCTGACTGTTGCGTCATAGGCGCAAGCCCAGCCAGAGCGGCGATCTTTTTGCTGTCGAGATGTCCAAGCTCTGGCATGTCGATCACCAACGTGGTCGCGGTCAATCTGCCGATCCCGGGAATGGTCAT
The DNA here is from genome assembly GCF_033242265.1 of Novosphingobium sp. IK01. NCBI lineage: Bacteria > Pseudomonadati > Pseudomonadota > Alphaproteobacteria > Sphingomonadales > Sphingomonadaceae > Novosphingobium > Novosphingobium pituita. The sequence goes on along the minus strand of NZ_BTFW01000001.1, from coordinate 2,802,829 downwards.
GAGGCGTCTGATGCGCTCATCAAGGGTGCCACGCTGCTGAGCGATCTGCGCAATCACTTGATCCAGGGCTTTGATGTCCGTGTCGATGTCATCGATCCGGCGGCAAAGTTGGTCCTTCACAAGCGGGTTGCTCGCTGTGGCGAGACGCGTCTTTGCGGTGATCTGATCTTTGACCATGGCCCGCCTAGCTGTCAGCAACTCTCTGAGATCATGAATATCTTCGCCTTCAATGCCTTGTGGGGCCAGATCAAGGACCACGCCCATTCGTGCCAACATCCTGGCATCAACGCTGTCGGTCTTGGCCAGACGGCCGATAGCCTGAGCAAAGCGCCGCGCTTGCTTCGGATTGACCTTGATGAAAGGCTGCCCCGCCAAGCTGAGGTATCGTTCAAGCCCACGATGATATGCGCCGGTCGCCTCGAAAACGACCAACACCCCCTTATTCTTACCCAGCCATGTGCATAGCTGGGCGAAACCCTCAACCGTGTTGGGCAGGCTGAGTGCTGCGTCTTGGGAATGCCAAAACGCATCCAGGCGGTCTTTCGACACGTCGATCCCGATGGTATCCTTGGCCATCTCTTCTTTCTACCTTTGCTTGTCGTTCGGGCCCGGAGCCCACGTATCCGTTCAGGTCGTAAGAAAAGACGGAGGCTCGCCAAACTCGACCGCGGTCCTGCAAGACCAAGCTCCGCACGGCGCCGCCTCCGCCACAACCCGGCACCGCAGCTGCGGTGCCGGGTTGTGGCTCCCTTTTGCCTCAGGAGCCGGGAATTCTCATAAGACAAGCTCCGCTTCGATGCCGAGGGGCGGCCCGAAACATCGCTTTCCGGCAAAAAACAGGCCTGAAAAGATCGGGCCAACCCCTTAGAGCCCGACCCAAAAGTCGGGCGGCGGAGGTTTGGCGAGGGATTTTGGGTCACCACAAGAAGGCTGAGAGCCCAGCGATGCTGGAGGCATCGTGGCGAACAGCCGACGCCGTGGTGGCACAAAAGACCCGCCAAACCGACCCGAAGGACTTTTGGGTCGGGCTCTTAAAAAGCGATAATCCCGGTCGTCCTCGACCACATGGCTACCTCCCCCACCAGCTCGACCACTGCGGCCATCTCGGCCACGTCCTCGTCGTCAGCCACGGCCCAGTTGCTGGCATCGCTGGGCAGCAGCACGATCAACACCTCGGGCCTGGCCGAGCAGCTTTCGGCGGCGCAGTTCGCGTCGCGGATCGACGCGGTCACGGCCAAGCAGGACAAGATCACCACCCAGATCTCGGCGGCCTCGACGCTCAAGTCGATGATGAGCACGCTGGCCAGTTCGCTGGGCACGCGCGTGCGCGAGGGCGATCTTGCGGTGACCCCGGTGATCACCAATGCCTCGGTCGCCACGGTCAGCAAGGGCACCCTTTCGGGCAGTGGCACCTCGACGCTCGAAGTCACCGCGCTGGCCAAGGGCCAGACCCTGACCGGACCGACCCTGGCCGCCTCGACCAGCGCGGTCGGCGCGGGCACGTTCACCTTGCGCTTTGGCACGGTGAGCGGCACCAGCTTTTCGGCCGATACCAGCCGCGCGCAAGTCGACATCGCCGTCACCAGCAGCGACACGCTGGGCACGCTCGCGCAGAAGATCAACGCTTCGGGCGCGGGCGTGAGCGCCTATGTCGCCACGGGCGCGAACGGCGCGCAACTCGTGCTGCGCGGCGCCGATGGCGCGGCCAACGGTTTCCAGATCGAAACCACGCCCGATGCCGGCTACACCACGCTGGCCGCCTTCAACTGGAGCGCGGCCACGGGTGCGGCCAGCCAGCTCAAGTCGACCGCCACGGACGCGGCCTATGTCCTCGATGGCGTCGCGCGCACCTCGACCTCGAACACGATCACCGATGCCGCGCCCGGCCTCACCCTCAAGCTGACCGGGACGAATGCGGGATCGCCCACGACGATCTCCTATTCGGACCCTGCCAGCGCGGTGCAGACGGCGATGAACGACCTTGTCGAGGCGCTCAACCAGATCGTCACCCAGCTCAACAGCGACACCGACCGCCATACCGGCTCGCTCACCAACAATGCCGGCGCGCGCGCGCTGCGCCAGATGCTCAGCTCGCTGTCGAGCCGGGTGGTCATGCCCAATGCCACGCCCGGCCAGCCTTCCACGCTGGGCGACCTGGGCCTCAAGATCAACCGCAACGGCACTTTCGCGCTCGACAGCGCGGTCCTGAACAAAACCATGACCGCAAGCCCGGATGGCACCGCCGCGATGTTCACCAACGGGCTCTACGGCGTCTATGCGACGTTCGATTCCATGGCGCGGTCGGTCTCCTCGGTCAGCGATCCGGGCTCGCTGGGCGGGGTGATCACCGCGCTCGGCACGCGGCAGACCAGCCTGACCGAGCAGTTGAGCGACCTCCAGACCAAGCAGGAAACCCTGCGCACGCAACTGGTCAGCCGTTATGCCCAGCTGGCCTCGCGGGTCTCGTCCTCGCAGTCCACGCTCTCGTTCCTCCAGGCGCAGATCACCGCCTGGAACGGCAAGTCGGGGAACTGACATGCGGCCCTTGCGCGATCCGGGCGAGGCCTATCGCCGCGTCGATTTCGAGGCACGGGTCAAGGGCGCCAACCCGCGCCAGCTGGTCGACTTGTGCCTCGAACAGGTGGCCGGCTCGCTCGGCCGGGCGATCTATGCCCACAAGAGCGGCGACAATGCCGCCAAGAGCGCCGCGCTCACCCGCGCGGTCTCGGCGCTCACCGCGCTCCAGATGGGGGTCGACAGCACCAGCCCGGCGGGCGAGGCGCTGATCCAGCTCTACCAGTCGGCGCGGCGCGCGGTGCTCGACAGCGCGCTCCAGTTCAACCCCAAGGGGATCGAGACGATCCGCACCGACTTTCTCGAAATCCGCCAGGCGATGATGGCCAGCTGACCCCTTCTGGCTGTGTCCTTGCGGAAAAGGCCCGGCGCGCCACGGCGCCGGGCCTTTCTTTTTGGACAGACATGGTTTGCCCGCCTCCCCGGACATGAAAAACGCCCCGGATCGGGTCCGGGGCGTTCGCCCAAAAGCGCTTCACCAAAGAACGCAGGTCCCCTCAACTCTGGTTGCACAGGCCAATCACGCGCTCGCCCAGATCGTCGAGCGGGACTTGCGCGACGCTGGGATCGAGGGCGATGGCTGCGGCCGGGGCCTCGCTGACGAGCGCGCTCCTCGGGTCCTGCACCAGCGTGTCCATGCCGCTGTCGTGGAGGAGCTTGAGGCCCTTGGCACCATCGTTGCCCATGCCCGTCAGCAGCGCGCCGACCGCCGGAATGCCCGCGCGGGCGATCGAGCCGTAGAGCAGGTTGGCCGAAGGCCGCGCGCCTTCGACCGGCTCGCGTTCCATCAGGCGGATCTTGGGCGGCTGGCCGGGCTCGACGACGACATGGCGCTCGGGATCGGCGGCGATGTGGATCGTGCCCTGCGCCAGTGGGGCGCCATCGCGCGCAATCTTGACCGAGCACTTGAGGTCGGCGTCGAGGCGCTTGATGAAGGTTTCGGCCAGCATCGGTTCGGTCTGGAGGCAGATCACCGTGGGCGGGCATTCATCGGGCCAGTCGGCGAGAATCGTGGTGAGTGCATCGATCCCGCCCATCGAGGCGCTGAACGCCACGAAGCGTCCGTTCCAGGCAAAGCGGGGCGCTTCGGCGGCAGCAGCGGCAGCGGCCTCGCGCTTGGCCTGAAGCTTGTGGCGGTCACGCACGTTGCTATTGGCAGCGGCCAGCACGATCTTGCCGAGCTTGCCCACGGTCTTGGCGAACTGTTCGGGCGTGGCCTTGAGCGGCTTGGGGAAGCATTCGACCGCGCCCAGCTCGAAAGCCTTGAGCGAGGTTTCGGTGCCCGCCTGCGTAAGGCTGGAAAGCATGACCACGGGCAGCGGGCTGCTTTCCATGATCTCCTCAAGGAAATCGATCCCGCTCATGCCGGGCATTTCGACATCGAGGGTGATCACGTTGGGCTTGAGATCCGCGATCTGCTCGCGCGCATCGGCCGCACTGGCGGCCGCGCCGACGACGCGGACATTCTTGGTCTGGTCGAGGATGTCCGAGAACAGCGCGCGCATGGCCGCTGAATCGTCCACCACAAGAACACGTGCTTCATGCATGGATCGCAAAACCTTCGTCTGGGCTTCCACCGCGCAGGCGGCGCCATGGGTCATCTGGTGTTGACCATGGTCTTACCCGTGCAGGCGCGTGCAAATTCCATCCCCGTGCCTAGGTATCTCACCCTAAGAGGGCGGAAAGCGCCCCTTTTCGGATTGCCCGCTAAGCCTAGCCCGAACGCCCGGCCCCCATGCCGTCGCGCAAGGACGGACAGGCCCGCGCCAAGGCGCTTTTCCCCCGTTTGCACGCCCCATGGGACCGGCTCCGATCACGACCGCGACGACCCGAGACTTTGACTCACACCTTTGACCCACGCCTTTGCGCAAAGGGGAAGACCCGAAGATGTCCACGATCACCCTGCCACCCCGCTGCGACCGCGCGGCCGCCGAGGCCCTTTTGCCCGAACTGGTCGCCGCGCTGGGCGCGGGCCCGATTCATATCGATGGCAGCGCCTGCACCCAGATCGGGCAGGCGATGTTCCAGGTTCTGGTGAGCGCGCGCCGCAGCGGCGAAGGCGCGGTGATCGATCCTTCCCCGGCCCTGCGCGAGGCGGCTGCCCAGATCGGCCTCCAGCGCGAACTTTTCGATGGAGCGGAGGCATGAACGCCGAGGAAATCCAGGCCATCTTCTTCGCCGAGTGCGAGGAATCGCTGGCCGCAGCCGAACAGGGCCTGGCCGCCTGCAAGGAAGGCACCCAGGACGCCGATACCGTTAACGCGGTCTTTCGCGGGGTCCACTCGATCAAGGGGGGCGCGGGCGCCTTCGGCTATATCGCACTTCAGGGGTTCACCCATACGTTCGAGACGCTGCTCTCGGACGTGCGCGACGGCACCGTGCCGATCACCGAACCGCTCGTCGATCTTCTGCTGCGCGCGCTCGATACGCTCAGCGACCATGTCGCCGCCGCGCGCGGGCTGGGCAAGACGCCCGACGACGTGGCCCTCCAGGCCGAACTGACCGCCGCGATGGCTGCCAATGCAGGGGGCAGCGCCCCTGCTGCGCACGCCACGCCCGAGCCGGTCCCAGCCGCGCCCGAACCGGCCAGCAACAGCGATGACGACGACATGGGCATCGATTTCGATTCGATGCTCGATTCCATCGCCGGGGCGATGGCATCCCCCGATGCGAACGGGGCCGGAAATGGGGCCGAAAACGGCGACAGCGAGGAGGAAAGCGGCTCCTGGCTGGTCAGGATCCGCACCCATTCCGGGGCCATGCGCAACGGCAGCGAACCGATGCTGATGCTGCGCGAAGTGCTCGAACTGGGCGGCACCTGCGTCGAATGCGACGTGGGCCATGTCCCCCACCTCGACGCGCTCGATCCGGGCACCGGCTATCTGGGCTGGACGTTCCGCATGCCCGCCACGGTCGACGAAGGATCGGTTCGCGACATCTTCGATTTCGTCGGCGACGATTGCGAGATCGCCATTGGCGCCGATGCCACGATGCCGCCCGTGCGCCTGCCGACCAAGGCCGCCCCGGCAGCATCCGCGCCCGCAACCCCGGCCACCCAGCCCGTTGCCTCCCAGTCCGGCGCCAAGTCATCGCCTGCGGCCCCGGCCACCGCTCCGGCACAGCCTGCTGCGCCACCGCCCCCTGCGGCCGCAGCCGCGCCGCACCCGGCCCCCGCCGCCCAGCATCCCAACGCCGCCACGCCGCCCGCCCCGCCCGCGCCCGGCCAGTCGATCCGCATCGAACTGTCCAAGCTCGACAAGCTGATCGACGCCGTGGGCGAGCTGGTCATCGCCCAGGCGATGATGGCCCAGCGCCTCTCGACCGAGGGCCTTGCCGCGAGCGAGGAAATCGCCGTGCTCGACGGCCTCACCCGCGACATTCAGGAAAGCGCGATGGCCATTCGCGCCCAGCCGATCGGCTCGGTGTTCAGCCGCGTGCCGCGCATCCTGCGCGAGCTTTCGGCCAGCACGGGCAAGCATGTCCGCCTCGAAGTCTCGGGCGAAAGCACCGAACTCGACAAGACCGTGATCGAGCGGCTGGGCGAACCGCTCACCCACCTCATTCGCAACGCCGTCGACCACGGCATCGAGACGCCCGAGGAGCGCCTCGCCTGCGGCAAGAACGCGGAAGGCACGCTCACGCTTTCAGCCGAACACCGTTCGGGCCGCATCCTGATCCGCATCGCCGACGACGGGCGCGGCATCAACCGCGAACGCGTGCTGGGCAAGGCCATCGAAAAAGGCCTCGTCGCGCCCGATGCGCAGCTGACCAAGGAAGAGATCGACCTGCTGATCTTCGCGCCGGGTTTCTCGACCGCGCAAGTGGTCTCGAACATTTCCGGGCGCGGCGTGGGCATGGACGTGGTCCGCCAGAACGTGAAGGAACTGGGCGGGCGCATCACCATCGAATCCGAGCCGGGCGCGGGCACCACGTTTACCCTCACCCTGCCACTCACGCTGGCGATCTCGGATGGCATGGTCGTCAACGTGGGCGACCAGACGCTGGTCGTTCCGCTCGCCAACGTGGTCGAATCGCTGCGTCCTTCGCCCGACGAGATCAAGGGCCTGGGCAACCACCGCGCGATGATGAACGTGCGCGGGCGGTTCATCCCGGTCGTCCCGCTCCATCTGGCGGTCAATGCCGATGGCGCGGTCGAGACACCGACCGAAGGCGTGCTGATCGTGGTGGAAACCGAAGGCGCGGGCCGCGCCGCGCTGCTGGTCGATTCGATCGTCGATCAGCGTCAGGTGGTGATCAAGAGCCTCGACACCCATTACCGTTCGGTCGAGGGTGTGGCCGGGGCGACCATCCTTGGCGATGGCCGTGTTGCGCTGATCGTCGATGTCGATGGTCTCGTCGCGCGCAGCATGGCCGAACTGGGCCAGATCGATCTGGCCGCCCATGGCATCCACGATCTTCCCGCCCCGCATGGCCCCGGTGGCGGCACCGGCCCTGGCAGCGGCAGCGGATTGGCCCAGGCCGCATGAGCGTCCATTCCGCCTTTGAAGTCGCGATGCCCGGCGTCAGTCCGGGGGTCTACGACGCCGCCGACTTTCAGGCGATCAGCGAGATCGCCCACCGCGAGGTGGGGATCGTGCTGCCGCCGGGCAAGGCGATGCTGGTCTATTCGCGCCTGGCCCCGCTGGTGCGCGATTCGGGCTGCCAGACCTTTGCCGCCTATGTCATGCGCATCCGCGAGGACACCGCCGAGCGGACCCGCGCGATCTGCGCGCTGACCACCAACCACACGTTCTTCTACCGCGAATCGCACCATTTCGAGCACTTCGCGCGCGAGATCCGCCCGCGCCTGATCGAACAGCTCGAACGCGGTGGCCGGGTGCGGATGTGGTCGGCGGGCTGTTCGAGCGGCGAGGAAGTCTGGTCGCTGGTCATGACCCTGCTCGGCCCCGACCGCAACGCCGGGCTGCAACTGGCCCGGCGCGACATCCGCGTGCTGGCCAGCGACATCGCCACCCACGCGATCACCAAGGCCCAGGCCGCACGCTACCGGCAGGAAGACCTCAACCCGGTGCCCGAGCCCCTGCGCCGCGCCTGGACCGTGCCCGACGGCGCGGAGGCCACCATCGCCCCGGAAGCCCAGGCGCTCCTGCGCTTCCGCCACCTCAACCTGCTGGGGGACTGGCCCATGGCCGGCACCTTCGACGTGATCTTCTGCCGGAACGTCATGATCTATTTCGACACCCCGACCAAGGAACGGCTGGTGGCCCGCTTTGCCGAAAAGCTCCCGCCCGGCGGCCACCTCTACATCGGCCACAGCGAGCGGGTGACCGGCCCGGCGCTGGGCACTTTGGCCAATACCGGCCCCACGATCTACGAGAGGAGGGCGGCATGACGATCCGCGTGGTGATTGTCGAGGATTCGCCCACGATGCGCGCGATCCTCACCAACCGGCTCTCGCGCGAGCCCGACATCGAAGTCGTGGCCGCCGCCGCCAATGCCGCCGAAGGGCGCCAGATGATCCGCGAGCTGGACCCCGACGTGGTCACCCTCGACGTGGAAATGCCCGGCATGAACGGGCTCGATTTCCTCGAAAAGATCATGCAGCTGCGCCCGACCCCGGTGATCATCGTCTCGGGCGCGACGCAGAAGGGCGCCGATACCACCGCCCGCGCGCTCGCGCTCGGCGCGGTCGACTGCTTCGCCAAGAGCGAACTGGGTGGCGGGGGCAGCGCCTTTGGCGATGGCGACCAGCTGGCCGCCATGATCCGCTCGGCCTCCAAGGTGCGCTTTGCCCCGCGCCAGGCCCCGCCGCCCGCGGCCTCGACCGCGCGCGTGGCCAGCCAGGCGCGCCTCTCGATCGTCGACCGCCCGCGCCTGATCGCGATCGGCTCGTCGACCGGCGGGGTCGAGGCACTCCAGACCCTCCTGGGCGATTTCCCCGTCGATTGCCCGCCCACGATGATCGTCCAGCACATCAACGAGCGTTTTGCCCCCGCCGTGGCGCGCACGCTCGACCAGAATTGCCCGCCGCGCGTCCAGCTGGCCGAACCGGACATGCCGCTGCGCGAGGGCAACGTCTATCTGGCGCCGGGCGATGATCGCCATCTGGGCGTGGGCGGCACCAGCCAGCTCCATGCCAAGCTGCGACGCGGCGAGCCGGTGTCCGGCCATGTGCCCTCGGTCGACGTGCTGTTCGCCTCGGTCGCCGAACTGGTCGGCGCCCAGGCGGTGGGCATCCTGCTCACCGGCATGGGCTCGGACGGGGCCAAGGGCCTGCTGGCCATGGCCCAGAAAGGCGCGCGCACCATCGCCCAGGACGAGGCCACCTGCACCGTCTTTGGCATGCCGCGCGCGGCGATCTCGCTGGGGGCGGCCAAAGTCATCGCGCCGATCGGGCATATCGCCCGCCACGCCTTCCACAAGGCTGCCTGACCCATGTTTCACAAACCCATTCTTCCCCACCCCCACGGCCTCGACCGCGTGACGGTGATGCAGGGCCAGGCCCTGGCCAGCGGCGACAAGAACCTGGAATATTCCACCGTTCTGGGCAGTTGTGTGGCCACCTGTCTCTACGATCCCGAAGCCCACGTGGGCGGCATGAACCACTTCCTGCTGGCCGAGCCCCCGCCCGGCTATGGCGGGTCGTCGCTCGACGAGCACTACGGGCTCTATCTGATGGAACTGCTGGTCAACGAGATGATGGCAAAGGGCGCGCGCAAGTCGAAGCTCAAGGCGCATCTCTATGGCGGGGCCAACGTCAACCGCAACATGATGAAGATCGGCACGGTCAACGCCGAGTTCGCCCGCCGCTTCCTCAAGGATGAAGGCATCGTGCTCATGCGCGAGGATCTGGGCGGAACCCAGGCCCGCCGCGTCGATTTCCGCCCCGCTTCGGGTCAGGTCCGCCTCCGCACGGTGGAAGACCGGCTCGCGCCTCCCGTGCAACCCACCGCTCGTCCCGCCAAGGCGCTGGGCGATGTCGATTTTTTCTGAATGGAAAAGCGAGTCACCGCATGACCACCACCACCCGTATCCTGACCGTAGACGACAGCCCGTCGATGCGGGCCCTGCTCAACCACGCGCTCACCTCGCAAGGCTTCGATGTCTCGCAGGCCGAAGACGGCATCGCCGCGCTCGACTGGCTGGCGCTCAATGAAGTCGACGTGGTGATCACCGACATCAACATGCCCCGGCTGGACGGGTTCGGGCTGATCGAGCGCCTGCGCGAAGGCAGCCGCCACCGCGACCGCCCGATCCTGGTGCTCACCACCGAAAGCTCGGAAGAAAAGAAGGCCCGCGCGCGCGCCGCCGGGGCCACCGGCTGGATCGTCAAGCCCTTCGATCCGGCCAAGCTCGTCGCCGCAGTGCGCCGCGTGTCGCACTGATCTTTCAACCTTTCAACCAAGCATGACGGGAGACGTTCAATGATCCGCGAGTTGATCACCTTCGAGGTGGAGGGCCAGGTTTTCGGGCTCGACATCATGGCCATCCGGGAAATCCGCGCCTGGACCCCGACCACGCGCCTGCCGCGTGTACCCCATTACGTGGCCGGCGTGGTCAACTTGCGCGGCACGGTGCTGCCGGTGGTCGATCTGGCCGCCCGGCTGGGCTGGCGCGCGACCGAACCGACCCCGCGCCACGCGATCATCGTGACCCAGCTGGGCACGCAGATCGGCGGCTGGATCGTCGATTCGGTGAGCGACATCGTGACCGTCCCGGACGAGGCGATGCAGCCCCCGCCGCCCGCTTCGGGCAACGACACCGTCGTCCCCTTCCTCGATGGCCTGGCCGCGATCGAGGACAAGATGGTCATGGTGCTCAACCTCGCGGCGCTGGCCGACAGCGATTCGATGGCCGAGGCGGCCTGAGATTCCGCAGCACAGGCCTCCCCAAGCGTTCCCACGGAGCCGTTCCCGTGCCTCCCTCACCCCCTCATCGGAGATGCCCCCCAATGACCCATGATGCGACACGTCACCAAGTCGCCATCGTTCTGGGCGAACTGTCGCAGGAAGTGGAAGACCTGGGCGCACGGCTGTGCACCGACATGGACATCGCCATGCGCCACATGGACATCCTTCAGGCCATCGACCTGATCGCGCAGAAACAGCGCTCGCTCGCGTTCCTGCTCGAAGCCGACAGCCCGGTCAGCGCGATCGAGAAAATCGCCATCGATGTCCTGCGCGACCGGATGCGCCTGTTCCACTGAAGCCCCCGACCGGACTTCAGCACCGGATTTCAGGCCGGTCAGCAGGGGCGGGCCAACCCCGTCAACGGCCCGCCCCTGCTGCTTTCGCCGCTTCATTCCCGCAAAAATCGCCCTTGCCCGCGCGCAGTGCTGGACTTGGCCCCGCGCCATCGTCCATGGAGCAAGGCATGTGGCAGCTCTATCAATTTCCCCTCTGTCCGTTCAGCCGCAAGGTTCGCCTGCTGATGGCGGAAAAGGGCATTCCCTATGAACTCGTCCGCGAGAATCCGTGGGACTATCGCGAGGAATTCCAGAAGCTGAACCCGGCGGTGCGCACCCCCGTCCTGCGCGACGAAGGTCGCGGCCTTACGCTCGTCGACAGCCGGGCGATCTGCGAATACCTCGAAGAAACCAGCGACAAGAACCCGATGATCAACGGCACGGCGGCCAATCGCGCCGAAATCCGCCGTCTGGTCGCGCTGTTCGACGAAAACTTCTTCGCCGACGTAACGATGCCCCTGCTCGAAGAACGCATGAAGAAGCGGCTGGTCTATCGCCAGTCCCCCGATTCGCGCGCCCTGCGCGAGGCGCTGCGGCTGGCCCACGACCACCTCTATTATATCGACCACCTGATCGACAATCGCCCGTGGCTGGCCGGTTCGACGATGAGTCTGGCCGACCTGACCGCCGCCGCCCAGCTTTCCGTCGCCGACTATCTGGGCGGGATCGACTGGAACGGCCACGACCAGGCGCGCGACTGGTACGCCGTGTTCAAGAGCCGCCCGAGCTTCCGCCCGCTGCTCTCCGAACGCATGGACGTGATCCAGCCCCCCACCCACTACGCCGACGTCAACGCCTGACACCTTCCGGAGCAGGGCCCCGGATCACGTCCGGGGGCCCTCCCCTCTCGCCCTTTACCGCGCAAACCGCGCCATCCAGGCCTTCAGGAACAGCCCCAGGGGCCGCGCGGGAACCTCCAGGTCTTCCAGCCCCGGAAACGCCCCGCTGGCCACATTCCCCGCCCGCAGCAAGGTCAACTGGTCCATCGACAGAGGCGTGCCGGGCAGCCGCGCAAACAGATCGGCCAGCCCCTCGGGTACGGCCAAAAACCGCCGCCTGCGCCCTTGCGCCGCCGCGATCCGCACATTGAGATCGAGCATCGTCACCACTTCGGGCCCGGCCAGTTCGAACGTGCGCCCCGCATGGGCCGGCCAGCCAGCCACGATTTCCGCCACCGCGCGCGCCGCATCATCGACGAACAAGGGCTGCAAGCGCGCATGGGGCGCAAACACCGGCACGAGCGGAAACTGCGCGATGACTTTGGCAAACAGCCCCAGAAAGGCATCGTCGGGCCCGAACAGGACCGAAGGCCGCACGATCGCCGCGCCGGGAAAGGCTGCCGCCACGGCGACCTCCCCGGCAGCCTTGGTCCGCGCATAGGCCACCGGCGATCCGGCATCAGCCCCGATCGCCGAAATCTGGACAAAGCCCTGCACCCCCGCCGCCCGCGCCAGCGCGGCCACCCGCCCGGCCCCGCTGCCCTGCACGGCATCGAGATCGCCGGTAAACGCACCGACCAGATTGACCACCGCATCAGCCCCCGCAACGGCCGCGGCCACCTCCTGCTCGACCCGCATGTCGAGCCGCACCACCTGCATCTGCCCCAGATTGGCCAGCGGCTTGATCGCAAAGGCCCGCTCGACATGGCGACACCCGATCCGCACCCGCGCCCCGCGCCCGAGCAGTTCCTGGGTCAACCGACTCCCGAAAAAGCCGCTGCCGCCGATCAGCGTCACCAGCCTGCCTTCCAGATCACGCATGCCGCCCATGAACCGTCTCCTGTCTTTTCCGTACCTTTGGCCTTACCCTTGCGCCGTGCAACGGCGCAGACTTTGCCAAAACGCCCTGTGGAAAAATAGTTGTCCTCAAAATGACATTCCGCGTGTTGACACCCCCGCCCCTCCCCCGTATTGGCCCGTCCACACCAACGGTGAGTGCCCCGGCCCTCACTGAAAAGTGCCCAGGTGGCGGAATTGGTAGACGCACCGTCTTCAGGTGGCGGCGCTCGTAAGGGCGTGGAGGTTCGAGTCCTCTCCTGGGCACCATTCTTTCCCGACAGGGAAAGAGGCGCAAACGAAAAAGCCCGGCTTGGCCGGGCTTTTTGCGTTTCAGGGCTGGCGGGAGGCGAAGCGGGCGTCGAGGGAGTAGCGGCCTGCGCCCTGGACCAGCAATGGGACGAGGAGGCCCGCCCAGCTCAGGTGCGTGGGCCAGGCGTCGGGGTAGACGAAGACCTCGATCACCGTGGTCATCCCCAGCAAGCCGAGCGCGGCCACGCGCGTGCCCAGCCCCAGCACCAGCAGGATCGGGAACAGGTGCTCGGCACTGGCGGCGGCCCAGGCGGCCACGACCGGCGGAAGCAGGGGCAGCGCATATTCGGTGCGGAACAGTTCGATCGTGCTGTCGGTGAGCGTGAACAGGCCTTCCACCTTGGTCCGGCCCGACAGGAAGAAGACCGGCGCGATGGCCAGCCGTGCGAGCAGCAGGAGCGCGCTGTCGCGGCGCCCCTGTACTGTGGCAACGAGGCGCCCGGTCATGCCTTGGGAGCTAGCGAACCAGCCCCCTTGGGCGTGTGGATCGACGTGCAGGTGCCTGCTTTCACGAACTTCCATGCGTCGCCCTGATAATCGACGCGCGAGGTGCCCGCGCAACTCGTGCCCGCGCCCGCCTTGCAATCGTTGCGTCCGGCCTTGGCCACGCCATAGCATTTTTCCATGTGCGGCGCCGGGGCCGCCTGGGCGGAGAGGGCAGCGGGCCCGGCGGCAAGGGCGACGAGAGCGGCGGCCAGGGCGGCCTGATGGGGTGTCATGCGCGATTTCCTTTGCTGATGATGTGTCGGCCCGTCCGATTGCGACCGGCCTGACGGGGAGTTCGGCGGCCCCGCCCTCTCGGTTACGAAAAAAATTTCTGGGCAGCCGGGCTCCTGCCTGTAACCATCGCGCCGATCGCCCCGAATAGCCGGTCGGGAAACGATATGCGGGCAGACGAAAACCAACTCAGGGCATGGATGATCGGAGGGCTGGCGGGCAACCCCGCGGCCCACGATGCACTGTTGCGCGCGCTCCTGCCGATCCTGCGCGCCTTTTACCGGCGGCGGATGCACGGGCGCGAGGAAGACATCGAGGATCTCGTGCAGGAAACCCTGATTGCGGTCCACCAGCGCCGCGCGACCTACGACCCGGACCGCCCCTTCACCGGGTGGCTGTTCGCCATCGCGCGCTACAAGATGATCGACGGGTTCCGCCGTCAGGGCCGGTTTGTCGCGATCGGGGATTTCGACGACATGCTGGTCGAGGACAGCCACGAGGAAGCCAGCAACGCGCAGGCCGATGTCGCCCGGCTGCTCGCCGCGCTGCCCGACAAGCAGGCCGACGCGATCCGCGCGACACGGCTCGAAGGGCTCAGTACCCACGAAGCGGCCCGGCGCCTCGCGCTCGGGGAATCGGATGTGAAAGTATCCGTGCACAGGGGCCTCAAGGCCCTTGCCGCACGGGTCAGGGATACATGGAAATGAACAGCGAAGACCTGATCGCCACTCTTGCACAAGACGTGCGGCCCCTGCGCCGTCACCCGCTGGCGCGCAGGCTGCTCGCGGGCCTTCTGGCCGGAAGCCTGGCGACCGCGCTGATCGTGGGGTGCGCGCTCGGCTTCCGGCCCGATCTGTGGCTCGCCATGCATGGATCACCGTTCTGGGTGAAGTGGATCTACACGGCCTCGCTCGCGCTGTGCGCCACGCGCGCCACGGCCAGCCTGGCCCGGCCCGATACGCCCCGGATGGGGTGGATGTGGATCATGGTCGTGCCCGTGCTGGGGCTTGTGGCGATCAGCATGGCCGAACTGGCCGAGGCGCCCCCCGCGCAATGGCTGGCCATGTGGCTGGGGGGGAGCTGGAAAGTCTGCTCCAGTCTGGTTCTGCTGCTTTCGCTGCCGATCTTTGGTGGGCTGCTGTGGTCGTTCCGCCGCCTCGCGCCCACGCGGCTGCGGCTGGCCGGAGCAACTGCGGGCCTGAGCGCCGGGGCCTGGGGCGCCACGCTCTATTGCCTGCATTGCCCGGAAGTCTCGGCGATCTTCGTGCTCACCTGGTATTCGCTGGGGATCGCGCTGGCCAGTCTGCTGGGCGCGGCGCTGGGGCCCCGGCTGTTGCGCTGGTGATACCGGACTGGTGATACCAGGCCGGTTCCGGGATAATTTCAGGCTGCCGAAAAAACCTGTAACCGGCCCCTGCGTCTCCACGAATTGCCTGATGCCGATCCGGCATGATTTCAGGAGACCCGCAATGAACGCCCTTACCCCTTCCGGCATCACCACCTCTGGCACCCGTCTGGGCCTTGCCGCTGCCGTCGCCCTCGTGGCGCTGGCCTCGGCGGCCACGGGCACCATGGCCGAAGCCAAGACCTCCAAGGTCGTCGCCTGTTATGGCATCAATGCCTGCAAGGGCCAGTCGGACTGCAAGTCGGGCAACCACGACTGCAAGGGCCTCAACGACTGCAAGGGCCAGGGCTTCAAGGACACTTCCGCCAAGGCCTGCGCCACCGCCGGCGGCAGCCTGACGGCTCCCAAGTAAGGTCAGGCACGCCCCCGGTACGTCGTCCCCATGCGGACCGGAGGGCGGGAGGCGGGCCGGTCGTCCCCACCTGCCCGCAGCAGGCCGCCCGCCTCCCCTTTTTTTACATCGCCCGAAAGGCACGACGATGAAAACCCACAGCACAGCGCGCCTGGCGTTCGGGCTGGGCCTGCGCAAGCCGCACTATCAGGACTTTCTGGCCGGTGACGGGCCCGACGCGGTGGTCCCGGTCGATTTCGTCGAGGTGATCTCGGAAAACTTCATGGTTCCCGGCGGGCGCCCGCGCGACATCCTGCGCCGCGTGCGCGCGCGCCATGCGGTCGCGCTCCATGGGGTCTCGCTCTCGCTCGGCGCGGCGCAAGGGGTGGACCAGGTCTATCTGCGCACGCTGCGCCAGCTCGTCGACGAGATCGAGCCCTTCATCGTTTCTGACCACTTGTGCTGGACGGGCACGGTCGGCTTCAATTCGCACGACCTCCTGCCCCTGCCCTATACCCACGAGGCACTGGCCGTTGCCTGCGCCAATATCGGACGCGCGCAGGACATTCTCGGGCGGTCGCTGGTGGTCGAGAACCCGTCGAGTTACCTGCAATTTTCCCCCGCTGACTGGAGCGAGTGGGACTTCATCGCCGAACTGGCCGCGCGCACGGGCTGCGAGCTTCTGCTCGATCTCAACAATGTCCATGTCAGCGCGACCAACCACGGCTTTTCTGTCGTCGACTATCTCGCCGGGATTCCGATGGCGCGCGTGCGCCAGATCCATCTGGCCGGGCATTCGCAGGGTCGCGAACTGCTGATCGACACCCACGACCAGCCAGTGGCCGATCCGGTCTGGGCCCTGCTCGCACATGTCGCGCCCGTGCTTGAAGACGTGGCCGTGATGATCGAGCGCGACGACGCCATCCCGCCCTTGCCCGAACTTCTCGCCGAACTCGACCACGCCCGCGCGCTGTGTCACCAACCTGCGCGAGTGGAGACCCGGCAATGGGCCTGAGCGCATTTCAGGACGACTTCCGCGCCTGGCTGACCCGATCCGATGAACTGGCCGCCGACCGGCTCGCCCTGGCCGACCGGCGGGGGCTTGCGGTCTACCAGAACACCTATCGCGCGCAGTTGATGGCCTGTCTGGAAGAAAGCTATCCGCAGACCATGGCGCTGATCGGCCTCAGGTTCGGCGAGGCCGCCTTTCATGCCGCCGCCGCCCGTCACATCGACAGCGTGCCGCCGTCGCGCTGGACGCTCGATGCCTATGCACAGGGATTTCCCGCCAGCTTGCGCCGCCTGTTTCCCGATGCGCCCGCAATCGGCGAACTGGCCGATCTGGAACTGGCCCTTGGCGAAACCTTCGTCGCTCCCGATGCCACCGCGCTGACGCTCGCCGACCTGCAATCCGGGGCGCTCGACGAAACCGCCATCGCGCTGGTGCCCGGCACCGTTTTCCTGCCCCTGCGCACCAATGCCGATACGATCTGGAGCGCGCTGTCAGCGCAGGAGCCCTGCCCGGCGCCCCATGTGCGCGGAAGCGCGGATACTCCGGTGATGATCTGGCGACAGGATTTCGTCTGCTGCTTCCGCCGCCTCGAAGACGATGAAGCCGCGCTGCTGCCCTCGCTCGTGACAGGCACGCCTTTTGCGCAGATGTGCGAAGACCTCGTGGCGCGGCTGGGCATGGAAGACGGGATCACCCGCGCGGGCGCCCTGCTGGCCCGCTGGACCCAGGCCGGGCTTTTGACGCGCCAGCCCTGACCCGCCCGTTTGCCCCCTGCGTCATTCTCCTGCCGGACGGAACGATCCCGCGCTGTCCGGCGGTGGACAGCGCCTCAAAGATCACACCGTGAGCCATTCCGCCCCCTCAGGTGAGATAATTCTGCAACATTGGCGACATCTGGCGACAATTCGGGATATTTTCGCTTGCAACCAGCGCCACTCCATGATGAATTGCCCACATAACAAACAATTGAATGTTATAAATCCAAACATATCCTGTAATTTATGCGATTCACTCCTGTCGCAGGGAGGTTTGCGCCAAAAGCTCGCAATATTGGTCGAAATATAGTCCATTTTGAACATAACAATCGGCGACTTTAGTTGAATTTTGTCCAAAATGACGGGAATTGCCGGCACGAATGACTGTCTCCATAGGAGCATCCGTCATTTCAAAGGCGGTTTTCGCTCTTCACCACAATGAGCCCAGCGTGAGATCACAAATGATCCGCGACCATCAGCCCCGGACCACCGGGCAAAACCACAGGGCCACAGGGAAGGATGCCTCCAGGCGCAATTGACATGAGGGGCTACGAATGATCAGGATTACGACTTCGGTCACAGCTTTGGCAGTCGCACTCGTTTCATCGGCTGCCGCATTCGCGCAGGACGCTCCTGCCCCGGCCGATGCGCCCGCGGCTTCGTCCGACGTGGCCGAATCCATCGTCGTGCTGGGCACGCGCCGCACCGACCGTACGCTGACCAACTCGGCCTCGCCGGTCGATGTGATCAGCTCGGACGAGCTGACCGCGCAACCTTCCGCCAACATGATGGACGCGCTCAAGAACATCATCCCGTCGTTCTACGTCGGCCAGAACACGATTTCCGACGCCTCGACGTTCGTGCGCTCGCCCTCGTTGCGCGGCCTTTCGGGCGACCAGGTGCTGGTCATGCTCAATGGCAAGCGCTACAACCGCTCGGCGCTCGTGCAGGTCTATGGCGGCAGCGACACCGGCCTTGGCCGCGGCGCGCAAGGCCCCGACATTTCGGCGATTCCGGCGCTGGCCGTGGGCAATGTGCAGGTCCTGCGTGAAGGCGCGACCGCGCAATATGGCTCGGACGCGATTGCCGGCGTGCTCAACTACGGCCTGCGCGAGGATCAGGGCTTCGAGGTCGTTGGCCGCATGGGCCAATATTACGCCGGTGACGGCGAGAGCTACCAGATCGCGGCCAATGGCGGCCTCAAGGGCGACTGGGGCTTCATCAACCTGACCGCCGAATACGACGACGATGGCCAGACCAGCCGCGGCAAGCAACGCCCCTCGGCGGCCAATTTCGCGAAAAACTATCCCGATCTGGCCTCGCAGCTGCCCAACTATCCCGATCCGGTGCAGAACTGGGGCAGCTCGCCCAGCCACGGCTTCAAGTCGGTGGTCAACGCCGCCCTCAATGTCACCGACAACAGCAAGATTTATTTCTTCGGCAACTATGCCCGCAGCCGCGGCGACCAGAGCTTCAACTATCGCGCCTCGGTCAGCAGCACCGCCACCGATGCCAGCGGCGTCGTGCGCAACCAGGGGGCCAACAGCGCCTTCAACAACATCTTCTACCTCACGCCCTGCCCGGCCGGGAATGCCACGTGCCCGTCCGGCGGTTTCGTGAAGGATGGCAACACTTTCCGCTTTGGTTCGCTCTATCCGGCCGGTTTCACTCCGCGCTTCGTGGGCAAGACCGAGGAAATCTACGGCGTCCTGGGCTACAAGGGCCATACCGGCGACTTCACCTACGATCTCTCGGGTTCGTGGGCGCGCAACGCCCTTTCGCTCTCGATGCACAATTCGGCCAACTTTTCCTATGGCCCCGAAACCCAGACGACGTTCCAGTTCGGCGACCTGATCCAGAAGGAACTGAACTTCAACGCCGACTTCACCTATGCGCTCAATCTGGGCTTGGCCGCCCCGCTGACCATTTCGGCCGGCGCCGAATACCGCAAGGAAATCTACGCCCAGACCTCGGGCGACGAGCAATCCTATGGCGCGGGACCCTATGCCGTTGCCCAGCCACTCTATGCGATGACCGCGCCGGGCGTTTACACCTCCGCTGGCACGACCAAGGCCCAGGGCGTGGGCGCCAGCGGCTATGCCGGGACCAGCCCGGAGACCGCCGGGAAATGGAGTCAGCAGTCCTACGCGTTCTACCTCGGCCTCGAAACCGACCTGACCAAGTCGCTGACGGTCGGCGCTGCCGGGCGCTATGAACACTACAACACCTTCGGCGATGCCTGGGTGGGCAAGGTCAACGCGCTCTACAAGATCATTCCGGGTCTCTCGATCCGCGGCAGCGTGGGCACCGGTTTCCACGCCCCCTCGCCCGGCCAGTCGAACGTGTCGATCGTGACGACCTCGTTCAACAACGGCGTCGCCTTCCAGAGCGGCACCTACCCGACCACCAATCCGGTCGCCCAGTATTACGGCGCAACCACCCTTACCCCTGAAAAGTCGACCAACTACGGCGCGGGCGTGATCATCGAGCCGGTCCGCAACATGACGCTGACGGTCGATGCCTACCAGATCAGCCTGCGCAATCGCATCGGCCTGACCCAGCCGTTCACCGTCACCGCCGCCGACCTCGCCACGCAGCCCGCGCTGCTGCCGGTGGGCGTAGACGGACAGGTTCAGTATTTCACCAACGGCTTCCGCACCCGCACCCGCGGCATCGACGCGGTGGCCACCTACCGCACGACGCTGGCCCGCGCCAAGCTCAACTTCTCGCTGGCCTACAACTACAACAAGACCAAGGTCACCGGCTACAATCCGCAGGTCGTGAGCACGGCCCAGCTGATCGACGCCGAGAACCTCTCGCCCAAGCACCGCGCGGTGTTCACCACCAACTGGTCGCTCGACAACGTGGGCCTGACCATCCGCGAGAACTACTACAGCTCGTGGACCGCAGCTCAGGACTATGGCGAAACCAACGGCGTCGCCAACCAGATCTTCGGCTCCAAGTTCACCACCGACATCGAGCTGAGCTATACCTTCCACGACCACTACACGCTTTCGGTCGGTGCGCAGAATTTCCTCGACGAGCACCCCGATCGCCTGAAGCAGACCTCCTCGGTGCAGATCTATCCGATGACCGGCGGCACCAGCGACGGTCAGGTCTATCCGCGCAACGGGGGCCCCTTCGGCTTCAACGGCGGCTTCTACTATGTGCGCCTTCGCGTGAAGTACTGAGTCTTTCCTGCCACCGGACAGGACGCGAAGGGGCCGAAAGGCCCCTTCGTTGTCATTACGCCCCGGTATGCCAGACCGCTTTATGGCCACCTGTCCGGGCAGGGCTGCCCTTGCACGGATTTACGGCCTATGAGCAGGACAGCACCCTTCGCGCTCATGAAGCGCACAGGACGAGGAACCCGCAAAGGGGAGACAAGGACGGCATGATGACGCAGGTGCAAGCGGACAACGGGACTTTCACGATGCGCTGGGCAACAATGGACGACGCGCCCGCGCTCGACGCGCTGATCCGTCTGGCCATCGATACCCTTCAGGCCGACGTGCTCACCCCCGAGCAGGTCGTGGCCAGCCATGCGGTCATGGGGCTCGACCGCCAGTTGATCGCCGATGGCACCTACCTGATTGCCCAGCGCGATGGCCAGATCGCCGGTTGCGGTGGCTGGAGCCGCCGCGCCACGCTCTATGGCGGCGATCACAGCGCCGACTTGCGCGATCCCGCCCTGCTCGACCCGACCCGCGATCCGGCCCGCATCCGCGCGATGTATACCCACCCGGCCTTCGTGCGACAGGGCGTGGGACGGCGCGTGCTCCATGGTTGCGAGCAGGCCGCCGCCCGCCATGGCTTTGTCCGCGCCGAACTCATGGCCACGATGAGCGGCCAGCCGCTCTATGTTGCCGCCGGATACCAGCCGATCGAACCGACATCCGTCAACGCGAACGGCGTCGTGGTGCCGATGGTGCGGATGGGCAAGGCCCTGGTGATCGAAGATTGAAAGGGAGGGCGGGGCCGGCTTGCGGATGGCCCGGCCCCCCGGACCCTCGTTTTTTTTTCAGCCCGCCGGGCGCACGGCATGGGCGGCCAGGAAGGTCGAAACCGCCATCTGCGCGATGATCCGGGTCTGTTCGTCATCGGGCTGGATGGGCGAGCCGAGCAGGATTTCCTCGTTCGGGCCGATCTTGCACAAGGCGATGAATTGCCGGGCCAGCAGTTGCGGATCCTGCGGACGCAACTCGCCCCGCTCGATCCGCCTGGCCATCCACTCGGCCAGAAAGTCGTAGCTGCGCTGCGGGCCGCTCAGGAAGAAGGTGCGCCCCATCGCCGGGAAGCGAGCCGCCTCGGCCACGGCCAGACGATAGGAGGCAATCGCATCGGGCAGCACCACGAAGCGCCCGAGCGCGAGCGCGAGCGCGCCCAGCACGTCTTCCAGGCTCTGGTTCGGCTGGCTTTCGAGAACTTCGAGAACTGGCAGGAAATGTTCGTCGAGCAGATCCTGCACAACGGCCCCGAACAGGGCCTCCTTGTTGGCGAAATAGCCGTAGAGTGTCCCCTTGGAGCCCCCGACCAGCGCGGCAATCGCAGCCATCGAGGTAGCGCTGTAGCCCCGCTCCAGGAAAGCCGCACGGGCGATGGCCAATATATCGCGTCGCCGACTTTCACACTTTTTGCGCGCCATAGACTCCTCGGTGTGCAGGGGGCCAGCCCGGAGCCGCGAGTGCGTGACATCGCGCAAGCTGGCCGACAAGTCCGTAGAACAGGACTCCGTAAAAAGGACTTTCTTGGGGAAAATGCCCGGAAGCCGCCGCGCTTCCTGTGCCTGCGATGGGGGGGATAGGCGGCAGGAAACGCGGCGGCGGCGGGGCGGACCGACCGGGGCTCAACCGGAGGGGGAGGGAGTCCCGGCGGTCCATCCACCGCCAAGCGCGCGATAGAGCGAGATTTCGCTCGTCTGCTGCGCGAGACGGTCGGTCAGGTATTGCTTCTGGGCGCTGAACACCGTGCGCTGGGCATCGAGCACCACGATGTACTGACTCACCCCGCCGCGCCAGGCCTTGGTCGCGAGATCGAGGTAGGATTGCGACGATCTCACCTCGCGGCGCTGGGCATCGAGCTGGCTGCCGAACGTGGCGCGCGCGGCCAGCCCGTCGGCCACTTCGCGAAAAGCAGTCTGGATCGCCTTCTCGTAAGTGGTCACGGCGATGTCGCGGTTGGCCTGCGCATAGTGCAGGTTGCCCTTGAGGCGTCCGCCGCTGAAGATCGGCAGGCTGATCTGCGGGGCAAACGACCAGGCGCCCTGTCCCGCGCCGAACAGGCCCGTGACACTCTGGCTGACCGTTCCGCCCGACCCGGTCAGCGTGACCTTGGGGAAGAAGGCGGCGCGCGCGGCACCGATATCGGCATTGGCGGCCTTGAGCTGGTGCTCGGCCTCAAGGATGTCGGGGCGGCGTTGCAGCAGGTCGGCAGGAAGACCGGCAGGGACCGGGGCCAGCACAGGAAGGCCCTGACCACTGCCGATGGCCATGTCCTGATCCATGAATCCGGCGTCGAATCCGTCGGGAAGATCGGCACCCACCAGCAGGCGCAGGGCGTTGGTGTCGGTCTCGACCAGACGGACCCCGCGCTGCACTTCGGCCTCGGTCTGGGCCACGAGGGTCGCGGCCTGACGGCGGTCGAGTTCGGTGGCGGTGCCCGCTTGCAGGCCCCGTTCCACCAGCCTGAGCGCGGCCCGGTAGTTTTCGAGCGTGGCCTTGCTGAGCGCAAGCTGCTGGCGGTCGGTTTCGAGCGTGAGGAAGGCCACGCCGATATTGGCCACGAGCGAGATCTGCGTCGCGCGCCGGGCCTGTTCGGTGGCGAAGAAGGTTTCGAGCGCGGCGCTGTTCAGGCTGCGGATACGCCCGAACAGGTCGAGTTCATAGGACGTGACGCCCAGCGTCGCTCCATATTGCTCGAACACCCGCGCCTGCCCGGTCTGCGACACGTCGCCCGGCAGGCGCTGGAGCGAGGCGCTCCCCCCTGCGTTGAGCGTGGGCATGAGGTCGGCATGGGCGATCCGGTATTGCGCGCGGTAGGCTTCGACATTGAGCGCCGCCTTGCGCAAGTCGCGGTTGTTGGCCAACCCCTGGGCGATCACCGCGCGCAATTGCGGCGAGCGGTAGAAATCCTCCCAGGCGATGTCGGCGGCGACAGGGGCCGTGGCCCCCTCCCCGGCGGATGCCGGAGAGGGTGTGGCCACGTCCTTGAGACGGTCGGGCCATTGCGCCGAGACGGGACTTGCCGGGCGCACGTAGTGAGGGGTGAACGAACAGCCGGCCAGCAACAGGCCGAGCGTGGCGGAAAGACAGGTCTTGCGCATCGTCAGGCTCCCTGCGGGGTCGGTTCAGGGCTGGCGTGGCCGGGCCCGTCCTGATGGTCAGGGCCGGACTGGTCGGGGCCAGCAAGCTTCCGGCGCGGAATCTTGAACGCCTTCATCACCACCACGAAGAAGGCCGGGACCAGGAACACCACCAGGATGGTGGCGCCCACCATGCCGCCCACGACCGCCGTACCGATGGCGATGTGCGAGCCGGCCCCCGCCCCGCTGGCCACGGCCAGCGGCAGCGTGCCCAGCACGAAGGCGAACGAGGTCATCAGGATCGGACGCAAGCGTTCCTTGGCGGCAACAATCGCGGCATCGACCAGTTCGCGTCCGTGATCATAGCCTTCGCGGGCGAATTCGACGATCAGGATCGCGTTCTTGGTGGCCAGCCCCACGGTGGTGAGCAGGCCGACCTGGAAGTAGATGTCGTTGTTGAGACCACGCATTAGCGAAGCCAGAACCGCGCCCAGCACGCCCAGCGGAACCGCCAGGATCACCGCGATGGGCACGCCCGCACTTTCATAGAGCGCGGCAAGGCACAGCAGCACCGCCACGATCGAGACCGCATAGAGCTTGCCCGCCTGACCCGACGACTGTTCCTGTTCGAACGAGACCGAAGTCCATTCCGACGCAATGCCTGCGGGCAGCTTCGAGGCATATTCCTTCATGATCTCCATGGCCTGCCCGGTGCTGACACCCGGCACACCCTGGCCCAGGATTTCGACAGCCTCGACGCCGTTGTAGCGTTCGAGCTTCTGCGCGCCGATCTTCCAGTCGATGTGGACGACGCCCGAGAGCGGAACCATCTGGCCCTGGTTGTTGCGCAAGTACCACTTGGTCAGGTCGTCGGGCTCCATGCGCGAGTCGGGCTCGCCCTGGATGAACACGCGCTTGGTGCGGCCCGAGCGGGTGAACTGGTTGACGTAGAGCTGCCCGAACGAGCCTTGCAGCGTCGAGTTGATGTCGGCGATGCTCACGCCCTGCGCCTCGGCCTTTTCGCGGTCGACCACGAAGTGGGCCTGGGGCATGTCGTCGAGGCCGTTGGGGCGCACGGCCATCAGGCGCGGGTCCTTGGCGGCCATGGCCAGAAGCTGGTTGCGCGCGGCGATCAGCTTTTCGTGGCCCAGATGCCCGCGATCCTCGAGTTCGAAGTCGAAGCCGCTGGCATTGCCCAGTTCCATCACCGCAGGCGGCAGGAACGGGGTGATCCGGGCCCCCTTGTAGGTGGCAAAATGGGCAAAGGCGCGGCCAGTCACCGCCGCGGCGGTCTGGTCCGCCCCCTTGCGATCCTCGAAGTCCTTGAGGCCGACAATGATGATACCGGCATCCTGCGCGCGGCCACCGAAGTTGAAGCCCATGACCGACAGCACGTTCTGGACTGCGGTCTTTTCCTCGTTCGCAAAGTACTGGCGAATGTCGGCGTTGACCTTTTCGGTCTGCTCGGCGGTCGAACCGGGCTTGAGCTGGACCTGCACGAAGATCGTGCGCTGGTCCTCGTCGGGCATGAAGCCGCCGGGAATGAGCTGGAGGCACCACAGCGCAAGGCCCGTCAGCGCGACATAGACCACCGCCGCAGGGCGGACATGGCGCAGCACGCCCGCCACGCCGCCGCCATAGCGCACGACCATGGCGTCATAGCGGGTGTTGAACCAGTGGAAGAAACCGCGCGGCTGATGGCCGGGCGCATGGGGCTTGAGCAGGGTGGCGCACAGCGCCGGCGTGAACGTGATCGCCACGAACGCCGAGAGCAGCATCGCCGAGATGATGGTGATCGAGAACTGGCGATAGACCACGCCCGCCGAGCCGCCGAAAAAGGCCATCGGCAGGAACACGGTGGAAATGACCAGCGCGATACCCACCAGCGCGCCGGTGATCTGGTCCATCGACTTGCGGGTGGCTTCCCTGGGGTCGAGGTGTTCCTCGGCCATCAGGCGCTCGACGTTCTCGACCACGACGATGGCGTCGTCGACCAGCAGGCCGATGGCCAGCACCATGCCGAGCATGGAGAGCGTGTTGATGGTGAACCCGAAGAAGCCGAGCACGGCGAATGTGCCGAGCAGGACCACCGGCACCGCGATGGTCGGAATCAGCGTGGCGCGGATGTTCTGGAGGAACAGGTACATCACCGCCACGACCAGCACGATCGCGATCAGCAGCGTCTCGACGACTTCCTCAAGGCTCAGCTTGACCACCGGCGCGGTGTCGTAAGGGAAGACCACGTCGAGCCCGTGGGGGAAATAGGGCTTGAGGTGATCGAGTTCGGCCTTGATCGCGGTGGCCACTTCCATCTGGTTGGCGCCGGGCGCCAGATTGATGGCGATGCCTGCGGTGTCCTGCCCGTTGAGCAGGGCGCGCGGCGACATGTTCTGGCGGTTGAGTTCGACATCGGCGACATCGCGCAGGCGCACCTGCGCCCCGTCGGTGTTGACCTTGAGCAGGATGTTGCGGAACTGCTCGGGATCGGTGAAGCGCGTGGGGCCGACCACCGTCGCATCGAGCAACTGGCCCTTGCGCGCGGGGATGCCGCCGATTTCACCCGAGGAGACCTGGATGTTCTGGCTGCTGATCGCCGCGCTCAGGTCGCTGATGGTCAGGCCATAGCTTTGCAGGCGCTCGGGCTTGACCCAGATGCGCATCGCATATTCCGAGCCGAACAGCGTGTAGTCGCCCACGCCGCTGATCCGCGCGAGCGGGTTGGTCACGTTGGAGGCCAGATAGTCGCCGATCGCGGCGCCATCCATCGAATGGTCGCGCGAGACGAAGCTGGCCACCAGCATGAAGTTGCGGGTCGCCTTGGTCACCGAAAGCCCCTGCGCCACCACTTCGGTGGGCAGCATCGGCTGGGCCAGCGACAGCTTGTTCTGCACCTGGACCTGGGCGATGTTGGGGTTGGTGCCCTGCTTGAAGGTCATGACGATCTGCGCCGAACCGTCCGCCTGGGCATTGGCGGACATGTATTCGAGGCCGTCCAGACCGTACATCTGCTGTTCGATCGGCTGGATCACGGTATCGCGCACGGTCTCGGCCGAGGCGCCCGGATAGACGACCGCCACGGTGATCGGCGGGGGCGCGATATTGGGATATTGCGCGATCGGCAGCGAGATCGTGGCAATCGCGCCGACCAGCATGATGATCAGCGCGATAACCCAGGCAAATATCGGCCTGTCGATGAAATAGCGGGCCATATCAGTTGGCCCCCGCGTCCGTCTGGGTTCCGTTGACGGACTTGTCGATCGTCACCTTGGTGCCAGAATTGACCGCTTCGAGGCCGTTGGAAATCACCCGGTCGCCCGGATGGAGGCCCCCGGTCACGACCCAGGCATTGCCCTGCGTGCCATCGATGGTGACCTTCACCTGCCGGGCCTGGCCCTGGGCATCGACCACGTAGACGAAAGGATCGGCGTGGATGTCGCGCTCGACGCAGTTCTGCGGAACCAGATAGCTGGCCTTGGCAGGCGCCGTGCGGACCCTGGCGCGCACATACATGCCCGGCAGCAGCAGGTGCTGCGGGTTGGGGAAGATCGCGCGCAAGGTGGTCATGCCGGTGCCCGGGTCGACGCTGACTTCCGAGAACGCCAGCCTGCCCTTGATCTCATAGGGCTTGCCGTCTTCGAGCGTCAGTTCAACGGGGATATTGCCCCCCTTGCCCGCCGTCAGGTTCTTGTCGGTGAGCGAGCGGCGCAGTCGCAGCAGGGCATCGCTCGACTGCTGGATATCGACGAAGATCGGGTCGAGCTGGGTCACCGTCGTGAGCGCAGTGGCCTGATCGGCGGTCACCAGCGCGCCCTCGGTGGTCAGCGAGCGGCCGATACGGCCCGAGATCGGGGCATAAACGCGCGCGCGCTGAAGATTGATCCGGGCCGACTGGACATCGGCCTGGGCCTGACGCCAGGCCGCGACGGCATCGTCGCGCTGCTGCTTGCTGACAACGCTATCAGAGACGAGCGCTTGATAGCGGCGCGCCAGAGCCCCGGTCGATGCGGCCGTCGCCACTGCGCGATCATAGACGGCCTGATAGGTCGAGGGATCGACCTGGTAGAGCGTCTGGCCCTTGACCACGTCGGTGCCTTCCTCGAACTGGCGCCGCTGGAGAATGCCGCTGACCTGGGGGCGAATCTCGGCGATGCGATAGGCCGAAGTGCGGCCCGAGAACACCATGTCGCGCTCCACATCGCCCGGCTGCATGACGATCACGTCGACATGCGGCGGCGCCTTGGGCGCGGGAGCCGGAGCCCCTCCGCAACCCGCCAGCAGCATGCTCACCCCCAGGGCCAGCCCGCCATAAAACACCTGCCCCCGCCGCCGCAGGGATGCACGGGATCGCCCACTGCCGGGCACCACATCACAGGATCCGAAAACCAAGGCCGATCACTCCATAACCGTACAGTTCGGTCGCGTATGTGCGTCGCTTTGACCTGCGTCAATAGACCATACTGTACGGTCTCATGACTGCCATCCGAGACGCTGACCGAGTTTACTCCTTCGCTGGTCGCAAGACCAGCGGTCGCATTGACCTTGGCGGGTGTGCCGCGGACGCCTGATCGACGACGATTGATCATGCTCTCATCCGCGGGTTGGTTACCGCACTACCCGTATCCGTCGCTGGGCCTATCCTCCGTCTAAGTTCGGGCGTCGGACGAACCTGCCCCACCGTACATCGTGGATTGCCCATCACAGTCGGGTGCCCGCGGCACGCCGGCCAAGGCTATGCAGTTGGTGCGCTGGCGCCTCCTCTCGTTAATGTCGTGCGCGGATCAGCCGGCTATCGCCGGCGACACCCGACGGGCGATGTCCCAGGCATAGCCGACCAGTTCACGCGCGATCGCGGTGGTCACCTTGGGCTGAGGCTTGCCCGTGGCCGCCAGGCGACGGTAGCGCTGGCACAGGCGAACCTGCGCTTTCCACCCGATCGCCTGGATGTCCTCGGACAAGTCGATGACCCGCTCACGGTAGCGTCGTTCCTCGCGAGCGGGCAGTCGATACGACCAGCCCGCCTCAATCAGCATGGTTCGTGCCTGCGCGTTGCCCGCGCGGGTGATCCGGCCCCGTTTGGTCCGAGCGCCGCTGGAGTGCTCGGACGGCACCAAGCCGACATACGCCATCAGTTGCTTGGGATTGTCGAAGCGGGTGAGATCGCCTACTTCAGCGACCAGCGTCGCAGCGCTGACCAGCCTGATACCGCGCAGGACCTGTAGATTGCGGACCAGCGGCGCAAAACACCATGCGTCCACCGCTTCAGTCAGCGCCGCTTCTAAGCGCCCAACCCGTGCCTGCGCCTCCAGCACCCGCTTCTGCATTTCCTCGAATGCCAGCTGTTGGTGGGGAAAATCGAACCGCTGCTCGGACAACCACCGCCAGTACATTTTCGTCCAGGCCGCCTTGCCGCCGAAACGACGATCATGACGCAACAGGAAGCTGCGCACTGTCTGCTTGGCTCCGATGGCATCATCTTGCGCGCTGCGTCGCGCGCGGATGAGATCGCGTACCGCCTCGTGCGCTTCGTCCGGTATCCAGATTGCGGTGAGTTCGCCAGCGCGTAGCAGCCGCGCCAGGGTCATCGCGTCACGCCGGTCCGTCTTTACATGGTCACCCGGGCGCCGCGGCATCATCGAGGGGGCGATGACGATGCAATTCTGTCCCAGCTTCGTCAGCAGCCGATGCAAGCCATACCCGCAGGGACCAGCTTCGTAGCAGACGTTCAACGTCACGCCCGGTCCAGTCAGCCGCTTGACCAGCTTCCTGATCGCATCGTCCTCGTTGGCGACCGTGCCGACGAAACGCACCTCGCCTCCGCGTTCCCCATCGGCAACCGCGACCGCAATGGTTTCCTTATGAACGTCCAGACCAACGTATTTCACCGTCTCCGTCATGACTCGTCTCCGCTGCTGACAAATCCATCATCAGCATCTCAGATTCGAGCCTCCGAGGCTCTGGCAGTCATGGGGTCTATTTCGCAGAAGCAGTTGCACAAAACGCAGTAACGAGTGCGCCGCGCGCAGACGCGGGCGCTCCGGGCCCATCATGGCCCGGAGCGCCCGGCTGTCTTGGCGAATTCTAATGCATTAGCGGAAAAGTGTGCGCGCCACCGCGCGGCGCTTATCCGCCGCGGCTGCCGCGCGGATAGACGATGATCGAGAGATAGCGCAGCGTCCCCTCGCCCAGTTCCTCCGGGCCATGCTGGGCCTGGCTGTCGAACAGCAGCGTATCGCCCGGCGAGAGCTTGTAGAGCCGGTTGCCGTGGCGATAGGACAGCGTCCCTTCGAGCATGTGGATCAACTCGGTCCCGGCATGGGCAAAGCTGGTATAGGGCACCGCCCCGTCGGACAGGGTGATCAGATAGGGTTCGATCGCCATCTCCCCGCTCAGGAGATGGCCGAGCAACTGGTAGACATGGCCCGACTTGGTGCCGCGCCGCTCGATCTTGACGCCTTCCCCGGCAGCCACGAACGAGCAGTCGTGCCGCTCCTCGGCCAGCGCGAACAGCGATGACATCGGCACGCTGAGCGCCTGCGCGAGCGAATGGATCGAGGTCAGCGAGGCGGAAATCTGGCCATTCTCGATCTTGGAGAGCATGCCGGTCGACAGGCCCGCGCTCGACGCCAGGTCGGCGACCGACAAGTCCTGCTGGCGGCGCAATTGCCGGATGCGCAGGCCCAGCGCCTTTTCAAGCGCGCGCGGATCGTTGCTGGGGGCGCCCGAAACGGTTCGCACGGCTTCCACCACATCCTCGGGAACGGGCGGGACATCGACCACGTCGACGCCATCAGCCATCTCGACTGGGCTGGTCCGGGTACTGTGGTCTTGCGCGGCGCGTCGGGGCATCGTGTTCTCCTGCGATTCCCTGATGGGGTGCAAAGTCCTCAAAGACAAGCCATGTCCCGAAAGCCATTTCCCGGAACCGATGTCCGGGCAACAGGTCAAGCCGGAACAGCCATTGTGCCCCGGTTCCCCCGCGCAGGCGCGAAGCGGCCGACGAACCGCAGCAAAGGCCGTTCGACCAGGCTGTGCGCCATGCAGCCCCCGGCCACCGCCAGAACGGCGACCCCGAAATAGGTCAGCACCGGATCGAGGCGCGCCAGCGCCGGCACACGGGCCGCCACGATGAAGCACAGCGAAATCACCGCCGAGTGCACGAGATAGAGACTGTACGACGCATCGCCCAGATAGCGCAGCCCCCGCCCGCACCACGGCGCCAGCAGGGCATCGGCCCGCGCCATGCCCGCGATCACGAGCGCGAAGGACAGGGCGATCAGCACCACCACCTCGTTGTTCGATCCATCAATGGGTTCGAGCCGGAAATCGGTCAGCGCCACGCTGAGCGCCAGTCCGCCCAGACCGAGCCCGATGGCCCCCAGCGCCGGCACCTGCCCGCTCATGCCCTGCCCCACCCCACTCTGGCCAAACCGCCGGTACAGCCAATAGGCCCCGCACCCGAGGAAGAAATGCGCATTCCACAACGTCCACAGCCGGAACGGATCGGCCAGACCAAACCGATAGCTGGCCGCCAGATAGACCAGCCAGACCGCAAAAACCCCGATTCCCAGAGCCCGATTCCAGATCAGTACGCCAAATGCGAGGTAGAACTTCACCTCGTAGAAGAGCGTCCAGGCCACCAGCAGCGGCGGCAGCGGGGATTCCACGAAAGGCAGCAGAGTCACCGCCGAGAGGATATGGCCACTATCGTAGATGAAATCCGAATCCCCCAGCCCTGCAAGCGCTGCCGAGACATAGAGCAGCGAAAAGATCCAGTATGTCGGATAGATCCGCGCAAACCGCTTCCAGCAATAGCGCCCCAGCCGATCAGGCGCCCCGATGTCGCGGCGGTGGGCAAAGCAGATGATGAAGCCGCTCAACACGAAGAACAGGCTGACCCCCATCCGCCCGACTTCGGCCCAGCGCCCGATGAAGGCCCCGAAATCGAAACCGCGCTGCCCTCCGATGATGTGGACATGGTAGAAAACCACCCCCAGGGCCGCAACCGCGCGAAGAACCTGAACGGTTACAAGCAATGGTTTGCCATTTTCCGCCATCGCCACCAAGTCCCCCCGGAAGTGATCCGATCAAAACAGCAAATCGAATCGAAAGATTCGTAAAATAACAGAATAAAGGGAAATCACGAACACGCCCCGACAAGCCACACAAACGACAGCACAAAATCAATTCGCGCAGATCAATCCACGACAACAGCCACCGCTGTCAGAATTTCAGGCCTCTTTCAGAGCCCGACCCAAAAGTCGGGCGGCGGAGGTTTGGCGAGGGATTTTGGGTCACCACAAGAAGGCTGAGAGCCCAGCGATGCTGGAGGCATCGTGGCGAACAGCCGACGCCGTGGTGGCACAAAAGACCCGCCGAACCGACCCGAAGGACTTTTGGGTCGGGCTCTCAGAGGGGGAGGGGGAGGGGGAGCAACCATAGCTTGATCGACCGGACGGCAGGCTGCTGACGGCCTGACCGGATATGCTGCCTGATGGCCGCCCCAGCGCCACCATTTCGACAATCCTGAACATTTTGACGATTTCTATCGGCATACCGTCGAAAGGGGAAAGCCACTATTCCTGCCTCATGCCCGGCCCATGCGGGCCCCAACGGGAAAGGCCCTGCCATGTCGATCCGCAATCCCCATATCGAAGGCGTCGAATTTGCCCTGCTGCCGCCCGTCCGCGATCTGGGGGATGGCTTTCAGGTCCGCCGGGCCCTGCCCTCGGCCCACCGCCGCATGGTCGGCCCGTTCATCTTCTATGACCAGATGGGCCCGGCGACCTTTGCCGCGGGCGAAGGGCTCGACGTGCGCCCCCATCCCCATATCGGGCTGGCCACGATCTCCTACCTCGTCGAAGGCGAGATGCTGCACCGCGATTCGCTCGGGGCCGTCCAGACCATCCGCCCCGGCGAGGTCAACTGGATGACCGCCGGGAGCG
Source organism: Novosphingobium sp. IK01 (assembly GCF_033242265.1). Classification (NCBI taxonomy): domain Bacteria; kingdom Pseudomonadati; phylum Pseudomonadota; class Alphaproteobacteria; order Sphingomonadales; family Sphingomonadaceae; genus Novosphingobium; species Novosphingobium pituita. The sequence continues at coordinate 2,770,499 of NZ_BTFW01000001.1, read as the reverse complement.
GCATCGTCCATTCCGAGCGCACCGGCCCCGAAGTGCGCGCCAAGGGCGGCCCCCTGTTCGGGCTTCAGGCCTGGGTGGCCCTGCCCGTCGCCGACGAGGAATGCGATCCGGCCTTCGACCACTACAAGGCCGACGCCATCCCGACCGTCGAGCAGGACGGCACCCGCATGACGCTGATCGCGGGCAGCAGCGAAGGCCTTGTCTCGCCGGTACGGACAGCCTCGGACCTGATCTATGCCGATCTCGTCATCACGCCGGGCGGGCGCTACCGAATCACCGCCGAGCATGTCGAGCGCGCGCTCTATGTCGTTCAGGGCGAAATCGCCGTGGACGGGCAGACCGGCGCCTTTGCCACGCACGAACTGGTCGTGCTCAAGCCGGGCGCCGAAGTGGTGATCACCAGTGCGCGCGGCGCGCGGGTGATGCTGATGGGCGGGGAGCCTTTTCCCGAACAGCGCCACATCTTCTGGAATTTCGTGTCCTCGCGTCCCGAGCGGCTCGAACAGGCCAAGGCCGACTGGAAGGCCGACCGTTTCGCCCATATTCCGGGCGAACACGAGTTCATCCCGCTTCCCGGATGAACCGCCCCGCCCCATGCGCCGCCCCCCTATTGTGACCACAATGTCACGCACAGGTGCCGAATGGCTTCGGTTATCTTCCAATAAATGGACCTGACGCGAAATACGTGTATGACGGACGGGCAACGGTGAAATCAGCAGCCGGAACAAGATTTTACAGTGTAATGCACTGTAACAGTCCTGTCCGAGACTGGCAGACACCGGGCACGCAGGCGGATCTGTTGAAACTGTAGGGGAGACCGTTTCCGATGCTTCATCGTCCCGCGCACGCCCGGCCCGCGCGCCTTGCCCTGGCCATCGCGATTGCAAGTGCCAGCCTGAGTCTGGCCACCACCGCCAAGGCCGAAGAAGAAACCGCGCCGCCCTCCGCCTTCACCGTTTCGGGCAGCGCAGCCATCGTGTCCGACTATCGCCTGCGCGGCGTCTCGCAGTCGAACAACGGCTTTGCCATTCAGGCGGGCGTGACCGTTGCCCATCAAAGCGGATTTTACGCTGGCGCCTGGGGTTCGAACCTGGCCGGCTGGGGCACCTTTGGCGGTCCCAACCTCGAAGTCGACCTCATCGGCGGCTACAAGAAGACCGTCGGCCCGGCCACGATCGACGCCGGCCTGACTTGGTACATGTATCCGGGCGGCGCCAACAAGACCGACTATGCCGAACCTTTCGTCAAGGTTTCGACCACGGTCGGCCCGGTCTCGATGCTCGGCGGCGTGGCCTATGCCCCCAAGCAGCAGGCCCTGGGCAAGTGGTACAATTCGGGCGCCTCGGCCGCCACGGGCATCTATGACCACCCCGGCGCCAAGATGGACAACCTCTATCTGTGGGGCGACGTGAACGGCGGCGTGCCGCATACGCCGGTCAACCTGAAGGCGCACCTGGGCTATTCGAAGGGCAACTCGGGCCTTGGCCCGAACGGCACCAGCGTCGCCCCGAGCGGCCAGTACCTCGACTGGATGCTCGGCGCCGAAGTCGTCCTCGGCAGGTTCGTGCTCGGCGTGTCCTATGTCGACACCAACATCACCAAGGCCGACCGCGACCACCTGAGCCCCAACTTCACCAAGTTCCAGACCGCCGGTGGCGATTCGATCTCGTCGGGCCGCGCCGTGTTCTCGGCCACCGTCAATTTCTGAGGAACCAGCGCCTGGGGCTCCTTGCCGTGCCTCGTGCTGACCACCCATAGAAAACCCCCCGCTGGCCTGGCCAACGGGGGGTTTTTCCTGTCGATCCCGGCCTTTCCGGGCCCGGCTGGCCTTATTCGGCCGCTTCGCGCAGCATTGGCTCGGCCGCCACGCGCACCGCCGCCGGAAGGGCCACGGGAAGCGGGCGATCCTCGCGCAGGGGCACGAACTGGCCGGTGTCGCCATCGAGGCCCAGCACCTGCCCCGCCGCGATGTCGACGAACCAGCCGTGAAGCGACATCTCGCCCCGCGCGATGGCCGCCGCCACCGAAGGATGCGTGCGCAAGTGGGCGATCTGGGCAATCACGTTTTCAAGGGCAACCGCGCGCACGCGCTCCTTGCCTTCGAGATGGGGCGAGCAGCTCGACACGACATGCTCGGCCGCCGCGCCATGGCGCAGCCAGGCCACCACGTTGGGCATGCCTTCGGGCGCTTCAGGGGCGGCCAACGCCTTCATCGCGCCGCAGTCGGAGTGACCGCACACGATGATGTCGCGCACGCCCAGCGCCACGACGGCATATTCGACCGTCGAGGAAACGCCGCCGTTCATCGTCGAATAGGACGGCACCATGTTGCCCGCATTGCGGCACACGAAAAGATCGCCCGGCTGGGCCTGAACGATCTGTTCGGGCACGACGCGCGAATCGGCGCACGAGATCATCAGCGCCTTGGGCTCCTGCCCATGGGTGGAGAGCTGCGAATAGAGGTCGCTGCTTTGCGGAAAGGTCGTCTTCTCGAAGCTGAAGACCCGGCCGATGAGTTCGTTCATCAGAAATCACCCCATCTTGTCTGTCATGATGCACGGAGCCATCTGCACCGCGCTTGCAGAAATGAGGTAAGCATCGGTTTTTGCCCCGATCCGTCGGGGCTGTAAGAAACTATTTCCGCGATGCAGCAGGGCGCTGACCCGGCCCCAGCGGCAGACGAACCGTGACGATCAGCCCGCTGGCAGCCCCGCCGGGAGCCCCCTCGGGCCCCGCCCCATCAGGTCCCGTCCCATCAGGCCCCGTCCCATCAGGCCCCGTCCCGCCAGCCCGGTTGGCCAGAGTCAGCGAGCCCCCTTCCGCACGAATCGAGCGGCGCACGATGGCCAGCCCCAGCCCCATGCCCGGCGTATCGCGCGAACGCGCCGCATCGAGCCGCACGAACGGTTGCAAGACATCCTCGAAGCGATCGGCAGGAATGCCCGGACCATGGTCGGAGACGATCACCTCGGCCCATTCGCCGCCCTTCTGTTCAACCACCCGCGCGACATGAACCTCGACACTGCCGCCATAGTGCACGGCGTTATCGACCAGATTGCCCAGCGCCCGGCGCAAGGTGACCGGGCGCGCCTCGATCACCAGACTGTCGGGGCCTTCGTAGACCGCCTCGTGCCCCTGGTCGCAGGCATTGTCGACCAGCGTCATCGCCATGGCCGCCAGATCCATCCGCTCGGCGGGAATCTGGCGGCCCTCGCCTTCGACATAGGCCTGAAGCGAGGCGAGCAGGTGCATCATCTCGTCGATGTCGTGGACCATGTCGGCCTGGTCCTGCGGGGCGATGCCCGCGTCGTCGAGGCGCAGCCGCAGCCGCGCGAGCGGGGTGCGCAGATCGTGGCCGATCGCCAGCATCGACTGGGTGCGGTCGACCATCTGGCGATGAATGCGGCTCTGCATGCGGTTGAACGCGCGGATCAGGCGGCGCACTTCGTCCGGACCGCTCTCGGCCAGAGGTTCGGGCGCCCCCGCGCCCACGCGCCCGGTCGCCGCCACCAGCGCCCGCAAGGGCCGCACCGTGGCACGAAACAGCACCCAGGCCAGAAGCGCCAGCAAGGGCGTGGGCAACAGGAAGACCGCCAGTTGCCCGACATTGAGCGTCCAGGCCTCGCGCGCCTGGGTGTGGAAGACCAGCCCCGACCCGTCGGACAGGCGCATGACCCCGCTCACGCTGCCCGGCGCCGAAATCGACCGCAGCGCAAAGCGCGGATCGTTGTGGGCCAGTTCGGGTGCCGCATCGAGCACCTGGCTGCGCAGCCGGTCGAGCGGCAGGGCATCGACCGCATGGGGCAGATGCGGGCGCCAGGTCAGCGCAAGGTGCGCCGACGACAGCTTCTCGGCCATGGCCGGGCGCCGCGCGGGCGCTTCGGCTTCCAGAGCGCGGCTGGCGATCGTCAGGTTCTCGGCAATGCGCGCGGCATCGTCGGAGCGCAGCGCGAAATTGCTGACCCGGTCGAACAGGACCGCATTGGCCCCGAAATCGATGACCGCCATCAGCACGAGAATCGCCAGCAACCGCTCGGGCAGGCCGATTCGGCGCACGATGGGCAAGCGTGTGGACAGGCTCAGGATACGCGGCCTCCCACCACCGTCAGGCGCGCGTGACCGGGGCCTTGAACATGTAGCCCACCCCGCGCACGGTCACGATCGGCGCCTCGCCCCCGGCGGCGGCCAGCTTGCGGCGCAGGCGGCTGACCAGCACGTCGATGCTGCGGTCAGAACTGTCGCCCAGCCGCGTGCGCGACAATTCGATCAGGCGTTCGCGCCCGAGCACGCGCTGGGGCTGGGCCACGAACGTGGCCAGAAGGTCGAATTCGGCGCCGGTCAGATCGACCATGATCCCGCCGGGCGCATGCAACTCGCGCCGGGCCAGCGAGAGCGTCCAGCCCTCGAAGCGGATCTCGCTCGCGCGTTCGCCCGGCTCGGTGCCACCAGCCGCTTCCCCGCCCTGTCCGCCGCGCCGCAGCACGGCGCCCACCCGCGCGACCAGTTCGCGCGTGCCAAAGGGCTTGGCCAGATAGTCGTCGGCGCCCAGTTCGAGGCCGAGCACACGGTCTTCCTCGCTCCCGCGCGCGGAAATGAAGATGATCGGCACGTCGCTCAACCGGCGCAGCTTGCGGAACAGATCGATCCCGCTGGTGCCCGGCAGCATGATGTCGAGCACGACGAGATCGGCAGGCGCGCTTTCGAGCAGAACCCACATTTCCGCGCCCGTGGCCGCAGGGCGCACATCATAGCCATGTTCGCGCAGCGCGCGCGCGGTCAGCGTGCGCAAGGGGCCGTCGTCTTCGACAAGCACGATGGAAGGGGCAAGTCCGGTCGCCAACATTTTCCCGTTACGCGGCTGCGCCCCTTTCAGTTCCGGCTCGGCCGCCGGGTCGGATCCGGCGCTCATCCTTGCGCACCGGCCCGGCGAGGGCAAGACCGCTTTCCCCGGCGATCGACAGGCAAAAGACGCAAAAGGTGGGCCATCAGGAACTCTCCGGCAAACAGGGGCGGTTCTTCCGCATGCCCGATGCCTACCACCCCCCTTTTTGCGCGCATGCCACAGCTTCGCGACAAAACATTGCCGCCCTCCGAAAGTGCGAACCCGATTTTCCGCTTATTTCTCCACCAGATCACGCCCCGGCGCGGTGGCAAAGCCATGCAGCCCGAGCCACCATTGCAGCGCGATCACCGCACCCTTGGCCACCGGCAACAGGCCCAGCACCAGCCCCGCCGTCGGAACCAGGCACAGCGCCATCATCACCGGCGCCGAAAGGGTCGTTTCAAGGCCCAGCGCGATGAGCACCGGGGCCATGACATGGCCTGTGACCAGAATCGCGATGTAAGGGGGAAAATCGTCGGCGCAGTGGCCGCGCCAGTCCTGCCCGCAGGCCGGGCAATGGTCCACCGGCTTGAGCCAGCGGGCAAACAGCCGCGCCTGCCCGCAACGCGGACAGCGCCCCCGCCCCCCGCGCGCCATGGCCTGAACCAGGGATCGCGGGAGGGCGGGGCGCGTGGCCGTCATTTGGGAGCGAAAGGGTTCTTGGGGCTGCGCAGCGTCAGGCGGATCGGCACCGCATCGAAGCCCAGTTCGCGGCGGATGCCGTTGACCAGATAGCGCCGGTAGCTTTCGGGCAGCATGTCCAGACGCGTGCCGAACAACACGAAGCCGGGCGGGCGGGTCTTGGCCTGGGTGATGTAGCGCAGCTTGATCCGCTTGCCGCCGGGTGCCGGCGGCGGATTGGCGGCAAGCGCATCGTCGAACCAGCGGTTGAGCGCGGCGGTCGGCACGCGGCGGCTCCACGCATCGCGCAAGCTGAACGCGGCGCCCAGCAGGGTGTCGAGCCCCTTGCCCGTGCGCGCCGAGACCGCCACGAGCGGCACCCCGCGCACCTGGGCAAGGCCATCGTCGAGCGCCTGACGCACGCCGTTGAACAGCCCGCTGGCATCCTCTGCCACGTCCCACTTGTTGATCGCGATGATCAGCGCGCGGCCTTCTTCGAGGACCATCGAGGCGATCTTGAGATCCTGGTGTTCGAGCCCGCGCGTGGCGTCGAGCAGAAGCACGACCACTTCGGCAAAATCGATTGCACGGCGCGCGTCTGCAACCGAAAGCCGCTCAAGCTTGTCAACGACTTGCGCCTTCTTGCGCATGCCCGCCGTGTCGATCAGGCGGATCGGGCGGACCTCGCCGTCCTTCGGATCGGTCCACGACCAGTCGATGGCGATCGAATCGCGGGTGATCCCGGCCTCGGGCCCGGTCAGCAGGCGGTCCTCGCCCAGAAAGCGGTTGATCAGCGTGGACTTGCCCGCATTGGGGCGGCCCACCACGGCCAGCTTGAGCACGGCCTTGGGGTCGTACTCGACTTCCTCGTCGCTGGCCTCGTCCTCGTCGTCCTGCTTCTCGCCGATATGGGGGAGCAGCGCCTCGAACAGGTCACCCATGCCCTCGCCATGTTCGGCCGAAACGCCGACCGGATCGCCAAAGCCCAGCGAGAACGCCTCGAACAGGCCATGGTCGCCCGCGCGGCCTTCGGCCTTGTTGGCCAGCAGGATCACCGGCACGTCGTGCCCGCGCAGATAGCGGCCGATTTCCTCGTCGAGCGGGGTGATCCCCGCACGCGCATCGACCACGAAGAGCGCGACATCGGCGCCTTCGAGGCTGGCCTCGGTCTGCTGGCGCATACGGCCCGGCAGGCTTGAGGGATCGTCGTCTTCCCACCCCGCGGTGTCGACGATGGTGAATTCGAGGCCCAGCAGCGAGGCATCGCCGAAGCGACGGTCGCGGGTGACGCCGGGCTGGTCATCGACCAGCGCCAGCTTCTTGCCGACGAGCCGATTGAACAGGGTGGACTTGCCCACGTTGGGCCGTCCGATGATGATAACCTGGGGACGCATAGCTCCCGTTGGCCCGGCTTGGCGCCAAAGGCAAGCGGCCGTTGCATCGGTGTATGCGATGTTAACCAAGCCGGTCAGCCTGACATTGACCAATTGGCTGGCACATCAGCCTCATGAGCAGGTGGACGACAGCAAGCTTCTGGGCCCTGACCGGCAGCATGGCCCTGATCGCGGCATATCCCGCAAGGGCTGCCCCGGTGGCCATGATTCCCGGCCCCGAACAGGCCGACAGCATCCCGACGGACACCGCAGGATCGGGCCTGCCTTATCTGCAATGCGTGCCCTACGCCAGAAAAGTTTCAGGGATTCAGCTATTTGGCGATGCCCATACGTGGTGGGACCAGGCCGAGGGGCGCTATGAGCGCGGGTTCACCCCGAAAGTGGGCGCGGTGATGAGCTTCCATGCCCATGGCGCCATGCGGCTCGGCCATGTGGCGATGGTGAGCAGGATCATCGATTCCCGCACGGTGCTTTTGCGGCATGCCAACTGGTCGCCGATCAATGGTATGCGCGGCCAGCCCGAGGACGATGTGCGGGCGGTCGATGTCTCGGATTCGAACGACTGGAGCGAAGTTCGTGTCTGGTATGCGCCGATTCAGGATCTGGGAACGACTCACTGGCCGGTCGACGGATTCATCTACAACCGCACCCCGCACGGAAAACCGGGTATGGGCGGGCCGATCCATCTGGCCCGCGGCGAAAGCGCTGTCCCCGCAGGCACGACACCCCGGCTTACCCTGCTCTCGGCCCCGGCGCCGAAACCGGCCGCTGCAAGCCGCAACCGCATCGACGCCAGTTTTCTCGATGGCCTGAGCAGCGACAAGCCGTCCCAATCTTCGAGAACCGCGCGTCGCACCTATCTGGCCGCACACATCGAACCGGCCCGCGCGCAAGCGACCTCGACGCGCCGGGAAAGCCGCGCCGTACTGTCGGACGACCCGATTGGCCGGATCATCGCCAGCCACATGAGCCCCGCCGCGCGCCTGCGCTGAGGCTCTCTGCCCGGAAACACACATAAAGTGGGGGCCGCAATCATGCAGCCCCCGAAACCGGCGAATCAGCCAGCCTTGGCCACGGGCGCGCCTTCACCCAGATCCTCGTACCAGGCTTCGACCGGGCCCGAGAGCTTGAGCGTGAGCGGGTTGCCCTTGCGGTCCATCGTCTTGCCGGCCTGCACGCGCACCCAGCCTTCGGAAATGCAATATTCCTCAACGTTGTTGCGCACGGTGCCCTTGAAGCGGATGCCGATACCGCGCTGAAGCTTGTCGGCATCGAAATGCGGGCTGCGCGGGTTGATCGCCAGGCGATCGGGCGGCACGTCCGCGCCGCTGGTGGTGGGGGCAGCGGCGGGAGCCGCGTTTTCGGGAGTTTCGATCTCGTCGGTCATGGTCATGCGAAATATCTTCACAACCCCACTTGTCAACGCTGCGAGAGCCCGTTAGAGGCGCCCTCCACACCCCAAGCGGACGGCACGGCACCCAGCCCGCCTCCACCGGGGCCGCCAGAAGGCGGGCGCGTAGCTCAGCGGTAGAGCACACCCTTCACACGGGTGGGGTCACAGGTTCAATCCCTGTCGCGCCCACCATCATCTTCCTGAAAACAGGGACGTGATGGTGACACTTTTCCCCCCTCGAAATCGCTGTTCCTCCTCGTTCCGGCCCACGCACGGTGCTGTTGCGCGCCCTGCCCGCGCCGTTTGCAGCGACGGACGGCCAGAACAGGCAGCCCCGAAGGACTGCCTGTTCTGATCAGGAATGGCCGCGGTCAGAAGCGATCCGCGTTCATCACCTTGCCCCAGGCCAGGGCAAAATCTTCGGCGAACTTCTGGCCTGCATCGTCGCTGGCGTAGACTTCGGCAACGGCGCGCAGTTCCGAATTCGACCCGAAGATCAGGTCGACCGGCGTGGCGGTCCACTTTTCCGTGCCCGCCGCGCGGTCCTTGCCGTCATAAAGGCCCGGCTGGGCCGACTTCGACCAGACCGTGTCCATCGAGAGCAGGTTGACGAAAAAGTCGTTGCTCAGCACGCCGGGACGGCTGGTGAACACACCATTGGCCGAGCCGCCCGCATTCGCGCCCAGAACCCGCATGCCACCGACCAGCACGGTCATTTCCGGGACGGTGAGGTTCAGCGTGTCGGCCTTGTCCACCAGCGCGGAAGCCGGGTCCACGTAGGCCCCGTCCGAATAGTAGTTGCGGAAGCCATCGGCCCTGGGTTCGAGATAGCCGAACGAGGTGATGTCGGTCTGGGCCTGGGTGGCGTCGACACGGCCCGGCGTGAACGCCACCGTGACCTTGTGGCCAGCCTTGGCTGCGGCCTGCTCGACCGCCGCATCGCCGCCCAGCACGATCAGATCGGCCAGCGAAACCTGCTTGCCGCCCGTCGCCCCCTTGTTGAAGGCCGTGCGGATCGTGTCGAGCCGGGCCGTGACCTTGAGCAGTTCGGCCTTGTCGTTGACGGCCCAGCCGAGCTGGGGCTGAAGGCGGACGCGCGCGCCATTGGCGCCGCCGCGCATGTCGGTCCCCCGGAAGGTCGAGGCCGAAGCCCAGGCCGTGCGCACCAGTTCGGGGCCGGTCAGGCCCGAGGCGAGAATCTTCGCCTCCAGCTGCGCGGCATCGGCCTGGTCGATCAGGGCATAGGTCGGCTTGGGCAGCGGGTCCTGCCAGGCGAACGTCTCGGTCGGGATGTCCTTGCCCAGATAACGCGCCTGCGGCCCGAGGTCGCGGTGCGTCAGCTTGAACCACGCCCGCGCAAAGGCCTTGGCAAACAAGTCGGGGTTCTTCTGCCAGCTGACCAGAATCTTGCGGAACGCCGGGTCTTCCTTGAGCGCGATGTCGGTGGTGAACATCATCGGCGCGTGAAAAACACCGGGCAGGTGGGCATCGGGCACCATCTGCGCGGCAGCCGGATCGGTGGGGGTCCACTGGATCGCGCCGGCCGGGCTCTTCGTCCTGACCCAGGTGAAGTTGAGCAGGTTGTCGATGTATTGCTGCGTGAAGCGGGTGGGCGCCGCCGACCATGCGCCTTCGAGGCCGCTGGTGATCGTATCCTCGGCATTGCCCTTGCCGCATGTGTTCTTCCAGCCCAGCCCCTGCTGCTCGACACCGGCGGAAGCCGGATCGGCGCCCAGGCATTCATCGGGCTTGTGCGCACCATGGGCCTTGCCGAACGTGTGCCCGCCTGCGATCAGGGCCAGCGTCTCTTCATCGTTCATGGCCATGTTGCCGAACGCGCGGCGGATGTCGGCGGCGGCCGAGACCGGATCGCCATTGCCGTTCGGCCCCTCGGGATTCACATAAATCAGGCCCATCTGAACCGAGGCCAGCGGGCCCTTGAGGTTGCCCCTGGCATCGCGGCGCTGGTCGGCCAGCATCTTCGTTTCCGGGCCCCAATAGACCACGTCGGGCTGCCAGGCATCGATACGGCCACCGGCAAAGCCGATGGTCTTGAAGCCCATGTCCTCGAGCGCGACATTGCCCGTCAGGACCATGAGATCGCCCCACGAGAGCTTGCGTCCATACTTCTGCTTGATCGGCCAGACCAGGCGGCGGGCCTTGTCGAGGCTGACATTGTCGGGCCAGGAGTTGAGCGGCTCGAAACGCTGCTCGCCGCCATCCGAACCGCCCCGGCCATCGCCCACGCGATAGGTTCCCGCACTGTGCCACGCCATGCGGATGAAGAACGGGCCATAGTTGCCATAATCGGACGGCCACCAGGGCTGCGAGGTGTGCAGGACCTTGCGAATATCGGCCTTGACCGCATCGAGGTCGAGCGTGGCGAAGGCGCGGGCGTAATTGTAGTCCGGGCCATAGGGATTGGCCTGATCTTCATGCTGGCGCAAGGCGGTCAGGTCGAGGCTCTTGGGCCACCAGTCCTTGTTGGTCTGGCCCTTGGCCATCGGGGTTCCCGCGTCCTGCGCCATCGCGGGTGCCGCCACCAGCGACAGCGCCGTCGCCAGCACGGAGGACGCAATAATATTTACGCTTTTCATGATCTTAAACCCCATGTCCGAGTGTGAATACCCGGCAGGACTACGGCACGCCCCCCTCGAACAAGAAACAAATCATCCCGGTCACAGAGATCGATAAACTGGATGACTTTCGAAAAAATGATCGTTTTTCTGGAATAACAACCCATTCCGGGCACAGCGCGGCACAGAGCGGCGGCACAGGCCGGACGGCTTGAGCCATCGGTCTTGCAAGCCTAAACGCATGGCATGACTCAGGCCGCGCAGATCAAGATCAAGATTCAGCTCTATTGCGGCGAGGCCATCGCCATTGGCCCCGGCAAGGCCGACCTGCTCGACGCCATCATGCGCGAGGGGTCGATCTCGGCGGCGGGGCGGGCGATGGGGATGAGCTATCGCCGGGCCTGGCTGCTGGTCGATGTGATGAACCGCTGCTGGACCCAGCCGCTGGTCGAGACCTTTCCGGGGAGCGCCCACGGCGGCGGGGCGCGGCTGAGCGAGGCCGGCAAGGCCGTTCTGGCCCATTATCGCGCGCTTCAGGCCCGGCTGGCGGGCGAGGCCGCCTGCCACGAGGCAGAGGCCCTGACGGGCCTGCTGCGCCCCGCCCCGCTCGAACACCAGAGCGAAGGCTGAGGGCTTTTCCGGTCGCTTACTGGGTCTCGCGCTTCAGGCGGTCGGACAGGGCCGCGATTTCGGGCGGATCGAGCAGCCAGGTGCGCGTCTTGCGGCCTTCGCGGTGAACCGGGACAGTCAGCAGCACGCGGGCATTTTCGCGCGCGTGGGGCTTGTAGAGCGCGAAGTGCATCGCGCAGTCGCGGATCGTGCCGATGATCGGCGTGCGGCCTTCGAGGTCGATCATCGTTGCCGCCTGATCCCAGGGGATGGTGTCGGTGCTCATGATCAGACGTCCAGATTGGCCACGTTGAGGGCGTTTTCCTGAATGAAGTCGCGGCGCGGTTCGACCACGTCGCCCATCAGGCGGGTGAAGATCTCGTCGGTGACGTCGGCGTCCTCGACCTTGACCTGAAGCAGCGAGCGGACCTCGGGATCGAGCGTGGTTTCCCAGAGCTGCTCGGCGTTCATTTCGCCAAGGCCCTTGTAGCGCTGGATCGACAGGCCCTTGCGGCCATTGGCCAGAACCGCTTCGAGCAGTTGCGAAGGCCGGGTGATCGCGCCGTCCTTGGCCTCTGCACGCGTGGCGGCAACGGGGGTGTCCTCGCCCTCGGTCCCGGCAGCTTCGGGTTCGCTTGCCGCGGCGCTCGCGCGCACGAGGCGGGCAATGCCGGTGTAGACGTCGGCATGTTCGGCGACCAGACGGGCGAGCTTGCGTGCCTCGGCACTGGTGAGGAAGCCGGGCTCGATCATGTGATGGTCGGTCACCCCGCGCCAGGCGCGCTGGACGTGGTAACCGCCTTCTTCGCTCATCCCGGCGGTCCAGCGTGCTTCGGGGTCACCCCGGTCGAGCCAGTCGGCGGCACGGGCCAGCGCGGCCTCGCGCGCGTCGTCCGAAAGGTCGGGATCGAAGGCGCCGCCCAGCGCCAGCGCCTCGACGATGTCGGGGTTGTAGCGACGGGGGACGAAGCCCATCAGGTTGCGCAGGCGCAGCGCATGCTCGACCAGCTCGGTCAGTTCCTTGCTGCCGCGCGCACCGCCCGGCGTTTCCAGAATGCGCCCCGCGGTGCCCGCTTCAACCAGATAGCGGTCGAGCGCGGCGTTGTCCTTGAGGTAGACCTCGCTGCGGCCCTTGGCGACCTTGTAGAGCGGCGGCTGGGCGATGAAGAGGTGCCCGGCGCGGATGATCTCGGGCATCTGGCGGTGGAAGAAGGTGAGCAGCAGCGTGCGGATATGCGCGCCGTCGACGTCGGCGTCGGTCATGATCACGATCTTGTGATAGCGCAGCTTTTCGAGGTTGAACTCGTCGCGGATGCCCGTGCCCATGGCCTGAATCAGCGTGCCGACCTCGCGCGAGGAGATGATGCGGTCGAACCGCGCGCGCTCGACGTTGAGGATCTTGCCGCGCAGGGGCAGGATCGCCTGGATCTTGCGATCACGGCCCTGCTTGGCCGAACCCCCTGCCGAATCGCCTTCGACCAGGAACAGTTCGCACTTGGACGCGTCGCGCTCCTGACAGTCGGCCAGCTTGCCCGGCAGGCTGGCGATGTCCATCGCGCCCTTGCGGCGGGTCAGTTCGCGGGCGCGGCGCGCGGCCTCGCGCGCGGCAGCGGCGTCGATCACCTTGTGGATCACCGCCTTGGCATGGGCGGGGTTTTCCTCCAGCCATTCGCTCATCTTGTCGGCCATCAGGCTTTCGAGCGGCTGGCGCACTTCGGAGGAAACCAGCTTGTCCTTGGTCTGGCTCGAAAACTTGGGATCGGGCAGCTTGACCGAGACGATCGCGGTGAGGCCCTCGCGCATGTCGTCGCCCGAGAGCGAGACCTTTTCCTTCTTCAGCAGGCCCGAGCGGTCGGCATAGCCGTTGAGCGTGCGGGTGAGCGCCGCGCGGAACGCGGCCAGATGGGTGCCGCCGTCACGCTGGGGGATGTTGTTGGTGAAGCACAGGACGTTTTCGTAGTAGCTGTCGTTCCATTCGAGCGCCACGTCGATGCCGATGCCGTCGCGGTCCGCCGAAATGGCGATCGGCTCGGGGATCAGGGCCTGCTTGTTGCGGTCGAGGTACTTCACGAAAGCGGCGATGCCGCCTTCATAATAGAGATCGTGTTCCTTGACTTCGGCATGGCGCTTGTCGCGCAGGAGGATGCGCACGCCCGAGTTGAGGAAGGCCAGTTCGCGATAGCGGTGTTCGAGCTTGTCGAAGTCGAACTCGGTGACGTTCTTGAACGTCTCGTGGCTGGCAAAGAAGGTGACACGGGTGCCCTTCTTGGGCTGTCCGGCGCGGCTCGACGCCGGGTCTGCCAGCGGGGCGGGCCCGGTGATCTTGAGCGGGGCCACGGCGTCGCCATGGGCGAACTTCATCCAGTGTTCCTGGCCATCGCGCCAGATCGTCAGTTCGAGCCACTCGGACAGCGCGTTGACCACCGAGACACCCACGCCGTGCAGGCCGCCCGAGACCTTGTAGGCGTTGTCGTCGGAGGTGTTCTCGAATTTCCCGCCCGCGTGGAGCTGGGTCATGATCACTTCGGCCGCCGAAACGCCCTCTTCGGCATGGATGCCGGTGGGAATGCCGCGCCCGTTGTCTTCGACCGAGACCGAGCCATCGGGGTTCAGTTCGATCAGCACGAGGTCGCAATGCCCGGCCAGAGCCTCGTCGATGGCGTTGTCCGACACCTCGAACACCATGTGGTGCAGGCCCGAGCCGTCGTCGGTATCGCCGATGTACATGCCGGGGCGCTTGCGCACCGCGTCCAGGCCCTTGAGGACCTTGATCGAGTCGGCGCCATAGGAGTTGGTGTTGGGCGTGTTTTCGTTGGTGCTGGCCATAGTTTTGCACATAGGCACTTTGCCCGCAAAACCCAAGCCAAATGGGGCCGTTTTACACAAGCGCGCGGCACGGCGTGCCCTCTTGCCAGCGCGCCCCTTGCCCGTCACTTTCGTTGCGTTTGAAAACAGGGGAAACACAGAGACATGCGTTCTATCCTGAGCGGCGCCGCCACGGCGCTGGCGCTGGCATCGGCCCACCCGGCCCTGGCCGCACCGAAGCCGGCCGATGAAGGCGAAGCCACCTTCCGCGCGACCTACAAGGAGCTGGTGGAGACCAACACCGCCGTCTCGGACGGCTCGTGTACGCTGGCCGCCCAGCGCATGGCCGCGCGGCTGACCGCGGCGGGCTATGGGGCCGACCAGATCACCCTGTTCGCCACGCCCGAGCACCCGAAGGACGGCGGCCTCGTCGCCGTGCTGCCCGGCACCGCCAAGGGGCTCAAGCCGATCCTCCTGCTCGCCCATCTCGACGTGGTGGAGGCCAAGCGCGCGGACTGGACCCGCGACCCGTTCACCCTGATCGAGGAAGGCGGCTATTTCTATGGCCGGGGCGTGGCCGACGACAAGGCGATGGCGGCGATCTGGGTCGATACGATGGCCCGGCTCAAGGCGGAAAAGCCGCTCAGGCGGACGGTGAAACTGGCGCTGACCTGCGGAGAGGAAACCACCTGGGCCTTCAACGGCGCGCAGTGGCTCGCGGCCAACAAACGCGAGCTGATCGACGCGGCTTTCGCCCTCAACGAGACGGGCGGCGGCAAGACCAACGGCAAGGGCCTGTCCGAAGGGGGCAGGCTCGTCAGCCAGTCGATCCAGGTCGGCGAAAAGGCCGTGCAGAATTATCGCCTCGAAACCCGCAATCCGGGCGGCCACAGCTCGACCCCGGTGCGCGACAACGCGATCTATGAACTGGCCGATGCGCTGGTGCGGCTGCGGGCCTATGAATTCCCGCTCGAATTTTCGGACACGACGCGCACGTTCTTTGCCAAATCGGGCGCGGCGCGGGGCGATGCGATGGGCAAGGCGATGATGGCGCTGGCCGCCAACCCCGCCGACCACGCGGCCGAAGCCCTCGTCAACACCGACCGCTCGTATCATTCCAAGCTGCGCACGACGTGCGTGGCGACCCTGCTCGACGGGGGCCATGCCAACAACGCCCTGCCCCAGCGCGCGGGCGCCAATGTCAATTGCCGCATCCTGCCCGGCCACAGCGCGGAGGAAGTGCAGGCAGACCTGCAACGCGTGGTGGCCGACACGGGCGTGACCGTCACGATCCTCGAACCGCGCCGCCCCCAGGCCAAGGCCCCGCCACTCGACCCGGCGGTAATCGGGCCGATGGAAAAGCTCGCCGCGCGCTATTTCCCCGGCGTTCCGGTCATCCCCGACATGTCGACCGGGGGAACCGACGGGATCTTCCTCGATGCGGTCGGCATCCCGACCTATGGCGTGCCGGGCGGCTGGGGGAACCCCGATGGCAATGGCGTCCACGGCCTCAACGAGCGGATCGAGGTCAAAGCGGTGATGACCGAGCGGGCCTATCTTCACGATCTGGTGAAACTCTACGCCCAATAAGGCCCGGCTATTCAGGACCCGTGCGAGCGCAGGCTCAAACGGGTCTTGACCGGGGCCCGACAAAGGTGTTCGTAGCACATATGCGTCATGAAGCGGTCATGCCTGTCCCTCATGCCTCGGCCCGGCCGGGTTTGAGGCCGATATGGCACAGGAGCGCGAGCGGAGCATGCTGCACCAGGCGCTGATCGAGAGGGCGGCTGCGGCCAGGCCTCACAGCGGCGATAGCGCCGCCCTTCCCCGTTTGACGGCGTCCAACCGGCACCTCGACAATTGCCCCGCGCTGGTTCTCAACGCCGACTATACCCCGCTCAGCTATTACCCGCTCAGCCTCTGGCCGTGGCAGACGGCAATCAAGGCGGTCTTCCTCGAACGGGTGGACATCATCGCGACGTATGATCGCACGGTCCACAGCGCCTCGTTCGACATGCGCATCCCCTCGGTGATCGCGCTGCGGCAATATGTGAAGCCCAACGAGTTTCCCGCCTTCACCCGCTTCAACCTGTTCCTGCGCGACCGGTTCACTTGCCAGTATTGCGGCTGTGGCGACCACTTGACGTTCGACCACGTGATCCCGCGCCGTCTGGGCGGACGGACGACCTGGGAAAACGTGACCACCGCCTGCGCGCCGTGCAATCTGGCCAAGGGCGGGCGCACCCCGGCCCAGGCCCACATGCGCCTGATGGAAGAACCCATCCGCCCGACCACCTGGCAATTGCAGGAAAAGGGCCGCGCCTTCCCGCCCGGCCATCTCCATGAAAGCTGGCGGGACTGGCTCTATTGGGATGTCGAGCTGGAGAGTTGAGCGCACGGGCCCTGTTGTGCCCTGTTGGGCCCAGCCAGACTTTGTCAGGCTTTCTCGCCCGCCGCCCCTTTCAGGAACAGCGCCAGCGAAACGAAGCCGATGGTGGCCGCCAGCAGCATCGGCATGGCGGGCAGGTCGGCAATCGCCTGCGGGCCGCTGAACCGGGCGAGGGCCTGGGCATAGAGCGGCGGGCCGACGATCTGCGCGATTGAGCCGATGGATTGCACCGCGCCCTGCAACTCGCCCTGGCTGCGCGCATCGACCGCGCGGCTGTTCATCGCCGAGATCGAGGGCAGGACCGCCCCCTGAAAGGCGCCAATGGCAATCGCCAGATAGACCTGCCAGATATGCGTCGCCCAGGCATAGGCCAGCGCCGAAAGGCCCAGCGAAATCACGCCGACGATGACCGCGCGCCGCTCGCCCAGCACGGGCAGCAGATAGCGCATGCCCACCCCCTGGAACAGCGCCGCCGTCAGCCCCACGACCGCCAGCGCGATGCCCACCGCCTTGGTCGACAGGCCATAGGCGGCAATCGCGAAATAGGTCCAGATCGCCGGATAGACGACATTGGCCAGTTGCCAGACGCCCAGCGCGGCCACGTACCACAGCACCTGCCGCCCCTGCCCCTTGAGCACGGCGAGGCTGGAAAGCGCATTGGCCCGGCGCCAGTCGAACGCGCGGCGATGGTCGGCATCGAGCGATTCGCGCAAGGTGAACCAGCCGAACACGAAATTGGCGAGGCTGAGCGCGGAGGCCGCCATGAACGGCACGCGCGGCCCCAGCGTGCCGAGCAGCCCCCCCGCCGCCGGGCCGACCACGAAGCCTATGCCAAAGGCCATGCCGATCAGCCCGAAGGCCGAAGCGCGTTTTTCCGGCGGGGTGACATCGGCGATATAGGCATAGGCCGCCGAGAAACTCGCGCCCGTGATCCCCGCGATGATCCGCCCGGCCACCAGCCAGCTCATCGCCGGGGCAAAGGCCTGAAGCAGATAGTCGAGCCCGAGCGCCAGCACCGCCGCCAGCAGGACCGGACGCCGTCCGAAACGATCGGACAGGTTCCCGATGACCGGTGCGAACACGAACTGCATGGCCGCATAGCCCGCGCTCAGCCATCCAGCATATTGCGCGGCCTGCGTGATCGAGACATGGGCCAGATGCATGATCAGCCCCGGAAAGACCGGGATGACGATGCCAAAGCCGAGCATGTCGATCAGGACAATGCCCAGCACGAAGCCGAGCGAGGCGCGATGGGTCATGCGATCACCTTTCTGTCGCCCGCCCGGTGCCATGCGGCAGGGCAGGCGCGAGACAGGCTCAGCGACGGTCGAGCGCGGCCTCGCACTCGTCCAGAAGCTGGGCCATGATAGTGGCCACGGGTTCCTCGCGGGTGACCATGCCGACCGACTGACCCGCCATGATCGAGCCATGCTCGACATCGCCGTCGATCACCGCGCGGCGCAGGGCCCCGGCCCAGAAATGCTCGATTTCGAGCTGGGCGGCGTGCATGTCGACCTCGCCCGCGTCGAGACGGTGGGCCACCTCGATCTGCTTGGCGGTGAATTCCTCGGTGCCCTTGTTCTTGAGCGCGCGCACCGGGATCACCGGCAGGCGCGGATCGACCTGGACCGAGGCGACGGCATCGCGCGCATTGCCGCGGAAGAAGGCCTGCTTGAACGCGGGGTGGGCAATCGATTCGGTGGCGCAGGCAAAGCGCGTGCCGAGCTGGACACCCGCCGCGCCCATTTCGAGATAGCCGGCCACGGCCTCGCCCCGGCCAATGCCGCCAGCCACGAAGACGATGTGGTCCTGCGCCAGCGCGGGCAGGAATTCCTGCGCGAGGACCGAGGTGGAAACCGGGCCGATGTGGCCGCCCGCCTCGCTGCCCTCGATCACCAGCGCATCGGCGCCCGAGCGGAACAGCTTTTTCGCCAGCGCCAGCGTGGGCGCGAAGACGATGACCTTGGCGCCGAACGCCTTGATCGCCTCGACACTGCCCTTGGGCGGAATGCCGCCAGCCAGCACGACATGGCCCACGCCATGCTTTTCACAGACCGCGATCAGGTCGAAAAGCTGGGGGTGCATGGTGATCAGGTTGACGCCGAACGGCTTGGCGGTGAGCGCCTTGGTCCCGGCGATCTCGGCGTCGAGCAGGTCGGGGCTCATCGCGCCGCAGGCGATCACACCAAAGCCGCCCGCATTGCTGATCGCGGCCACGAGGTTGCGTTCCGAAACCCAGCTCATCGCGCCGCACAGGATGGCATATTCGGTGCCCAGAAAGGCGGCCCCGCGCGCCATGAGGGCGGAAGTCTTGGGTCTTACGGTCATTGCGATGGTGCCTCGTCTGGCATATAAAAAGGGGGGTGCACGGCAGAAATGCGCCGCGCGCTTTACGGCCCATGCCGCGTTGCGGCAAGGGCCCGCTGGCCTGCGCCATGCCGATTTGTGCAAGGGTGCGGCATTGCGGGCGCAACCGCGCCCAACACCATCAGGCCGCCAACAGGCCTTTCCTGCTTACGCACCGGCCTTTTTGCGGTATCCCCTCATCCCGTCCACACCCCAGCCCAAAGGGACCCCAGGTTTCCGGCCATGATGAAAGCCACGCTGGAAATTGTCCTGTTCCTGCTTTCGGGGCTGGCGCTGGCGGCAGCCAAAGTGGCCGCACTGGTGACCGCCGGGATGGCCGTGCCGATCCTGGGCCTGCTGTGGTGGCGGGCGCGGCGCAAATAGCGCCTGCGCCACATCACCGCCCGGCCAGCACCCCTGCGGTTTATGCCTTGAGCAGCTCGGGCAGTTTGCCACTCATCCCGCGCGCCTCGTCCATGAAC
Source organism: Novosphingobium sp. IK01 (assembly GCF_033242265.1). Lineage (NCBI taxonomy): Bacteria > Pseudomonadati > Pseudomonadota > Alphaproteobacteria > Sphingomonadales > Sphingomonadaceae > Novosphingobium > Novosphingobium pituita. The sequence goes on along the minus strand of NZ_BTFW01000001.1, from coordinate 2,751,002 downwards.
CAGCGCTTGAGCGTGGGCAGGCGCTGCACACCGGCCATGCCGAGCCGGCGCACCGCGCTCGGCAGGCGACCGGGCAGGCCGAACAGGCGGGTGAGCACGTCGGTCGCGGTGGCGACCATGAACGTATCGGCCGCGCGCCAGCGTTCGTAGCGGGCGAGCAGCTGCGCATCGCCCGGCTCCAGCCCCAGCCGCGCGCCATCGGCCAGAACCTCGACCAGCGCGGCCACGTCGCGCAGGCCCACGTTCAGCCCCTGCCCGGCAATCGGGTGCATGCCATGGGCCGCATCACCCACCAGCGCGAGGCGCTGGTCGACGATCCGCACGGTGTGGTGGAAATTGAGCGGGAACGACGAACGCGGCCCGTTGAGCGCAATGGCGCCGAACACGCCGCCCATGCGCTGTTCCACTTCGGCGAGGAATGCGGCCTCGCCCATGCCCATCACCCCGGCGGCGTCCTTTTCGGAAACGGTCCACACCAAAGCCGAGCGGTGGGTGCCATCCGCCTCGTCGAGCAGGGGCAGCAGCGCGAAAGGGCCCGCCGGATAGAAGATTTCCCAGGCAACATTGCCATGGGGCTTTTCGTGGGTGAGCCCGGCGATGATCGCGCGGTGGCCATAGTCCCAGCGGGCAGGCGCAAAACCGGCTTCGTCGCGCGTCGGGCTGCGGCGGCCCTCGGCGCCGACCAGCAGGCTGCCGCGCAGCACGCGGCCATCGGCCAGCGTCACACACACGCCATGGTCGCCGCGCTCGCGCGTGGCGACGCGGGCATTGGGCAGGAACGTGATCAGGCTTTCGCGCGCGGCAGCCTCGTACATCGCCATGCGCAAGTCGCGGTTGGCATACATACGCCCCAGCGAGCCTTCCTCGGGCTTGGGACGGAAATCGATGCGACCGGGCTTGAGGCTGTCGAGCACGGCAATCGCGTCGATCGGGCAGCCCTTGGGGGCGAGCGCCTCGGCCATGCCGAGGTTGGTGTAGAGGTTCCAGCTCGCGGTCGAGATCGCCGAGGCGCGCCCGTCGAAGCCCTGCGCGGTCTGCGCCGCCGGGTCGGACGAATCGACGACAAGGCTCGACAGACCCTTCTTCGCAAGGCCGATGGCCAGCGTCATGCCGACCAGGCCACCACCCAGGATCACCACATCGCCGCTCAGCGCCGGAGTCACACCGTCCTGCCCGACCTGATCGACCGCCTGTTCACTCATCACTTCACTCCAACCCGTGCGCGCGCGCCCATCCGGCCATGCCCTCCCCCGGCCCAGCCCGCAAGCCCCCAGACAATTCCCCCCCAATCTGGACGGGGACCATCAGCTTGCCTACATCTTCTCCCATCAGGCCGATGGCGGCCTTGCGCAGCATGATCGAGGATGGCTTGCCCCACTTGCACTGGTTCCCGACCCGCGCCCTTGCGCGCGCAACCCCGCCGCTTCGCGCGGCAATGGCCGGGATCGTGCTGCTGCTCGGGGCCCTGCTGGGCGGCCCGCTGGCACAGGCCGCGCCCACCCACATCCACGCCAGCCTGCTCGCCGAGGGGCCCGCCCGCCCCGGCCAGAGCGTGACCATGGCCGTGCTGATGGAGCCCGAGCCGGGCTGGCACGGCTATTGGAGCAATCCGGGCGATGCAGGGCTGCCGCTCTCGCTCGAATGGACGCTGCCCTCCGGCGCCAGGGCGGGCGCGCTCCAGTTCCCGGTGCCGCGCACGCTGATGCTGCAAGGGCTGATGAACCATGTCTACGAGCAGGCCTATGCCGTGCTCGTGCCGGTCACCGTGCCTGCCGACGCGCGCCCCGGCGCGAGCCTGCCGGTCAGCGCCAAGGCCCGCTGGCTGGCCTGCACCGAACAGATCTGCGTGCCCGAAGAAACCCTGCTGATGGGCACGATCAGCGTAAGCGGCGCGAGCGACACACGGCAGGCGCCCGACACCCGCTTTACCGGATGGCGCGCGGCCCTGCCCGCCCCGCTCGACCGGCCCGGCCATTTCGCCGCCACGCCCAGGGGCCTGTCGCTGGCGATCCCGTTCCCGGCCAGCGCCAGCCTGCACGATCCGCACTTTTTCGTGAGCGGTCAGGGGCTGGTCGACTATGCCGCGCCGCAGACCTTCCGCCGCACCGGCGACTGGCTGATCGTCGATCTTGCCGCACCGAAACAACCGCTTCTGGCCGAACATCCCCAGAGCCTGAGCGGGGTACTGTCGCTCGGGCCGGGCGCAGGCGGACTGGCTGTTGTCGCCACGCCGGGCGCCGTGCCTCAGGGCGGCACCGCGATCGAAACCGGCGCGACAGTGACCTTTTCATGGGGCACGCTGGCCCTAGCCGTGCTCGGCGCGCTGGTCGGCGGGCTGATCCTCAACGTGATGCCCTGCGTGTTCCCGATCCTCAGCCTCAAAGCCATGGCGCTGGCCCGTGGCAACAGCCGCCATGCCCGCGCCGAGGGGCTGGCCTATGCCGCCGGGGTGATCCTGGCCTGTATCGCGCTGGGCACGGCGCTGCTCGCGCTGCGCGCCGGGGGCACCCAGGTCGGCTGGGCGTTCCAGTTGCAGAATCCGGGCGTCGTCGCGCTGCTGATGCTGCTGGCCGTGGCGATCACCGCCAATCTGGCCGGGCTGTTCGACCTGCCCGGCCTCTCGCTCGCGCGCAGCGGCAAGAGCGTGGGCACGCTGGGCGGCGCCTTTGGCACGGGGCTTCTGGCGGCCTTTGTGGCCACGCCCTGCACCGGCCCGTTCATGGCCGCGGCCATGGGCGTGGCGCTGGTGCTGCCGCCGGTGGCGGGGCTGGCGGTCTTTGCCGCGCTCGGGCTCGGGCTGGCGCTGCCGTTCCTGCTGATCGGCTTCGTGCCGCCGCTGCGCCGCCTGCTGCCGCGCCCCGGCCCGTGGATGGAGCGGTTCCGCAAGATCATGGCCGTGCCGATGGGGCTGACCGCGCTGGCGCTGGTCTGGCTGGCCTGGCGACAGGGCGGCTGGGGTCTGGCCGGATCGGCGGTTACGCTCAGCCTGATCCTGATCGCCGCGCTGTGGCTGGGTCGCCGCCGCCGCGCGCGCGGCCATGCCGTGCGTGGCTGGCTGGCGCCACTGGTGCTGGCCCTGTGTGCCGCAGCGCTGTTCTGGACGCCCTACCTTGCCCATCGCCCCGATGCCGAAGCAGGCGCTCTCCCCGGCGCCCGCCCCTTCAGCCAGGCCGCGCTCGACCGCGCACGCGCCTCGGGGCATCCGGTGTTCCTCTATTTTACCGCCGACTGGTGCCTCTCGTGCAAGGTCAATGAACGCCTCGCCATCGACACGGATGCGACAGCCGCCGCCTTTGCCAAGGCCCATGTCCAGGTCCTGACCGGCGACTGGACCCGCGCCGACCCGGCGATCACCGCCTTCCTGACCGCGCAAGGCGCAGCCGGTGTCCCGCTCTACCTGTGGTACGCCCCCGGCGCCGCCCAGCCGCAGACCCTGCCGCAGGTGCTCACCCCGCAGACCCTGCCCACCCTCGCACAAAAGGCCGCACAAGACAGTTGACCGCCCCGCCCCCCTGTGGCAATCGCCCCCGACCCGAGCGGGTGTAGCTCAATGGTAGAGCAGCAGCTTCCCAAGCTGAATACGAGGGTTCGATTCCCTTCACCCGCTCCATCTCCCCCCTTTTCGTTGAAACGTGGCTGGTCGTGGGGCTTGTCCGTGCGGGCTTTGCGCGGGTAGGGCGCGGGGTATGACTTTGTTTTCTTCTTCGGGCGGGGCTGCCCAGGCGGCGGAACTGGCTGTCCGGTTGCAGCGGGGCGTGTTCAATCGGGCGCTGGCCGAGGGGGATCTGGCGGCGATCGGGCCCTTGCTGGCGCGTGATGTCGTGCTGGTGACGGGAACCGACAGTGCGGTTCTGGCCGGGCGCAAGGTGCAACTGGCGGCGTGGAAGCGCGAGTTTTCGGCCGCGCGGCGCACGATTTACGTCCGCACGCCCGACACCATCGCGGTTTCCGGGGTGGAACCCATCGCGCTCGAACAGGGCGAATGGCAGGGGATCGAGGCGGCCAGCGGCGCGGTCGAGGCGCAGGGGCGCTATTGCGCGAAATGGCGGCAGGTCGATGGGCAATGGGTCATCATTGCCGAAATCTTCGTCACGATGGCCTGAAACCCGCACCACATCCACACGCGTGAACGACAAGACCGGGGGTGAGCCAGCACCCGTCCGGCCCTGCGCGCGCAGGCGACCAGATCTGCCAGGCGCGCCGGGCCAACGCGGCCATGCTGGCGTCTGTGTCATAGCCGAAACAGTGGGTGCGGCCATCGGGCAGCGCGGCGCGGAACCAGGCCCAGCCGGGAGGCAATTCAGCCCCGAAAGAGAGCCCTGAAACGGAGGCAGAGCAGGCCGGCGCGTGCATGGGAAACCTCGCGATGGGAGCAGGAATTTCCCTTGGCAGATGCGGTATTTTTCCTTTTTTTGAATCGCAATTTAGGAAAAACGCTGCAACATCGGCGGCATCTTGGCTTGGAATGTAGGATTTTTCCTTTATCCAAAGATCAACGCCAGCCGGAACCTGCTCCCCGCCTTGAGCTGGCTGGCGCCCTTCACGACAGATTGGGAGACCTGCCGATGACCGATTCGCGATCCGATGCCGCGTGCCCTGAAACCCCGTCCGCTGCCTCCCCCCGTGTATCGCCCCGCGTGAACCTCGCCGGGCTGACCTGGACCGAACGCACCACCTACCGCGCGCTGGAAGAGGCCGCGCGCAACGGCGAGCCCTGCCCCAGCAACATCGATATCGAGATGCTGTGTGGCTACAATTCGTGCTCGATGGGGCCGGTCATGGTGAAGCGGCTCGAACGCAAGGGGCTGATCCGGGTCGAGCGGTTCCAGCGCTATCGCATCGTCGAGATCGTCGCCACGGGCGAGCGCACCGCGCGCAGCGAGGCCATGAAGGCCGACTGGCCCCATGTTCCCAAAGGCGCACGCACGTCGCGACCGACCGACCGCAAGCCCTATCGCCAGCCGCGCGAGCGCGCCCAGCCGCAAGGTGGCTCCAAAGGGGGCGGCTCCCAGGGAGGGGAGGCCTGATGGCGCGGGCCCGCAAGGCCGAGCGCGATCCCGCGCTCGTCGAGGCCCTGCTGGGGGGGCTCGCCGAGGGGATCACCTTGCGCAAGCTGTGCCGCCGCCACGGTGTCTCGCCCGCGCTGGTCCATCGCTGGCGGCTGGAGGACAAGGATTTTGCGCGCACTTTCGCGCTCGCCCGCGAGGCCGGGTTCGAGGCGATTGCCGAAGAGGCGCTGGAAATCGCCGACGACGATGCACAGGATTTCCTCGAAAAGGAAAAAGCCGATGGCTCCACCACGCTGGCCAAGAACCCCGACAATGTCGCGCGGGCAAGGCTGCGCGTGGAGACGCGATTGAAACTGCTCTCGAAGTGGGCTCCGGGGAAATATGGCGAGGGCGCCGCTGCCGGTCCGGCCCCGGACTGGAGCGAGCGCCTGGCCGCCGCGCGGGCAAGGGTGCTCAAGGGGCGTTGATCGCTCGCGCCTCCCTTCGCTGCGCGGCCTGCCTTCGCCCCTCTCCTGCGCGCATGAAGGACCCGGCATGAGCAAGACCCCACAAGCGGCCCGATCTTCCTCTTTGGCGGATGCCATCGGCGGCTTTACCCACGATCCGCTCGGCCACGCGCTGTTTGCCTATCCGTGGGGCGAAGGGGCGCTGGCGGGGATGAACGGCCCGCGCGCCTGGCAGCGGGCGGTCTTGCAGGAGATCGGCGCCCATCTGGCCGATCCGGCCACGCGCCATGCCCCCTTGCGGCTGGCGCGGGCCTCGGGCCACGGGATCGGCAAGTCGGCGCTGGTGGCGATGGTGGTCAAGTGGGCGCTCGACACCTGCCCCGATACGCGCGTGCTGGTGACCGCCAATACCGAAAGCCAGCTCGACACCAAGACCGGGCCGGAAATCGCCAAGTGGGCGAACCTTGCGTTGACGGCCGACTGGTTTCGCCAGACCCGCCGCGCGTTGACCGCCACCGCGCCCGGCCACGAGCAGGGCTGGCGCTGTGACCTCGTGACCTGGAGCGAGCACAATACCGAGGCCTTTGCCGGGCTGCACAACCAGGGCAAGCGCATCGTGCTGATTTTCGACGAGGCCAGCGGCATTGCCGATACCGTCTGGGAAGTGGCGCTGGGCGCGCTGACCGATGCCGATACCGAGCTGATCTGGCTGGCGTTTGGCAACCCCACCCAGAACACCGGGGCCTTTCGCGCGTGCTTTGGCAAGCACCGCGCGCTCTGGCGTACTGCGCAGATCGACGCGCGCACGGTCGAGGGGGTCAACCACGCCTATCTCGACGAGCTGGTTGCCGCCTATGGCGCGGACAGCGACGTGGTGCGCGTGCGCGTGCGCGGGCTGTTCCCGTCGAGCGGGTCGATGCAGTTCATTCCGCTCGATCTGGTCGAGGCGGCGCGCACCCGCGACGTGCCGCCCGGCCTGCCCAGCGATCCGGTGATCTTCGGGGTCGATTGCGCGCGCTTTGGCGATGATGAAAGCGTGCTGGCGATCCGCTGTGGGCGCGACGCACGCAGCCGGGCCTGGAAAGCCTGGCGCGAGACGGACGCCATGCGCCTGGCAGGCGACATCGCGCTCGAAGCCCAGCGCCACCGGCCCGACGCGATCTTTGTCGACGCAGGCAATATCGGGGCCGCGGTGGTCGACCGGCTGCGCCAGTTGCTGGGGGACGTGCCGGTGATCGAGGTCTGGTTCGGGGGCAAGGGCCGCGAGGCCGAACTGGAGCCGGGCGTGAGCGTGCCGACCGCCAACAAGCGCGCCGAAATGTGGACCCGCATGCGCGCCTGGCTGGCCCGCGCCGCCCTGCCCGACCACGAGCGGCTGCGCGACGACCTGATCGGGCCGACATATGCGTTTGCCGCCGACGACACCCGCATCCAGCTCGAACGCAAGCCCGACATGAAGCGGCGCGGCTTGCCCAGCCCGGACTGGGCCGATGCGCTGGCCTGTACGTTTGCCGAAGCGGTGGGTCCGCGCGCGCGCCCCGCCTGGCTGGAGCCTGCCCCACGCGACGACGATGGCGCGGGGCGCTATGGCGAACTGGGCTGATCGCGCGGGCCGGCGCCCTTCCGAAACCTGAAAACGAAAAAGGAAGGGACTGACGGTCCCTTCCTTTCTTGTGTCCGATACGCAGGTTCGCTTCTGGCCGGTGGCCGGGGTCAGAACTCGCTCCAGTCGTCCTGCGCGGGGGCAGCCTTGAGGGCCGTGGCGCCGATGGTCTGCGGGCGCGGCGCGGCAGCAGCAGGGGGCGGTCCGGGCAGGCGCGGCGCCGCAGGCGACGGGCTCGCAGGCGCGCTGGATACCGGCTTGGGCAACTTGGCCGGAGCCGGGGCCATGGTGGTCATCGGAGCGACAGGGGCCCGCGTGGCCGTGGCGCCGTGGCGGCTCGACAGGTGGAAGGCGCCCACGATGTTCGACATGCGGCCCGCTTCATGGGTGAGCGCGTGCGAGGCCGCTGCCGACTCCTCGACCATGGCCGCATTCTGCTGGGTGAAGCGGTCGATCTCGGCCACCAGATCGTTGACGTGTTGCAGGTTGCTGGCCTGGGTCCGCGCGTTCGAGACGATCGTGTCGACGAGGGTGCTGATCTCGCCGACGCGGGTGGCAATGCGCGAAAGCACCGTCCCGGTATCGCCGACCAGCGCCACGCCATTGGCGACCTGCTGGCTCGATGCGGTGATCAGGGCCTTGATGTCGCGCGCGGCGTCGGCGCTGCGCTGGGCGAGCGCGCGCACTTCGGTGGCAACGACGGCAAAGCCCTTGCCCGCATCGCCTGCGCGGGCGGCCTCGACCCCGGCGTTGAGCGCGAGCAGGTTGGTCTGGAAGGCGATCCCGTCGATCACGCCGATGATCTGGTTGATTTCGCTGGCCGAGCGTTCGATGGCGGCCATGGCCTCGACCGCACGGGTGACGACCGCGCCACCGTCGGTGGCTTCATGGTGCGCCTCGCCCACCGAAGTCTGGGCCTCGCCCGCCGAGCGCGCGGTATCCTTGACCCCTTCGGTGACGGTGGACATCGCCGAGCTGGCATCCTGAAGGCTGGCGGCCTGGCGGATGTTGCGCTGCGAGAGGTCGTCGGCGGCGCGCTGGATTTCCTGGGCGCTGGTCAGGACCGAACTGCTGCTGTTGTTGATCGCCCCCACGGCGGTTTCCAGCGCCTTGGCCGCGCCGTTGAAATCGCGCCGGAGCTGCTCGTAGGCCTCAGGGAAGACCGTGGTGATCTGCACGGTCAGGTCGTTGCCCGCCAGCTTGCCCAGCGCCTTGGTCAGCGCGTCGACGACAAGCTGCTGGACCTCGCGGTTGCGCTGCACGGCCTCGGCATTGTCGCAGAAGGTGCCCATGGCCCGGCTCATCCGGCCCACGCAATCGGAATAGTCGGTAAAGCTGATCGGGCTCGTGGTGTCGCCTGCGGCCAGCGCCTCCATGCGGGAAACCGTGGCAACATAAGGGCGGCAAACCCGCTCGCCACCGGCCATCACGATGGCCAGATGGACGATCCCGGTCAATCCGACAGCGACCAGCCCGGCCCATACCGGCAACACATCGAGCACGACCGCGCCCATCACGGCCAAGGCAATCGCGAAGCACAAGGCATGGCCCATGGTCATGACACGGAACTTTTCGCGAATCGGCGCCTGTTTTTCAAACCACTCCAGCACAGCTCACTCCATCCCAGGCCGCACGCGATCCGCGCGTGTCGGGCACGAGGGGGACATTAGCGTGCCAAGAGTCCAAGCTTGCTCCACCAGGCGATAAGGAAAACACCCTAAATCCAAAGACCCATCGCCACGGGCTCAAAGCCCCGGCGATTCAAAGCCCGGAGCCCGCGCCATACAAGCACCTTCGATCCACGAAAGGTGCCCCCTTGATGTGCAGCACGCCCACCATCCCCACGAGCCCCGCACGGCAGAGCGCAAGGTTGCCAGACCAGGGCGCCCCCGCGAGTGCGGTTGACAGCACGCGCTGGCGCCGCGCGATCCTGGCCGGAATGGTCACCTCGCCCCAGGGCGTGAGCGGGGCCGCGCGGGTAACCTCGACTTTGCTGGGAGGAGGTTCGCTTGGCTGATTCCTCTCCCGCCACCAACCGTTCGCTGCGCGCCCATGGCGAGGCGCGGCTGGCCGTCCTCAAGTCCGTCCGGCAGGACTACGAGGCCGAAGCCGGGCAGATCGCCCGCTTCGCCCAGCCCGCACGCTCGCGCTTTCTGGCCCAGAGCCGCGACCGTTCTGGCGCGCGGCGGCGCCAGTGGAACCGCACGCTGTTCGACCCTCACGGGATCGAAGCCTTCCGCACGCTGACCAACGGGATGACCTCGGGCCTGTCGAGCGCCTCGCGCCCGTGGTTCGCGCTCAAGACCGCCGACGACGGGTTGATGGAGGCCGATGGCGTGCGCGCCTGGCTCTCGGCGGTCGAGCGGCGGATGTATGCGTTCCTGGCCTCGACCAACTTCTATGGCGCGGCCAAGTCGGGCTATGGCGAAATGGGCCTGTTCGGGACCGAGGCCTGCGTCATGGTCGAGCATCCGCTGGCAGGGGCCGTCTGCCATGCGCTGACCTTTGGCGAATACTGGATCGCGCTGTCCGACGCGCTCGTGCCCGACACGCTCTATCGCACTTGTCCGATGAGCGTGAAGCAGGCGGTCGAGACCTTCGGGCAGGCGGTCTCGCCCACGGTGCGCAATCTCTACGACCGCAGCCAGTACGAAGTGCTGGTCGAAATCTATCACGCCATCGAGCCCGACCCCGACCACGACCCCAACCGGTTTGGTTCGAAGGCCTGGCGCAGCTTCTACTGGGAAGCAGGCGCGCGCGGCGACAGCGTGCTCAAGGTGGCGGGCTACAACGAGCAGCCGTTCTGGGCGCCGCGCTGGGACGTCGTGGGCGGGGATACTTATGGCCACAGCCCCGGCATGGAGGCGCTGCCCGCGCTGCGCGAGCTTCAGATGCAGGCCAAGCGCCGCAACGAGGCCATCGACATGATGGTCAAGCCCGAGAAGATCGTGCCGCCCGGTATCAAGCTGACCGGCGAACCGGGCCGCACCGTCACCGCCTCGGGCCTCGACCGCGAGGGCGTGCTGATCCCCTATCAGATGCCCTATCAGGCCGTCGCCGCGATCGGCGAGGAAATGGACAAGTGCCGCCGCCAGATCGACGCGCTCTCGTTCGCCGACCTGTTCAACGCGATCACCAACATGGCGGGCATCCAGCCGCGCAATGTCGAGGAAATCGCCAGCCGCAACGAGGAAAAGCTGACCCAGCTTGGCCCGGTGATCGAGCGCGTGGCGGGCGAAAAACTGCAAGTGGCGATCGACCGCACGTTCGCGATCCTGAGCCGGGGCGGAATGCTGCCCCCTGCCCCGCCCGCGCTGGCAGGCCATGCGGTCAGGGTCGAGTTCGTCTCGATCCTCCAGCAGATGCAGCGCATGGTCGGCATTGGCCAGATCGAGCGGGTGGTCGGCTTTGTCGGCAATCTGGCGGGCGCGCATCCCGAGGTGCTCGACCGGATCGACTTCGACGAGGCGCTCGACGAATATGCGTGGCGCGCGGGCGCCCCGGCGCGGATCCTGCGCCCGGCGGGGCAAGTCGCCGCCTTGCGGCAGGCCCGTGCCCAGGCCGCGCAAGAAGCGCAGCAGGCCGCCCAGATCGGCCAGATGGTGCCCGCCATGAAGGATGCGGCCGCCGCCGCCGAGCTGCTCTCGCGCGCGGACGTGGGCGGGGAAAGCCTGCTCAAGCGGCTGATCCAGCCGTGAGCCTCCCGCTTTCGCCCCTTCCGCTCTCACTCGCGCGCGAGGATGCCGCCGCGCTGCTCGCGCTCCCCGCGTTCCGCCGCTTCCTGCACGCGGCGATTCAAGCGGCGGGAATCCTCGGGCATCACGCTCCTGTCGGCGGACAGGGTGGCCGCGACCTGAGCTTCCTCGAAGGGCGCCGCAGCCTTGGTTTCGAGCTGATCGCGATGATCCATCGCGGACAGGACGAGGCCCTGCGCGCCCTCGACCCCACCGGCCTGTTCACCCTTTCCGCCGCGCTTTGCGCCGCCCTTCCCAGCAAGGACACTGCCCTTGAGCGACCCCGCACCGCCTCTTCCGGCACCACCTCTTCCGGCCCCGACACCGCCCGTTACGACGAGCTTCCCGGCGACGAATCCAACCGATCCGGTTCCCGCGAGCAATCCCGCGTCCGCTGATCCGGCTCTTGCCGATCCGGTCCCTTCCGCTCCGGCTTCCGGCGTTCCCGAACACTATGCGCTCGCGCTCGAAGGGATGACCCTCGATGCCGGGCTGATGCAGGACGCCGATCCGGTCCTGCGCGAACTGGGCCTGTCGAACGAGCAGGCGGGCAAGCTGCTGCCGCTGGCGCAAGGCGTCATGGCGCGCACGCAGGAAGCCCTGCTCGCCCAGTTTCAGGACGCCGCCGCCGCGCAGAAGCGCGCCTGGGCCGAGGAATTCGCCGCCGATCCCGAAATCGGCGGGCCCCATCGCGCCCAGAGCGAACATCTGGCCGCGCGCGGTCTCGATGCGCTGGGCTTCACGCCCGACCATCCGTTTCGCCAGGCCCTGGCCGACAGCGGCTTTGGCAACCACCCCGACATGATCCGGGCGTTCCGCCGTCTGGGTCAGGTGCTGGGCGAAGACAGCGGTTTTGCCCGCTCGCATGCCGGTTCGGCCTCGCAACGCCCGGTGTGGGAACGCCTCTATCCCCAAGACACGCAGTAAGGAGATCGCTTCATGGCCATTCTCGGCGCAAGTTACTGGAACCTGATCGACGTGCTCAAGACCGGTGGCGACGGCCTGGGCGACGTGGTGGAGGCGCTCACCCAGCTCACCCCGTTCATGAAGGACGCCAATGTCGTGGCGTGCAACAGCGGCACCGAACATCGCTCGACCATCCGCACCGGGCTGCCCTCGGTCTCGTGGGGGGCGCTCTATCAGGGCATCGCCCAGTCCAAGGGCAACTATACCGAGGTCAAGGACACCACCGGCTTTGTCGAGGGGCTGTCCTCGGTCGATGAACGCCTGCTCAACCTCAAGCCCGCGGAAGCTGCCAAGCTGCGCCTGGTCGAAGGTCAGGGCTTCCTCGAATCCATCGCCCAGACGGTCGACAGCGCGATCTGGTATTCCGACGTCAAGGTCAACGGCAAGCAGTTCCACGGCCTCGCGCCGCGCTACAACGCCCTGTCGAACGCCAATGTGGTGAACGGCGGCGGCACGGGCAGCGACAACACCTCGATCTGGTTCGTCACCCATGGCGACATGCAGACCAGCGTGATCGTGCCCGATGCCGTGCCCGCCGGGGTCCAGCGCGAGGACATGGGGCGCCAGCGCGTGCTCGATGCCAATGGCAACCCCTACTACGTCAAGGAAGAGAAGTTCACCCAGCACCTTGGCCTGTGCGTCAAGGACTGGCGCTTCAACGGACGCATCGCCAATATCGACACGACCGACGTGGTGGCCGGGACGGTCGCGCTCAACCCGCTGCTGCGCAAGCTCTACTACAAGCTTCAGGGCCGCCGCGCCTATCACATGGAGCGCGAAGGGCAGGTCAGCCCCGGCCGCACCGTGATCTACATGAACCGCATGATGCTCGAAGCCCTCGACGCCGAGACCAACAATGGCCGTTCGGGCGTGGACAACTTCGTGCGCCTGACGCCCATGGAAATCCAGGGCGAGGAAGTCATGACCTGGCGCGGCATCCCGATCCGCGAGACCGACGCGCTGATCTCCACCGAAGCGCTCGTTTCGTAAACCACACCGGTTCCCCCCGGCTGGGCGCTGCCCGTTCCCCCCTTTGCGGGCGGCGCCCCTTTTTTTCCCCTTTTGCGAAGGACATGTGCATGATCCTCGACACTTCCCTCGTGCTCAGCGACGCACAAGGCATCACCGCCTCGGCGGCCTCGGCCAACGTGATCGATCTGGGGCCGACCGGCACGCCGTTTGGCGCGAACGCCACCCTCGGGCGCGACATTGGCCGGGGCCGCGACATCGACCTTGCCGTCAGCGTGCGCCAGACGTTCGCCACCCTCACCAGCCTGACCGTCGCGGTCCAGACCTCGCCCGACAACGCCACCTGGACGACCATCGCGAGCGGCGCGGCCGTTCCGCTGGCCAGCCTCGTTGCCGGCTATCAGTTCAAGGTGCCCGGCGAGATTCCCGAAGGCACCAATGCGCGCTACCTGCGGCTCTATTACACCGTTGCCGGATCGGCGGCGACGGCGGGGCAGATCAGCGCAGCGGTGGTCGCCAGCCGCCAGACCAATCTGTAGAAAAGAAAGAGGAAACCCGGGGGCCATCGCCCCCGGACCCCCGGGAGCTGGTGCTTGCTGGCAGGCCCAGCTTGGCCACCAACACAGCGCGGCCCAAGATAATGGGGTGAAGGGGCCTTTGGCCCCTTCGATTTCCCCTTTCCCTTTTTCCCCTTCCCCTCCGTCAGGCCTGCGGCCTGCCACCTCCCCGCCTTGCGGGGAGGATCGGAGATTGTCTCAGGGAGTCTGCCATGGCTCAGCTCATCGATATCTGTAACCGTGCGCTGGCGCTGATTGCGGCCGGGCAGATCGCCGATCTGGCCGAAGGCTCGATCGAGGCGCGCGAGGCGGCACGGTTTGCCCCGTCCCTGCTGGCCGAGCTGGCTGACTGGGCGGACTGGCCCTTTGCCCGCGCGCGGGTCGTGCTGGCGCAAGTGGCCAACGACCGGCCTGCCGAATGGCTTTTTGCCTATGCCCTGCCCACGGCCATGGCCCGGCCCATTGCGGTGCGCGCAGTGGAGGCCGATGCGGCCAGCCTGCCGCTGGGCGGGCCTTTTCCGTTTCCCGTGCAGGATGCGCTGCCCCTCGCCTTCCTGTGCGAGGGCGGGCGGCTCTATACCAATGTGGAGACGGCTGCCCTTGTCTATGTGCGCGGCAATCTGGGCGCGGCGGAGCTGCCGCCGCTGGTGGCGCGCGCGTTCGAGCTGGAACTGGCCGCGCGGCTGGCGATCCCGGTGAAGAAGGACGCCAGCGCCGCGCAGAGCCTGTCGCAGGCCGCCGAACTCGCCCGCCAGCGCGCCATTGCCGCCGAGGCCAACAAGCCTTCGGCCCGGCCCGCGCGCTTTGTCAGCGAGGCGGAAATGGCGCGCGCGGGGGTCTCGTTTCCGGGAGAGTGGGCATGAGCGGCTTTCGCACGGCCCAGGCCAATTTCTGCCGGGGTGAACTGGGGCCCCAGCTTTACGGGCGCTTCGATGTCGATGCCTGGGGCACCGCGCTGCGCCGCGCGCGCAATGTGATCGTGCTGAAATATGGCGGGCTTTCCAAGCGCCCCGGCACGCAACTGGTCGCCGAAGTGCTCGATGCCAGCCAGCCGGTGCGGCTCGTGCCGTTCCAGTTCTCGCTCGACCAGACGTATGCCCTCGAAATGGGGCAAGGGTATCTCAGCCCTTGCGCGATGGGCGGACGCCTTCTCGAAGAGGAACTGGCGATCACCGCGATCAGCAACGAGGAACAGGCCCTCGTCGCGATGGACTGGCACGGACTGGCTGTCGGCGACTTGCTCTATGTGACGGGCTGCGAAGGCGAAATCGGCGCGCTGCTCAACGGTCGGGCCTGGCCGGTGCGCGCGGTGGTCGACGCAAACCATCTGCGCATCGCCGCCGATACGCGCGACCTTGCCCCCTTCACGGCCTGCGCGGGTGGATCCACGCGCACCGCACCGCCCGTCGCCGCGCCCCCGCCCAGCGTGCCCCCGGTCACCGCCGCGCCCACCCCGCCGGTGATCTATTATGGCGGCTCGGGCCGCTTCGGGAGAGGAGAACTCAACTGATGGGCGGCGCACGCATCACCCGCATCGGATCGCCCTTCAACGGGGTGGAACTGGCCGATCTCGATTTCGAACAGACCGCTGATACGCTCTATCTGGCGCATATCGACCATCCCCCGACCAAACTGGTGCGCGCCTCGCACACCGACTGGTCGTTCCACGCTGTCGATTTTGCCCCGACGCTGGCCGCGCCTGCCACCTGCACCGCGAGCGCGACGGTCGCCAACACCGACAGCGCCAACCAGGGCGCGGCCTATTTTCCGCAGCTCGCCAGCTATTGCGTGTGCGCGGTAAACGACGACACCGGCATGGAAAGCCGCGCCAGCACAGAGGCCACCGTCACCAACGATCTCTCGCTCAAGCGCAACTTCAACACGGTGAGCTGGAGCCCGGTGGCCGGGGCCAGCCGCTACACCGTCTACAAGGCCGACAACTCGCAGTTCTTCGGCTATATCGGCACGACGCAGGCAACCAGCTTGCGCGACGACAACATCACCCCCGCGCTCGACCGTGCCCCGCCGCGCGCCAGCAATCCGTTTGCCGGGCCGGGCGACTATCCCTCGACCGTCGCGCTGTTCGAGCAGCGCGCGGTCTGGGCGCGCACGCGCAATGTGCCCCACGGCATCTGGACCACGCGCAGCGGCCAGCTTGAAAACATGGACCGCTCGCGCCCGCTGCGCGCCGACGATTCGATGGCCTTTGCGATTCAGGCCGGGCGGGTCAATTCGGTCAACCAGCTCGTCGCCACGACCAGCCTGCTCGCGCTGACCTCCGACAGCGTGTTCCGCATCGATGGCGATGGGTCGGGCGGGGTGCTCGACGCCACGCGCGCGCCCGCCGCGCGGCGCCAGATCGGGCGCGGATCGTCGCGCCTGCCGCCGCTCGTCGTCGACAATGTCGTGTTCTACCAGCCGGGCGTGGGCCATAGCGTGCGCACGATCGGCTATGATTTCACCATCGACGGGCTGAAATCGAACGACGTGTCGATCTTCTCGCCGCACTTCTTCGAGAGGATGGGCATCGTTTCGTGGTGCTATGCCCAGGAGCCGCGCAGCCTGATCTGGGCCGCGCGCGAGGATGGCGCGCTGCTGTGCCTGACCTGGGAGCAGGAGCAGAACGTCTGGGGCTGGACCTTGTGCGAGACGGACGGGAAAGTCCTCTCGCTCTGCGCCATTCCCGAGGGCGGGGAGGACCGCGTCTACCTCGTCGTCGAGCGGATGGTGGAGGGCGTCGCGCGGCGCTTTGTCGAGCGCATGGCCAGCCATGACTGGAGCGACATCCGCCAGACATGCTTCCTCGATTGCGCGGTCTCGGGCACGTTCGACACGCCCCGCACCAGCTTTTCCGGGCTCTGGCATCTCGAAGGGCGCAGCGATGTGGCCGGCCTCGTCGATGGCGTGGCGGTCATGGGGCTGAGCGTGTCGCAAGGCACGCTTGTCCTGCCCCCGCACATGGACGGGGCCACGCAGGCGACCTTCGGCATTCCCTACACGGTCGATATCGAGACCCTGCCGGTGCGGCTGACCACGCAAGGGGGCACCACACTGGGGCGTCGGCAACAGGTCGCGCAGGCGATCCTGACGCTGGCCGATACCCGCCAGATCGAGGTCGGCATCGATGCCAATGCCCTGTTCCCGCTCAAGGCCCGCAAGGGCGAGGCCTGGAGCACGCCCGACGCGCTGATGAACGGCGACTATCCGGTCTCCGTCGGCAACCGCGCGGGCGATGAATGCACGTTGTGGCTGCGCCAGAGCGCACCGCTGCCCTTCACCCTGCTGGGGATCGCGCTCGACGCGGTGGTCGGCGGGTGAACCGGCGGATCAATCTGCCCCTTGAAATCGTGCCTGCGCGCGCGCGCCACATCGGGTTTCTGGCGCGGCACATGCGCGCGGTCGACCGGCGCGAATGCGCCGCGATGATGGGCCGCGATCCGCGCGGAAGCCTGCGCCATGCCCTCGCCGCCTCGACCCAGGCCTGGACCGCGCTGGTCGAAGGGCGCCCTCACGCGATGTTCGGGCTGGTGATCGAATCGGCGCTGACGGGCCGGGGCGTGCCCTGGTTTCTGGGCACCGACGAAGTCTGGCGGCACCCGCGCGCGCTGCTGGCCATCGGGCCGCAGGTTCTCTCCACGATGCACGATTCAAGCCCGACCCTCGCCAACCTAGTCTCCGCCGACAACGCACCGGCGATCCGCCTGCTGCAAAAATGGGGATTCACCGTGAACCAGCACACCATCCTTGTGGGAGGCCTGGCCTTCCGTCCGTTCGAGCGCGTCCGCCTCCCTTCCATGCAGGAGAAGGCCTGATGTGCGGCCCCGCGCTTCCCCTCCTCGCCGCCGGGCTCGCCGTCGCGCGCACCGGCATCGGCACGATCAGCGCCATGCATCAGGCGCAGGCCCAGCGCGAAGCCGCGCTGCAACAGGCCGAGCAGGAACGCGCCGCCGCCCGCGATGCGCAGGACGAAACCGCCCGCGCGCTGGCCGACCAGTATCGCGCGATGGCCGCCACCGAGGGGCGCCAGCGCGTGGCCGCCGCCGCCGGCGGGGTCAGCGTCGATTTCGGCACCGCGCGCGAGGCCATCGACAGCACCCGCCTGACCGGCACGGCCCGCGCGCAGGACATCGCCGCGCAAGGGGCCAGCGCCCTGCGCCAAAACGATGCCGCCGCAGCGCAGGCCATGGGCCGCGCCAGCATGGCCGCCACGCAAGGCCAGACCGCCTTGTGGAACGGGGTGGTCGACATGGGCCAGTCGGTCCTTTCGGGCGTGCGCCAGTATCGCGCGCTGCGCAGCCGGATCGGCTGAACGCGCGCGCGTCTTCCCCTTCCCGTCTTTCAAAGGAACCTCGACCCCATGGCCGTGAGCACCACCAATGCCTATGACGGGCCGTTCAGCGCCAATGGCGTGACGCAATCGTTTCCCTTCACCTTCACCGCCCAGACGGCGGGCGATGTCGCCGTGCTGCTCAACGACCAGCCGATCATCGGGGGCTATTCGGTCGAGCTTTACGAAGGGGGCGGCGGCACCGTCACCTTTCCGGTCGCCCCCGGCCCGGGCAGTCTGGTGGTCTGGCTCGATCCCGATTTCACCCAGACGACCGCCTTCGAGAACGGCTCGGCCTGGCTGGCAGCGCCCGTCAACCTCGCCAACGATCGCGCGGCGCTGCGCGATCAGGCGCTCTCGCGCGATCTCAACCGCTGCATGCGCATGCCGCTGGGCGAAAGCGCGGGCACGCTGCCGTCCGCCTCGCGGCGGCGGGGCAAGTTCCTGTCGTTTTCGAGCATCGACGGCACGCCCAGCCTGGCCGACGCGGTGACCACCGATGCCCAGTTGCGCGCCGATGTCGCCTCGGTCGACGCCAACAAGGGCGCCACGCTGGTCGGCACGAGCGGCGGGGGCACGCTCCAGCAGCATCTCGACCGCACGACCCTGCCCAGCGTGGCCGCGCTGCTGGCCTCGCCCCTGCCCGCGCGCGGGGCGGGCACGATGTGGCGCGCGGGGCCCTATGCCTATCTGGAGGCAGCGCCCCTGGCCGCCGACCAGCACCTGACCACCGCGGGCGGGGTCAAGCTCTATGCCGTGCCCGAAGGGCGCACGGTCTGGGCCGAGCAGTTCGGCGCGGTGGGCGACGGGGTGACCAATTGCCTGGCGCAGATCCAGCGCGCGGTGAACACCGGCTACAACGTGATGCTGGGCGCGGGCGCGTTCAACATCGGCGCGGGCGCGATCGTGCCGGTGCTGGCCAACCAGGCGATCAGCGGGGCCAATGCGGGCACGCGCATCCTCTACAGCGGCACGCGCGCGATCTCGATCCGCCCGGCGCAGGGGATGACCGGCGCGGCGATGTTCACCACGTTTGCCACCAACTTGCGCGTGGCGCGGATCTATTTCCAGTACACCGGCACGAGCATCGGCAACGCGAGCGCCTATGCCGTGCGGGCGATCAACGTGCGCGGGCTGACCGTCGAGGACTGCGAGTTTCAGGACTGCGGGTTGCTGTTCGTGGCCATGGAGGCAGAAGAAAACAAGACCTACGACCGCACCACCGGCTCGACCACGGTCGATCCGGCCGTGCTCGCCGGGTTTTCCGCCACCGACATCAACGACCTCAACGAGCACATCTATGTGCGCCGCAACCGCAGCTGGAACACCGTCTATGGCAGCGGCGGCGTGCGCATCAACTGGGCGCGCTATGGCGAGATCAGCGACAACGTGCTGGGCTACAGCAATATCTCGTGGTGGGGTGGCGCGGCCGGTTTCGCGCAAGGGGGGGCCGTGCAGTTCCTGCGCCGCTTTGCCCATTTCCGTATCACCGGCAACTATTGCTCGTGGAACAACGGCGGCATCTACGGCAACAACGGCGAAAGCGTGATCGTCGCCAACAACACGCTCGAATATGCTACCGACACCGCGCTCGACTTCGAAGGGTGCAGCAATTGCCTGGCGATCGGCAACACGATCCGCCATTTCGGCAATTTCGCCTGCTCGGTGTTCTATGCGGCGCTGAACATCGCCTTTCGCGCCAACACCATCGAATGCACGCTCGAAGGCGCCTCGACCGCCGCACGCGCGGGCGCGACCACTTACATGCAGAGCGCGCCGATCACCGGCTATGCCGACGCGGGCAACGGGACCACCAAGGTCACCGTTTCGGGCGACCTCGACATCCAGACCGGCCAGCAGGTGCTGATCACCGAGATCACCCCCACGCCGCTTACCGTCACGCGTGTCTCGGCGAACGAATTCATCGTGCCGCTGGCCTGGAACGCGGCCCTTGCGGGCGGCTATCTGCGCTATCAGCAGGGGCGCACCTATTTTCAGGCCATCGCCGGCAATTCGACGACGCTGGCCTCTTCTGTTCAGGAAGTGGTCGAATTCTCGGGCAATGCCGTGACCGCGCGCGACGGATTGATCGGCCGGACCGGCGACGGGCCGACCGACCTCGTCGTGGTCTCGGGCAACATGCTCACCAATTGCGTGATCCACCTGACCTACGGCCTGGGCGGAACCAAGATTGTCGAGAACAACCGCCTGATGTTCAAGAGCGCCACCGTGCCCCCGCGCGGCAACTATGCGCTGATCGACATGCAGGGCCACCGCACGCGCGGCAGCGTGAGCGACAACCAGATCGTGCTGGCTTCCGCGCTGGCCTGGGTTCCGGCGGGCAGCGCGGCGATCAACGCAACGGTCAGCGCCTATACCCCGGCGGCAATCCTCACCTCGATCGAGCGCAACCGGATCCTCGTCGGCTCGGGCGCGAGCGTGGCGCTCGGCATCAACCATTCGTCCGAGAACACCCACCCGGCCTATGACGCAGTGGCGCGGATCACCGGCAATGTCGTGCCCTCTGCTGCCGATGTCAGTCCGGCGGGGACTTGCGCGACCCTCTGGCGTGACAATATCGCCCCGACCGGCCTCTCGCTCGACCGGCAGACCCTCGTGCCCGCCAACGGCAGCACGGTGACGCTCGGCGCGATGGTTCCGGCAACCTACCTCAACCACACCGCCGCGCTCGCCAGCCTCACCCTCGCCCTGCCGGTCGATCCGGCGGACGAGGCGGTGTTCCGCGTGACCAGCCGCGCAGGCGTTACCGCGCTCACGATCACCAATGCCACCACCGGCACCCCCACGGTCTATGGCACCGCGCCCACTGCGCTCGCCGCCGGACAGACCGTGCAGGTGCGCTTCGCCAAGGCCCTCAACGCCTGGATCTGGGAGTGATCCGATGACCGATGCTGCCCCGACGCCCTCCGACTATCCGGCCCTCACCTGCCAGTGCGGCGCGACCACGCTGACCGACCGCGATGCGGCGCCCCTGTGCCTGGGCTGTCCTTCATGCGGGACGGCCTTGCGCCTGCGGGGCCCCTGGCCCCGGCCCGAGCCGCACAATCCCGGCCCGCGCGACCGCGATGATCCGGCCAGCCCGGTCGTCTGCCGCGTCTGTGGCCAGCCCGATCCGGCCGTAACGGCACAGGCAGAAACACCGCTCGCCGGAGACGCTTTCGCAGGCGGTGGGGCATGACCGCGCCCACCCATTCCGACCTCCACCGGGACATCGGCCGCATGGAAGGACGCCTCGACGCCATGGAACACCGCCTCGCCCAGATGGTCGCCACGCTCGAAAGGATCGACAGCCGCCTCGCCACGATCGAGACGCGCGAAAACGAGCGGCGCGGGGCCTGGGTCGTGCTGGTGGCGCTGGGCAGCCTGCTGTCCGGGCTGGTGGCATGGGGCGTGGCAACGTTCGTGCGCTGAAGCACGCCGTCCCGTCCGGCACGCGTCCCGTTTCAAGGAACTTTGCCATGACCGATGCCATGACCAATACTACGCCCGTTTCCGGCCCGCTGCGCATTCCGGCGTCCCCGTTGCGCACGCAACTGACCACGGCCCTGCATCAGGCCCTGCCGCCGCTGATCGCCTTCGCGCTCGGGCGCGGCTGGCTGGCCGACGATACCGCGACCTTGCTGGTGGCGCTCATGGCCATCGGCGGGCCGATCCTCGACGACCAGCGCCGCACGCTCGCGCGCAGCCGCGCGCTCGCCCATCTGGCCCGCGCCGTGCCCGACAGCGTGGCCGTGGTCTGTTGAAGGGGCTGAAGGCCATGCGCCCCCGGCACCTGTGCGGCACCGGGGGCGCATGGCAATCGCGTTCTTACCAGCTGCCGGTGTTGGGCATCGAGGCCCAGGGTTCGGCCGGTGCGAGGTGGGTGCCCTTTTGCAGCAGCTCGATCGAGATGCCGTCGGGCGTCTTGACGAAGGCCATGTGGCCGTCGCGCGGGGGACGGTTGATCACCACCCCGGCATCGGCCAGCGTCTGGCAGGTGGCGTAGATATTCTCGACCCCGAACGCCAGATGGCCGAAGTTGCGCCCGCCGGTATAGGTTTCGGCGCTGCCGTCCTGCGCGGGCCAGTTCCAGGTCAGCTCCACTTCGCAATCCTGGCCGGGCGCGGCCAGATAGATCAGCGTGAAGCGGCCCTGTTCGCTCGAAAAGCGGCGGGTTTCCTCCAGCCCGAGCAGGTTGAAGAAAGCGACCGTCGCATCGGGATCGGTCACGCGGATCATGGTGTGCAGGAACTGGGTCACGTCAGGGGCTCCATGGATGGCGGGTCTTGCCTTGCCCTCACAAATAGCGGGCAAGGCGGGAAAACCCAATCCTCAAAGCCGATTGCCTCAAAGTCGATTGCCTCAAAGTCGATTGAGCATGGCAAAGGTCTGCTCATAACGCCCCTCGCGCTCGGCATTGCGCAGGAACAGGGTGTTGGGCACGCAGACTTCGGCAGGCGTGGGCACTTGCGCGAACAGGTCCATCGTCTGGGCGATATAGGTGGCCAGCGGCAGATAGCCCTCGCGCGTGGCCTGCCCCGGTGTGATGTCGGTCTGCACGCCGGGGGGCGCCAGTTCGATCACCTCCACCTTGCCCGCCAGCGCGACGCGCAAGGACTGGGTATAGGAATGGAGCGCCGCCTTGGTGGCATTGTAGGTCGGCGCGATCACCAGCGGCACGAAGGCCAGCCCCGACGAAACATTGACGATCGCCGCATCGGCCTGTCCTGCCAGATGATCGACGAGGGCGTCGGTCATGCGGATCGGGCCAAGCAGGTTGGTGGTGATCATCGCCTGCGCATCGCCCAGATCGCGCGCCGTGCCGATCTCTTCATAGCGCATGATCCCGGCATTGTTGACCAGCACGTTTAGCGCGGGAAAACGCGCCACGACCTGGGCCGCGAACGCCGCGATGGCCGCCGGATCGGTGACATCGAGGACCATGGCATGGAGCCCCTCGCGCCCGGCGACGGTTTCCTCCAGACTGGCCAGGGTCCGCCCGGTCACGATCACGACATTGCCCGCATCGTGCCAGGCATGGGCCAGCGCCCGGCCAATGCCGGTGCCACCGCCGGTGACGAGAATGGTGTTGCCGCTGGTTTTCATCGCAAGGCTCCTGAAGGGAAGAAAGGAGGGAGAGGGAACAGGCCCCCTTTGTGAACCCCATGCTCCCCGATGGAAAGAAGGCACCCTTTCGTGCCATACTTACCCGATGGATAGTGACCCTTCGCCCAACCCGCGCATCGGCGCCCTCGTCAACGACCTGATCGGCGCGGTGGCCGACAAGTGGACGATGCTCGTGCTCGAAGACCTTGAGGAACACGGCACCGCGCGCTTCACCGCCATCGGGCGCCGCCTGCCCGGCATCAGCCAGAAGATGCTGACCCAGACCCTGCGGCGCATGGAGCGCGACGGGCTGGTCACCCGCACCGTCCACCCGGTGGTGCCACCCCATGTCGACTATGCCCTCACCCCGCTGGGCGAAACACTGGGCGAGGCATTCTGCGGGGTCTGGATCTGGGCGAAGGCCCATTGCGACAAAGTGGAGGAAGCCCGCCAGAGCTTCGACCAGCGCGCCGCCGATGCCCTTATCCGGGGCTGATCGGGGCTGATTGATCCGCCCGCTGCGGCGCGGCATAACAGGGCCATGTTCAAGCAGCTGATGCCCACGCGCCCCTCCTCCACCAGCCGGTCCTCGCACAGGTCTTTCGCCGTCCGGCTGATCGGGTGGGCGGGCAAGGCCGTGCTCGCCTTCGTGGTGATCAGTCTGGTCTGGGTGGTGATCACCAAGTGGGTGCCGGTGCCCTATACCGCCACGATGCTGATGGATGGCAACGGGGTGACCAAGGACTGGACCCCGCTTTCGCGGATCGACCGTTCGATGGTCGATGCGGCCATTGCCGGCGAGGATTCGCGCTTCTGCTCGCACAGCGGCTTTGACGGGCAGGCCATGCTCCAGGCCTTCGAGCGCAACCAGCAGGGCGGGCGCATCCGCGGCGGCTCGACGATCAGCCAGCAGACCGCCAAGAACGTCTTCCTGTGGCAGGGCGGCGGCTATTTCCGCAAAGGCCTCGAAGCCTGGTTCACCGTGCTGATCGAAAAGATCTGGGGCAAGCGGCGGATCATGGAAGTCTATCTCAATGTCGCGGAGACCGGCATCGGGACCTATGGCGTGGAAGCGGGCGCCCAGCGCTATTACCACAAGGGCGCCGCGCATCTCTCGCGGATCGAGGCCGCGCGCATCGCCGCCGCCTTCCCCCAGCCCAAGGTCCGCGAAGTGACCGGCGCAAGCGGGCGCCAGCGCCGCCACGGCAATGCCATCGCCGCGCGCTCGGCCGTCGTGCGCGGGCAATACGACGTCTGCGTCTACAACTGAGCCTTTGGCGTTCCATAAAAAACCCCGGCGCACCCGTGAAAGGGTGCGCCGGGGCAATTGGCCATCAGATTCTGGTCACGCAGGCGATCAGAAGCCGAAGCTGATCGTGCCGATCACCGTGCGCGGCGGGCTGATCTGGGCATAGGTGATCGGGTTGCCGTTGGTCGCCTGGCTGATCAGGGTCCCGTCGAAGCCGCCCACGTAGGTCACGTCGAACAGGTTGGTCACGTTCATCTGGAAGAACGTGCGCTCGTTGAACATCGAGGAGATCTTCGAGAGCGCCAGCTTGGCGTCGAGATCGACGGTGGTATAGGCCGGGGCCTTGGCACCGAAGATCTGCACGCGGCCACCCTGGTTCACGTAGAACGGCAGGTTCTGGTCGTTGACATAGCGCGGACCAGTGCGCTTGGCCTGAACGCCCAGCGAGAACGGCCCGACCGTGCCATCGACGCGGCCACCGAAGGTGTAGACCGGGGCACCCGATTCCCGCTTGCCAGCCGTCTGGTAGAAGGCCTGGCCGCCTGCGGCGGTGCAGCCATACATCTGGAGCGTGACATTGGTGGCCGTGCACGAACCGCCGTCGACGTTGTCGCGGATCTTCGAGTGCAGGTACGACCCGAAGACGTAGATCGACAGGTCCTTCATCGGCGCATAGGCCAGCGAGCCGTCGAAGCCATACTTGTCGACGCGGCCCAGGTTGCGATAGATCGTGGTGTTCAGATCGCGGTCATAGGCCGAAGCGAGGCGGTTCTGGTAAATCGTGTACCAGGCCGAAGCCTGGGCCATGATCTTGCCGGTGCGATAACGCACACCCAGATCGAAGTTGTCGGTGGTTTCCGGATCGGGCTTGGCCGAAGCATTGCCCACCGGGAAGTAGAACGACTGGTACAGGTTATCCGTACCGGGAACCTGCATGCTCTTCGAGTAGTTGAAGAACACGCTGGCCGCGCGCGAGAGCGAGAGCGTCGCGCCGACATTGGGCAGCGGGCGCGAATAGGTGAACACGCGCTGCTGCGGCACGGCATAGCCCGAGACGGGAAGCCCGGTGGTGGGGTTCACGACATAAGGGTTGGCCGCAGCAAAAGCGGCATTGGCATCGCTCGAAGCGAAGCACGCATAGCCGCCGGTCGCATTGGTGAAGCAGTTCTGGTTGAGGTTACGCTTCAGGAACGGCACGCGCAGGCCTGCATTGAGCGTAACCGGGCCGAAGTGGCCGCGATATTCACCCGAAACCTGATGCAGGATCGCATAGGACAGGCGGTTGCGGCGCTCGACCGCATTGCCATAGACATCGGTGATCGGGCTATCGACCGGGAAGGGCGTGGAGGCAAAGCCGCTGTCGTAGAGACGGCCGAACTCGGCGGTCTGCTGGTGACGGCCACGGTCATAGGCATAGGCGATGCGGATCGTGTGATCCTTGGTGATGTCATAGCGCAGCGAGGCGTTGAGGCCCAGGCGCACGGTCTTGGTCTGGCTGGGGGCCATCAGGCGCGCGGTGTCGAGCGCATCGCCGTCGCCGTTGACATCCTTGCCGAAGTAGTAGGTCGAACCGTTGTAGCCGGTGATCCCGCTCACGCCGTTGATGGTCGTGGTCCGCTCGCTCACGGTATAGGCCAGCGTGCCGCCATTGGCGCTCGTCCACTGGATCGACGGGTCAACCGTCAGCACCAGCCCGTCGGCCAGGGTGAAGCGGCTGCTCATGCGGATATTGGCGGTGTCGGAGGGGTTGATGCGATATTCGTAGTCCGAACCGCACGTGCCCGCCACGTCGGCCACGCCAGCCACCGGCGCGGGCAGGACGCAACGCGCGGTCTGGTAGAAGCGCTCGTCGCCATAGAGCGGGTAGCGGTTGCCCGAACCGGCACCGACCACGCGCGAACCGTTGTTCATCGTCCACAGCGGCGACGAACCGAAGGCGTTGTTGCGGTTCTTGTTGTAGTGACCGGCGATCGAGATGAAGTCGCCGTTGCTGCCCAGCGGCTGGTAGACCTTGAAGTTGAACTGCTTCTTGTCGATCTTGCCCAGGCCGCCATAGACGGCATCGTTGGTCGCGCTCGACGCGGCCAGCCAGGCGCGCAGGCCACCGGCGGTCAGGTTGCCGGTATCGACTTCGCCGAAGATGCGCATGAAGCTGTATTCACCGGCCGAAGCCAGCACGCGGGCGTGGAAATCCTCGGTCGGGGTGCGCGAGAGATAGTTGACGGTCGAGCCGGTAGCCGAAGCCGTCGGCGAGTCCACGTCGGTCGTGCCCAGGTTCACGTTGACCTGTTCGATCAGCTCGGGGTCGAGCTGCTGGTTCGAATAGAGCGCATAGCCGCCGGTATCGTTGAGGGGGATACCATCGACGGTCTGCGAAATGCGGGTGTTGTCGAAACCGCGAATGAACAGCTTGCCGCCCGACGAACCGAACGGGTCATTGTTCTGGAAGCTGACGCCGGGGACCAGGTTGATGATGTCGTTGATCGACTGGCCGGGAACCTGGTGGGCGATGATCGTCTGATCGAGGACCTGCTTGGCCTTGGGCGTATCAGGCAGCTGGAAACCGTTGACCGACTTGGCGTTGCGGGCGCTCACGACGATGGACTGCTGTTCAAAGTCGAGCGAGCCGGTGGACTGGGCAAGGGCGGGCGTGGCAACAAGGGCCATTCCCAGCGCCAGCGCAGAGCCGGCGTAAAGAGTCGAGCGGTGCATTGGTGTCCCCATTGCAATCATGATGGCCGCCGCAGATGCCGGCGACCGGTTGCATCCTCCCCACCAGCCACCGGATTTCCCGATGACCCAGCAAGGAACCGGCCTGCCCACGCGGGAGCGCGGGCAAAGGCCGACACCAAGGCCTGACGGTTTTTGTGTGACACTGAAATGACAAAATTTCGCACACCGTCTCATTCAATTTCGAACGAGGAACGATAGCTTCACGCAAGCACCATGAAACGCATGGTTAATTACAAAAAAATCGCGAAAGCCCGAAATTTACTTTCAATTGTGACTTGCTCGCAACGGCAGCAAAGTTTTTCGCCACCGCAAAACGGCCCTGTCCGGCAGCCTGCGTGCGCCCTTCAGGCGGCCACATCCTCGCGCGGTTCCCCGCATATGCCAAGCACCCAGCGACCGGCCCCTTCAAGGCCCACGGCGGTCAACCGCCCCGAGGCATAGGCCCCGGTATCGATGCCGATCCGCAAGGGCAGGATCTCGGCCTCGGGGGTGATCGTGTGGCCATGGACCACGGCGAAATCGCGCGGGGTGCTGCTGCCGAGAAATTCGCCGCGAATCCAGCGCAAGTCGCTGGTCGCCTGCGCTTCGAGCGCCACACCGGGCCGGATCCCGGCATGGACGAAAAGATAGTCGCCGATGCGCACCTGATCCTCCATCGCCCGCACGAACGCGATATCCTCCGCCGGGACCAGCACGGGCATGGCCTCGCGCAGGTCCTCAAGGGTCATGCGTGCATAATCGTGCGGATCAAGACCATAGCTGAGCAGCGTCTCGCGCCCGCCATGCCGCAGAAAATGGCGCAACACCTCGTCGCTGTCGAAGGAATCGAGGAACATCTCCTCGTGATTGCCCGCCAGAATGCGCAAGGGGCGTTGCCGGGCCCAGTTCCGGGCCCGCGCGATCACGCCCGCGCTGTTCTCCCCCCGGTCGATCAGGTCGCCCAACAGCACCACACATGTCCGCGCCGGCCCCCGCGCGAGATCATCGGCCTCGATCCGCGCGATCAGCTGCTCGAACAGGTCCAGGCGTCCGTGAATATCCCCCACGGCATAGACCCGCTCCCCTTCGGGAATATGGGGCACAATGGCCGAGGCAGCCGGATGCGAGCCGGAAAACAGGGATTTGAGCTTCTTCAACATGCGCAGGGCACAACAGTCATCGACCGGGATATAGGGCTGCATGGCAGAACAACACAAGCGTTCCTGCCACCCTGCCCCCGCGCAAACCGTCCCTGCCCGGCAAAAGGCCCGCGCCGGAACACCGACGCGGGCCTTTTTACCGTGTAAAACCAGACAGCAACGAGAACCTGAAAAAAGTGGGCCTCAATGTCCGGGAAGATCGACCGGCTGCTCGTTGGAGAGCGGCGGCGGCAGGGGGACACCGCCTGCCGCATCGGCCTGCCCCCGATCGGGCGTGGCAGGCTGGCGCAAGCCCCCGCCCAGCGCGGTGAACAGGCCCACCGTATCCGACAGGCGCGCCGCGCGCGCGGCCACCAGTTGCGCCCGCGCGGTCTGGGCCGTGGCGCTGGCATTGAGCACCGCGAGGGTTCCCACCCCGCCCAGTTCGAGCTGGCGCCGGGCGAACGTCAGACTCTGGCTGGCCGCATCGTTGCCGCGCTCGGCAATGCCCAGCGCGGTCGCGTCGGTCGAAAGCGCGGTCAGCGCATTGCTGACATCGGCAAAGGCCTGGAGCGCGGTGCCCTTGTAGCTGGCCTTGGCCGCTTCGAGCGCATGTTCGGCAGATTCCTGCTGGCGCTTGAGCGCACCGCCATGGAACACCGGCGCGGCGATCCCGCCGATCAGGGTCCAGAATGGATTGCCGCTTGAGAACATCCTGCTGAAGTCCTCGGCGATGCCCCCGAAGCTGGCCGACAGGTTGATCTGCGGCAGGCGCGCGACCATGGCGACCTTCACGTCGGCAGCCGCCCCTTCGAGCGCGGCGGCCGCCCCGGCCACGTCGGGCCGGGTGGTCAGGAGATCGGCCGGCATGGTCAGCGGCAGGTCGCCGGGCAGGGCGAAATCGTCGAGCCCCGGCAGCTTCTCGATGGGCGACCCCGGCGCCAGCCCGAGCAGGACCGACAGCGCCGCCAGATTGGCCCCGCGCTGGCGCATGAGCGGGGGCAGCGCGCCCTCGATCGCGGCAATCGCGGCGGTCTGCGCGGCGACATCGGCATGGCCGACCGCCCCCAGCTTCTCGCGCTGGTGCAACAGGGCGAGAACTTGCAGGTTGCTGTCGATCGCGTCGCGCGTGGCGGCGATCTCGGCATTGTAGGCCGCGTCCTGGATCACCGCGAGCACGACCTGCCCGGCAACCAGATTGCGGATTGCCTGCTCCTGCGCCTGGGCCACGGCGGCAGCCGCCTTGGCCGAACGCAGGCGGGCCGCGCTCCCCCCGAACAGGTCGGGCGAGTAGCTCACGCTCACTTGCGCGGTGTGCAGCGAGAAGACCTGCGGATAGGGGTTGGTGAGCGGCGTGGAGAGCGTGCGCGACAGGCGCTGGCGCTCGCTGGTCAATCCGGCATCGACCTGAGGCAGCAGCCCCCCGCGCACCACGCCCACTTGTGCCTGGGCCTGTGCCAGCCGGGCCTTGGCCACGGCGATATCGGTATTGGCGGCCAGCGCGCGGGCCACCAGATCGTTGAGCGCCGGGCTGCCGAAGCCCTGCCACCAGTCGGGCACGACGGCCATGCCCGGATGGATCATCTGCGTCCCCGCGTCGGGCGGACCGAGCGGCTTGTCGAGGATCTGGCGCGGCGCATTGCCGGTCGGCACCGGCGGCAGGGGCACCACCACGCTCTGGCTCACCGGCGTGCGGGCCAGCGCGCCATCGGACAGCGCGGTGCTGCCCAGCAGCACGGCGCCAAGGGTTACCCCATTGATGAGACGGCTATGGATGAGGCGTCCATTGATGAGGCGGCCGATCATGCCGGTTCTCCCTCGCTGGGCGTTTCAGGGGTTCCTTCCTCTGCCGAAGCGCGCTTGAGCGGCCCGGCCAGACGGCTGGAGAAGCGGTTGATCAGCAGGGGCAGGACCAGCAGGATCAGCACGGGCGCCAGCGTCATGCCGCCCACCACGACGAGCGCGAGAGGCTTTTGCACCTGGCTGCCGATGCCCGTGGCCACCGCCGCCGGCGCGAGGCCAATGGCCGCCACGAGGCAGGTCATCAGCACCGGACGCAGGCAGTTCGAGGTGGCATGGCGCAGCGCATCGACCCGTCCGCGCCCTTCATCCATCGCATGGTTGAAGCTGGTGACGAGCAGGATGCCGTCCATCACCGCGATCCCGAACAGCGCGACGAAACCGATCGCCGCCGAGATCGAGAACGGCGTTCCCGTCAGCATCAGCCCGAGCACCCCGCCCACCACGGCCATCGGGATCACCGAGAAGGCCAGCAGCGTATCACGCAGCGAACGGAAGTTCATGTAGAGCAGGCCCAGCATGAGCATAAGGCTGATCGGCACGACGATTTCGAGGCGGGCGACGGCGTTCTTGAGGTTGCTCATCTCGCCAGCCCATTCGAGGCTGTAGCCCGGCGGCAGCGGCACGTTTTTGGCGATGCGCTGCTGGGCTTCCTCGACCGCGCTGCCAAGGTCGCGGTCGCGGACCGAGAACTTGATCGGGATGTAGCGCGTCTGGTGCTCGCGGTAGATGAAGCTGGCCCCACTGGTCAGGCGGATGTCGGCCAGTTCCGAAAGCGGCACGGAAATCGCGCTGCCATCGGGCCCGGTCGCCCCCACGGTGATCCGCTTGACCGCTTCGAGGCTGTCACGCTGGTTGGCCTGGAGGCGAACCATGATCGGGAAGTGGCGGTCGGTGTGGGGTTCATAGAGATCGCCCGGCGATGTCCCGCCGATGGCCGCAGCCACCGTCTGGTTCACATCGCCCACGCTCAGGCCATAGCGGGCGGCCTTCACGCGATCGACATCGATCCGCACGGTCGGCTGGCCCAGCGACTGGAAGATGCCGAGGTCGGTGATCCCGCGCACCTTGGCCATCTGGTCGCGGATCTGGCCCGCGATCTTTTCGAGGGTTTCCAGATCGGGCCCGAACACCTTGACCGAGTTGGCGCCCTTCACGCCCGAGGCGGCTTCCTCGACGTTGTCCTCGATGATCTGCGAGAACGAGAAGTCGACGCCCGGATACTTGGACTTCAGCTCGGCCGAAAGCTGGGCGACCAGCTTTTCCTTGTCCATGCCCTTGGGCCATTCGTCGAACGGCTTGAGCGGGACGAAATATTCGATGTTGAAGTAGCCGGTGGCGTCGGTGCCGTCGTCGGGGCGGCCATGGGCCGAGAGCACGGAGGTCACTTCGGGATACTTCATGATATCGCGGCGGATCGCGCGCGCCGCCGGTTCACCCGCATCGAGCGAGATCGCCGCGGGCAGCGAGGCGCGAATGTACATGTTGCCTTCTTCGAGCTGGGGCAGGAACTCGACCCCCAGCGTGCGCACGCCAACAAAGGCCCCGAGTACCATCGCCCCGCCAAGGCCCAGAGCCAGGACCTGGTTCTTGAACGCGAAGGCGGCGACCGGTTCGTAGACGCGGCGGATGCGCGAAACGACCCAGGTTTCCGTCTCGTCGAGCTTGTCGGGCAGGATCATCGCCGAAAGCGCGGGCGCCACGGTGAACGTGGCGATCAGCCCGCCCAGAATGGCATAGGCATAAGTCTTGGCCATCGGGCCGAAGATGTGGCCTTCCACGCCCGTGAGCGTGAACAGCGGCAGGAAGCTGGTGATGATGATGGCGGCGGCAAAGAAGATGCCGCGGCTCACCTCGTTGCTGGCCGAGAGCACCGAGCCGATGCGGCTGGCGAACGTGTAGCGCCCGCCTTCATGCGTTTCGACATGGTGGCTGCGCTCGGCCATGTGGCGGAAGATGTTCTCGACCATGATCACGGTCGCGTCGACGACGAGGCCGAAGTCGAGCGCGCCGACCGAGAGCAGGTTGGCACTCTCGCCCTGGATGGTCAGGATCAGCACGGCAAAGGCGAGCGCGAAGGGGATCGTGGCGGCCACGATCAGCGCGCTGCGCAAGTTGCCCAGAAACGCCCACTGGAGGAAGAAGATCAGCAGAACGCCCGCAACGAGGTTTTCCATGACCGTATGCGTGGTCACCCCGATCAGGTCCGAACGGTCGTAGACGCGTTCGAGCCTGACGCCGGGCGGCAGCACGCCGGTCGTGTTGATCTTCTCGATCTCGGCCTTCACGCCCTGGATCGTGGGCATCGACTGGGCGCCGCGGCGCATCAGCACGATGCCTTCGACGATGTCGTCGTCGGTGTTGAGGCCCGCGATGCCGTTGCGCGGCATGTTGCCGATCTTGATCGAGGCGACATCGCGGATCAGCACCGGCGCGGTGCCGTCGCGGCCCACGAGGGTCGATTCGAGCGCATTGACCGACTGGATCAGGCCCACGCCACGCACGATGGCGCTCTGCGCACCGAAGTTGATGGTCTGGCCGCCCACGTTGGCGTTGGCATTGCTGATCGCGCTGATCACCTGGCCCACGGTCATGTGGTGGGCCAGCAGGCGGTTGTTGTCGACCACCACGTCATAGCTGCGCAGCTTGCCACCCACGCCGGTCACGTCGACCACGCCGGGAATGGCGCGGAAACGGCGCTGGAGCACCCAGTCCTGCAAGGTCTTGAGGTCTTCGACCGAGTAGCCCTTGGGCGCGGCGATGCGATAGCGGTAGATTTCGCCCACCGGGCTCGTCGGCGAGATCGTCGGCACCGCGCCGCCGGGCAGCTGCGAGAGCTGGGCGAGACGGTTGATGACCTGCTGCTGAGCCTGTACGTAGTTGTAATCGTAGGTAAACTGGATCTTGACGTCAGACAGGCCGAACAGCGAGATCGCGCGGATCGCGGTCATGTTCGGCAGGCCCGACATCTGGACCTCGATGGGGATCGTGATGTTGCGTTCGATCTCCTCGGCCGACATGCCCGAGGACTGGGTGACGATCTCGACCATCGGGGGAACCGGGTCGGGATAGGCTTCGATGTTGAGGTTGTAGAAGGCGACCCCACCGGCCACGAGCATGGCCAGGAAGAACACCAGAATGGTCATGCGCTGCCCGAGCGCATAGCGGACGAGTTTGACCATCAGTCGAGCCCAGCCTCGTTCACGAAGATGGCGCCCTCGGTCACGACCTTCTCGCCCGGATTGAGGCCCGAGAGAATGGTGATGCGCCCGTCATGGCTCTCGCCGGTGACCACGTCGCGTTCCTTGACCCGGCCATGGCCGAGCCAGACCCACACGCGGGCGCTGTCACCCTCGTGGATCACCGCCTCGACCGGCAGGCTGAGCAGATGGGGGGTAACCGCCTGCGCCATGACTTCCTTGTCGGGCGTCTCGATGGTGAAATTGGCGAACATCTGCGGCTTGAGCGCACCGTCCGGGTTGGGGATCGTCGCGCGGACCTGAAGGCGGTGCGAGACCGGATCGATCTGCGCGGCGATGTTGTTGATCGTGGCGTCGAACGTGCGGCCCGGATAGGCCGTGGCGGTAACCACCACCTTGTCGCCCAGATGCACGCGCGAGGCGTCGCTTTCGGCCACTTGCGCCACCAGCCAGACCTGGCTGAGATCGGCGATCAGGAACGAGGGCGTCGAGCCGCCCGCCGTCCCGCCGCTCACATATTGCCCCTGCGCAATCGCGCGGGTGACCACCACGCCGCCGATCGGCGCGCGCAGAACGGCCTCGCCGCCCGAACCGCCATTGGCGCCGAACACCGAGAGCTTGGCGCGCGCGGCGGTGACCGCAGCGTCGGCAATGCCGACCTGGCTCTGCGCGGCAACGAGGTCGCTGCGGGCCTGTTGCAGGTCCTTGAGCGCGCCACCGGCGGTGCGGTAGACTTCCTCGGCGCGGGCGGCGTTGTCATTGGCCACGCGGACTTGCGCGGCGGCAGCGGTGCGCTGGGCTAGCGCGGCGGCGAGCGCGTTGCGCGCGTCGGCAATGTCGGTCGTGCGCACCGAGAGCAGCGGGCTGCCCGCGCTCACTCGGTCGCCGTTCTGCACGAAGACCTTCTGGACCTGCCCCGAATAGGGCAGGAACACCGGGGTTGAACGCGTATCGTCGACCGCGATCTGGCCGCTCGCGCCGGTGCGGGCAAAGCCATCGTCGGCGGCCACGGCCTCGATCTTGAGGCTCGACACCTGGCTGTCGGTCAACTGGACTTCACCGGCGGGCAGCGCGACAGGGGCAGGCTCGGGCTGGTGAAGCCAGGCGCGAAGGCCCGAAGCGCCAGCCGCCACGAGGGCCACGGCAGCAACGGACAGCGCCAGCACCCGGATCTGCCGGGCACGGGTCATTTGCGGGACAGCATGTTCGAAATTCATCTGCGTTTTCTTCGGTCCAAGAGGGCAGCTGCGCAACGCAACCCATAGCAGGCGCGCAACGATCGACTAGTAAGCCCTTTGGCCCAGTCCATCCCACACCCTGCTGGCGACCGCGTTAAATTACCGTAATGGAACCGGCACGCCGATTTTCCGCCGAAACCGGACAAAAAGAAGCCCCGGCAACCCAAAAGGGCCACCGGGGCTTCTTCGATTTTCAGGCGCCCGTGGTGGGCGCGCCAGCGCGGCGATCAGGCCGGCAGCAGGTGCCGTTCGCCCGCGATGCGCTGCATGGCCTTCTGGAGCTTTTCGAAGGCGCGCACCTCGATCTGGCGCACGCGCTCGCGGCTCACGTTGTAGACCTGGCTGAGTTCCTCCAGCGTCTTGGGATCGTCGACCAGACGGCGGTCGGTCAGGATATGACGCTCGCGCTCGTTCAGGCTGCCCATCGCCTCGACCAGCATGTCGTGGCGGACATGGGCTTCCTCGGCCTCGGCCACGGTCTCGTCCTGCAACGGGCGGTCATCGGCCAGCCAGTCCTGCCAGGTGCCCTCGCCGTCCTCGCGCAGCGGCACGTTCAGGCTGGCATCGCCACCCATGATCATGCGCCGGTTCATGTTGACCACTTCCTGCTCGGGCACGCCCAGATCGGTGGCGATCTTGCGGACGTCCTCGGGCGAAAGATCGGTGTCCTCGAAGGCTTCGAGGTTCTTCTTCATCCGCCGCAGGTTGAAGAACAGCTTCTTCTGCGCGGCGGTGGTGCCCATCTTGACCAGGCTCCACGAGCGCAGGATGAATTCCTGCATCGAGGCCTTGATCCACCACATCGCATAAGTCGCCAGACGGAAACCCCGGTCGGGCTCGAATTTCTTGACGCCCTGCATCAGGCCGATGTTCCCTTCGGAAATCAGCTCGGACACGGGCAGGCCATAGCCGCGATAGCCCATCGCGATCTTGGCCACGAGTCGCAGGTGGCTGGTCACGAGTTGCGCTGCGGCCTGGGGATCCCCATGTTCCTGATAGCGCTTGGCGAGCATGTATTCCTGCTCGGCCGTCAGCACCGGAAACTTGCGGATTTCGGAAAGATAGCGATTGAGGCTGGCCTCGCCGCCCAGAGCCGGGACGCTTGCGGGGGCACTCGCCACTGCGGTCTTGTTGCTCACCTGAACACATCCTTTCGTCGTGCCAGCTTCCCGATGGAGCGACCTTCCTCTTTGGAAAGAGACCCCGATCCGGAAAATTCCCCGAGTGGACAATCTCTAGCGAGCATTCTCCGGTGGGGCCACACATCCTTTGTGCATACAGTAATCGATCTGAAGCATAAGTTCTCTCAAGAACCGCTCAATTCGACAATCAGTTCCTGCATATCGACCGGCGTCGAGCTGGTGAAATGCAGGCGTTCGCCGCTGATCGGGTGAAGGAACCCCAGTTCGGCCGCATGCAGCGCCTGTCGGACAAAGCCGAGTCGCGCCAGAATCGGGCGGATACGGGAAGGCGCACGTCCATAAACAGGATCACCCAATAGAGAGTGACCTATTGATGCAAGGTGAACGCGCACCTGGTGGGTTCGCCCCGTTTCGAGCCGGCACTCGACCAGCGCAGCCCCCGAAAGCGGCCTGAGCGTGCGGTAATGCGTGACCGCGTGCTTGCCCCGCCCGTCCTCGACCAGCGCCATCTTCTTGCGATCATGGTTCGAGCGGGCGATCGCCCCGCGAATCGTGCCCGCCGCAGGCACCGGATGCCCGGCGGTGATCGCCTTGTAGGCCCGCTCGATCGAATGGTCGGCGAACTGGCGGGCGAGCCCCTCGTGCGCGGCATCGGTCTTGGCGACGACCAGCAGGCCCGAGGTATCCTTGTCGATCCGGTGGACGATGCCGGGCCGGGCCACCCCGCCGATCCCCGAAAGCTGCCCCCGGCAATGGTGGAGCAGCGCATTGACGAGCGTACCGTCCGGGTTGCCCGCCGCCGGATGGACGACCATCCCGGCAGGCTTGTCGATGACGATCAGCGCATCGTCTTCATAGGTCACGCGCAAGGGAATGTCCTGCGCCACGGCCTCGGCAGGGGCGGCGGCGGGCACCCGCACGGTGAACGTGGCCCCGGCCTCGACCTTGAGCGAGGCCTGCCGCACGGCCTTGCCGTCCACATCCACGCGCCCTTCGTCGAGCAGCGCCTTGACGCGCTCGCGCGAAAGCCCGCTGGACTGCGCCAGCGCCTTGTCGATACGCCCGGCCACATCGAGCGTGCCGGTCAGAAGTTCGTCGTTACCCCCCATCGGATCGCCGATATGGGGATGATGGACGCGCGCCACAAGAGTATGGCCGCTCCCCATGCGCTCCTGTCCCCCGCAATCCATCGCTATCCACAGCCCGGCCCACGCGGCCATGGTCGAAGCGGCCCTCCGCGCCTTCCCCGCCGAGGCCTGCGGCCTCCTGCTCGGAAAAGAAGGACACATCATGGAGGCAAGAGCCTGCGCCAATGTCGCGCCCGATCCGCTGCGCCATTTCGAGATCGACCCGGCCGCGCTGATCGCCGCCCACCGGGCCAGCCGGGCAGGCGGGCTTGCGGTGCTCGGCTATTTCCACTCGCACCCCAACGGCCTTGCCCGCCCCTCGGCCACCGATGCGCGCGCGGCGGCGGGCGACGGGCGGATCTGGGCGATCATCGCCCTGACCGATGCCGGCCCAAGCGATGTCGGCCCGAGCGGACAGGACGCGATGCTTACCCTCTGGCGCGATACACCATCCGGGTTCGAACCGCTTTCCTATCGCGACGCGGACGGGTAAGGCGAAAGACAGGAGAGCGTAACGCGCACCCGCGCCAAACCCGACCCCCTGCCGCCGACACATCGACCTTTTCGCACATTCGCAAAGGCTTCAACGCACTCTCATGACCACTTCCTCGCTCGATCTCGCCAGCCTGCTCTGCTCGCGGCTCTGCCACGACCTGCTCAGCCCGGTGGGTGCGCTGACCAACGGGCTCGAACTCCTGGCCGAGGAGAAAGACCCGGTCATGCGCCAGAAGTGCTTCGAACTGCTCGAACAGAGCGCCACGGCCTCGGCCAACAAGCTGCGGTTCTTCCGTCTGGCCTTCGGCGCGGCGGGCGGCTTTGGCGAGATGGTCCCCGTGGCCGAGGCACGCGCCCTGATCGACGCGCTGGTCGCCGCCAATCCGCGCATCACCGTGCAATGGTCGATGGCCGATGAAACCCTGCCCAAGTCGGCGATCAAGACCCTGCTCAACCTCTCGATGATCGGGATCGAGGCGCTCGTGCGCGGCGGCGTGCTCGACATCGCGGGCGAAGTGCGCGCCCATGGCGCCTCGGGCGCGGGCCTGGCCAGCGAACTGGTGATCCGCGCCTCGGGCCCGCGCATCGCCTTCGATCCGCTGGTCGCCCAGGCGCTGGCCGGCACCCTGCCGCTGGCCGACCTGTCGAGCCGGACGGCCCCGGCGGCCATGCTCTTCCAGCTCGCGCAAGGGCTGGGCGGCAGCTTCCAGACCCATGTCACCGCCGACGCGCTCGTGCTCGGCGCGGTCCTGCCGGTTCGCTGAAGGCGCCACGGGTCGGCATGAATCGCTGGCTGGTCCACCGCGAGGCGCCCTCGCCCAACTTCAACGAGCGGCGCCTGCCGGTCTCGATGGCGGTGCTCCACTACACCGGCATGGAGAGTGCAGCCGCCGCGCTCGACCGCCTGTGCGACCCGGCGGCCGAAGTCTCGGCCCACTACCTGATCGACGAGGAGGGCACCGTCACCCGCCTCGTCGACGAGAGCAAGCGCGCGTGGCACGCGGGCCGCGCGTTCTGGCGCGGGATCACCGATGTCAATTCGGCGAGCGTGGGGATCGAACTGGTCAATCCCGGCCACGAATTCGGCTATCGCCCGTTTCCCGATGCCCAGATGGAGGCGCTCGTCCCCCTGCTGGCCGACATCGTGCGCCGCCACGACATCCCGCGCGCCAACGTGGTCGGCCATTCCGACGTGGCCCCGGCGCGCAAGACCGATCCGGGCGAGCTGTTCGACTGGGACATGCTCGCCCGCTACAACCTGACGCTGGCCCGCCCGCGCCCGAAAATGCGCCTGCTCTACGACAACGAGGGCGCGTTTTTCCTCGCCCTCGAACGCTTCGGCTATGACGTGACCGACAAGGCCGCCGCCGTCGCCGCGTTCCAGCGCCGCTGGCGCCCGCACAAGATCGACGGGGAAGTCGATGGCCAGATCGGCGCGCTCCTGTTCGAACTGCTGTTGGCGCGCGACCTCGGCCATGCTAGGTGACCCCCTCGCGCCGGGGAGCCGGGCAGCCGCGTCATCACTTCGTCTGATGCCGAGGAAAGTCCGGGCTCCACGAAACAAGGGTGGCGGGTAACGCCCGCCGGCCCGGCTTTGGCCGGGCAAGGGAAAGTGCCACAGAGAGCAGACCGCCGACGGGGCTTTCAGCCTCGGGCAAGGGTGAAAGGGTGCGGTAAAAGCGCACCGCGCGACCGGCAACGGAAGCGGCAAGGCAAACCCCACCCGGAGCAAGACCGAATAGGGACAACACGCAAGGAAGCCTTTCGGGGCCCCTTGCAGGCGGGTTTCGCGCCAGTTGTCCGGGTTGGTTGCTGGAGCGGCCTGGCAACAGGTCGCCGAGAGGAATGGCTGCCCGCGCCGATACGGTCCACCCGTGGGATACCGTCGGTGCGACAGAACCCGGCTTACAGGCTCCCCGGCGCGAAAATTCCCCTTTTCACGGAGATTTTCCGATGTCCATCACCCGGATCGAAGAAGGCCCGCGCATGAGCGAAGCCGTGGTCCACAACGGCGTCGTCTATCTCGCCGGGCAAGTCGGCGAGGCAGGCCAGAGCGTGGCCGAGCAGACCGCCACCGCCCTTGCCGAGATCGAGCGCCTGCTCGTGCTGGCCGGCAGCAGCAAGGCCCACATGCTGACCGCGATGGTCTGGCTGGCCGACATGGCCGACTTCGAGGAGATGAACAGCGCCTGGGACGCCTTCGTCGCCGGCGTTCCCAAGCCCACCCGCGCCACCGGCCAGTCGAGCCTTGCCGACCCGGCCTGGCGCGTGGAAATCGTCGTCACCGGCGCGGTGAAGTAAAAAAACTCCCTTTTACAGGCTCCAGTAGCGCACGCCCGGCGCCAGTGCGTCGGGCGAAAGCGCCGATTTCACGTCGACCAGCACCCCGCCCGGACGCAGCATCGCGGAAATCGCCGCCCCGCCCATCGCCGCATAGTCGCGATGGGAAACGGCATAGATCACCGCGTCGAGGTCGGTGAAGGCCTCTAGGCTGCTGAGCGTGACCCCGAATTCGTGCGCGGCAGCCGCCGGATCGGCCATGGGATCGTGGATCAGCGGATCGATCCCGAAATCCTTCAGCTCGCGCCAGATGTCTTCCACCTTGGAATTGCGGATGTCGGGCACGTTTTCCTTGAACGTCAGGCCCAGGATGCCGACCCGCGCCTGCCCGAGGGCGCGCCCCGTGGCCGCCAGCATCTTGACCGTGCGCTGGGCGATATAGGCGCCCATGCCATCGTTGATGCGCCGCCCGGCCAGGATCACCTGCGGGTGATAGCCCAGTTGCTCGGCCTTGGCGGTCAGGTAGTAGGGATCGACCCCGATGCAGTGCCCGCCCACGAGGCCGGGATAGAAGCGCAGGAAGTTCCACTTGGTGCCCGCCGCGGCCAGAACCTCGCTGGTGCGGATGCCGACAAGGTCGCAGATCTTGGAAATCTCGTTCATCAAGGCGATGTTGATGTCGCGCTGGGTGTTCTCGATCACCTTGGCGGCCTCGGCCACCTTGATCGAGCTGGCCTTGTGGATGCCCGCCTCGACGACCGCGCCATAGAGATCGGCCAGAAGGTCGAGCGTGGGCCCATCCTCTCCGGCCACGACCTTGACGATCTTCTCGAACGGGTGCTCCTTGTCGCCCGGATTGATCCGCTCGGGGCTGTAGCCGAGCTTGAAATCGACCCCGGCCTTCAGGCCCGAGACCGCCTCGATCACCGGCGCGCAGACTTCCTCGGTCGCGCCGGGATAGACGGTCGATTCAAAGACGATCACCGTGCCGCGCGCGATCACCTTGCCCAATGTCTCGCAGGCCATGCGAACGGGGGTGAAATCGGGGCGGCGGCTCTCGTCGACCGGGGTGGGCACGGTCACGATGATCACCGGGCAGGTGCCCAGCTGCGCCGGATCGTCGGTCAGCACGAGGCGCGAGGCGGCCAGATCCTGCGTCGAAACTTCGCCGGTATAGTCGTGATGGTCGCGCAAGGTGGCGATGCGATGGGCGCTCACGTCAAAGCCCACCACCTCGAACTTGCGCGCAAAGGCCACCGCCAGCGGCAGCCCCACATAGCCCAGCCCGACCACACCGATTCTGGGTTGCATCACCGTTTCGCCTGCCTGCACGCCTGTCGTATCCTAACCGTTTGCTTGAAAACCGCCCTAGCGCAAAGGGCGTTACGATTCCCCAAATGGCCCGAAAAACAGAGGCCAGGCCCCGGCGCCCGAAGGCCCGCCGATACATCCAATGGTCGCAGACACCTCCTTGGACCCTTCCCTAGGCCTTTCACATTCCCTAAGGGCACGCTGAAAGATCCCTTCCCGCATTCCTAACGGAGTCGCCCGATGTCCGACCTTGCCACTCTCGAAGCCCCCGCCACCACGGCGCCGGTGCGCACCGACTGGAGCCGCGAGGAAATCGCCGCGCTGTTCGACCTGCCCTTCACCGAACTGGTCTTCCGTGCCGCGCAGGTTCACCGCGAACGCCACGCCGCCGATGAAGTGCAGCTGTGCACGCTGCTCTCAATCAAGACCGGCGGCTGCCCCGAGGATTGCGGCTATTGCTCGCAGAGCGTCAAGGCCGAAAGCGGCGTTCCGGCCAGCAAGCTGATGGAAGTGCAGGCCGTGCTGCAATCGGCAGCCCAGGCGCGCGATGCGGGCTCCAAGCGTTTCTGCATGGGCGCAGCCTGGCGCAACCCCAAGGACCGCGACATGGACGCCATCGTCGAGATGGTGAAGGGCGTGCGCGAAATGGGCATGGAAACCTGCATGACGCTGGGCATGCTGACCCCTGAACAGACCGCGCGCCTCGCCGAGGCGGGTCTCGATTACTACAACCACAACATCGACACTTCGCCCGAACGCTATGGCGACGTGATCACCACCCGCAGCTTCCAGGACCGCCTCGACACGCTCTCGCGCGTGCGCGAAGCGGGCATCAATGTCTGCTCGGGCGGGATCGTGGGCATGGGCGAGACCCGTTCGGACCGCGTCGGCTTCGTCCACGCGCTCGCCACCCTCGAACAGCACCCCGAAAGCGTGCCGGTCAACGCGCTCGTGCCGGTCAAGGGCACCGTGCTGGGCGACATGCTGGCCGATACCCCGCTGGCCAAGATCGACGACATCGAATTCGTGCGCACCGTGGCGGTCGCGCGGATCACCATGCCGCTCTCGATGGTGCGCCTCTCGGCGGGCCGCGAAAGCATGAGCGAGGCGACCCAGGCGCTGTGCTTCCTGGCCGGGGCCAACTCGATCTTCACCGGCGACAAGCTGCTGACCGCCCCCAACGCGGGCGACGACAGCGACGCGGCCATGTTCGCACGCCTCGGCCTCAAGCCGATGGAAGGCGAGGAACCGATGCGGGCGGCCAAGGCACAGGTCGGCGGTTGTAAGGGCGGCTGCGCGGCCTGATCGGATGGAACCGTTAGAAGCCACGCAGCTGTGGCAGGCCCAGGCCGCCGATCTGGCGGCGCTGGCGGGCAAGGCGCGCCTGCGCACTCTGGCGCCGCGCACCGGGATCGACTTCGCCTCGAACGACTATCTGGGTCTTTCGGGCGCGCCCCGCCTGCGCGCCGCGCTGGCCGAGGCCCTCGCACGTGGGGTGCCCACCGGCTCGGGCGGCTCGCGCCTGCTGCGCGGCAACGATCCCGAGCACGAGGCCCTCGAAGCCGAGGCCGCCGCCTTCTTCGGCTGCGAAAGCACGCTGTGGTTCGGCGCGGGCTATGCCGCCAATGTCGCGCTGATCGCCACGCTTCCCCAGCGCGACGACCTGATCATTTATGACGAGCTGATCCACGCCTCGGTCCACGAAGGCCTGCGCCTCGCCCGCGCGGCCACGGTCATGGCCGCCCACAACGATGCCGATGCCTTCGAGGATGCCGCCCGCCAGTGGCGCGCCGCGGGCCACAAGGGCCGCATCTGGCTGGCGGTGGAAAGCCTCTATTCGATGGACGGCGACCGCGCCCCGCTCGACGATCTGGCGCAGGTGGCCCGGCGCCACGGCGGCATTCTGGTGATCGACGAGGCCCATGCCACGGGCGTCTTCGGCCCCGAGGGACGCGGCCTTGCCGCCCATCTCGATGGCCGCCCGGATGTGATCTGCCTGCGCACCTGCGGCAAGGCGCTGGGCGCGGAAGGCGCGCTCGTGTGCGGGCCTGCCATCGTGCGCGATTTCCTCGTCAACCGGGGCCGCCCGTTCATCTTCTCAACCGCGCCCTCGCCGCTGATGGCCAGCGCCGTGCGCGAGGCCTTGCGCATCTGCGCCGACGAGCCCGAACGCCGCGCCGCGCTCGCCGCGCTGATCGACCATGCCGCCACCGTGCTCGGCCCGCTGGGCGCCACGGTTTCGGGCACGCAGGTCATGCCGCTGATCGT
The DNA here is from genome assembly GCF_033242265.1 of Novosphingobium sp. IK01. Taxonomy (NCBI): domain Bacteria; kingdom Pseudomonadati; phylum Pseudomonadota; class Alphaproteobacteria; order Sphingomonadales; family Sphingomonadaceae; genus Novosphingobium; species Novosphingobium pituita. Next base: position 2,708,324 of record NZ_BTFW01000001.1, on the reverse strand, counting down.
GGGCGAGGATGCCCGCACGATGGCGCTCGCCGCTCACCTGCAAGCCGCCGGTTTCGACGTGCGCGGCATTCGCCCGCCCACGGTGCCCGCCGGCACCAGCCGCCTGCGCATCTCGCTCACGCTCAACGCCACCCCCGGCGATGTCGATGCGCTGGCCGCCGCCCTTCGCGAGGTTCTTTGATCATGTCCCGTTTCGTCGTCACCGGCACCGATACCGGCATCGGCAAGACCGTGTTCAGCGCCGGCCTCGCCGGGGCCCTGCGCGCGCACTACTGGAAGCCCGTCCAGTCGGGCCTCGATGAAGGCGCCGACCGCGATCATGTCGCCCACCTCGCGCAGCTGCCGCCCGAACTCGTGCTCGAAGAGGCCTATCGCCTGACCGAGCCGCTCTCGCCCCATCGCGCCGCCGAAATCGACGCCATCCAGATCGACCCGGCCCGGCTTTCGCCCCCCGCGCTCGATCCGCTGGTGATCGAGGGCGCGGGCGGTGCGCTCGTCCCGATCACGCGCAGCACGCTCTATGCCGACCTGTTCGCCTGGTGGAACCTGCCGGTGATCGTGGTCGCGCGCACGGGCCTTGGCACGATCAACCACACCCTGCTCACCATCGAGGCCCTGCGCGCGCGCGGCGTGCCGCTCCATGGCGTGGCCTTCGTGGGCGATGCCAACGACGACAACGAGCAGACCATCGCCGCGATGGGCAAGATCCGCCGCCTCGGGCGCCTGCCCCGGCTCGACCCGCTCACCCCGGAAACCCTCGCGGCCGCCTTTGCCGAGGCGTTCCCTGCCGAGATGTTCCTGTGAGCGCGTCCCCGGTCTGGCACCCGTTCTGGCAGCACGGGCTGGGCGAACCGATCCCGATGGTCGCGCGCGCGCAAGGGGCCGCGCTGTTCCTCGAAGACGGGCGCCGGGTGATCGACGGCATTTCCTCGTGGTGGGTGACCACCCATGGCCACAACCACCCGCGCATCATGGCCGCCATCCGCGAGCAGACCGAAAAGCTCGATCAGGTGATCTTTGCCGGCTGGACGCATGAACCGGCCGAACAGGTGGCGCGCGGGCTGATCTCCATGCTGCCCGAAGAACTGACCCGCGTGTTCTTCTCCGACAGCGGCAGCACCTGCGTCGAAGTGGCGCTCAAGATGGCACTGGGCTTCTGGGCCCACCGGGGCGAACCGCGCCACCGCATCCTCGTGCTCGAACACTCGTATCACGGCGATACCATCGGCACGATGTCGGTGGGCGAACGCGGCGTCTACAACGCGGCCTATGGCAAGCTGCTGTTCGACGTGGAGACGATCCCCTTCCCGACCGGGGTCGGCACCAACACCCTCGCCGCGCTCGAAGCAGCCTGCGCGAACCATGCAGACGGCAGTCACGAGGGCGGCCCGCCCGCCGCGCTGATCGTCGAGCCGCTGGTGCTTGGCGCGGGCGGCATGCTGTTCTATCCCCCCGCCGTGCTCACCGCGATGGCCGAGATCTGCCGCCGCCATGGCGTGCTGCTGATCGCCGACGAGGTGATGACCGGGTTTGGCCGCACGGGCACGATGCTTGCCTGCGAACAGGCCGGGGTTGTGCCCGACATCCTGTGCCTGGCCAAGGGGCTGACCGGGGGCTCGATGCCGCTGGCGGTCACCGTCGCGCAGGAGCCAATCTTTGCCGCCCACTGGTCGACCGACCGCGCGCGCACGTTCTACCATTCGTCGAGCTATACCGCCAATCCGATCGCTTGCGCTGCGGCAGTGGCCAATCTGGCGATCTGGCGCGAGGAACCCGTGCAGGCGCGCATCGCCACCCTCGCCACGCGCCAGCAGGCGCTGATGGCGCGACTCGCTCCGCTTCCCGGCGTGCGCGCCCCGCGCACCTGCGGCACCATCGCAGCCTTCGACGTGGAGGCCACCGACGGGGGCTACCTGTCGAATCTGGCCCCGCGCCTGATGAATTATTTCCGCGATGCGGGCGTCCTGCTGCGGCCACTGGGAAACACGGTCTACGTATTGCCCCCATACTGCATCGACGAAACCGACCTCGCGCGGATCGGCGATGTCATCGAAGAGGCGCTCGCTACGATCAAATCGTAAGACCATTCGCGTAACGGCCAGAGCGCTTCCCGACCGAAAAAAACACCCGGAAAGCCTGAAACGCGGCAAAACAGGAGCCCGGAACAGTTAATCCGGCATAAACGCCCGGCACAGCACCCTAAGTATAATCCCGTATTGGCGTGTCCGAAAATAATAAGAAAGAATGCCGGCGCATCAACTTCGTTTGAGGCGCTTCGCGTTAAAATTTTAAAGCAAAAAGGGTCGGCAAGGACGGCATGAACGTGCCGCCATCCAGACCCCTCTTGCAGGACCGCCGATCATGGCTCGCATCAAGAAGACCCGCTTCCGTCACTCCGCCCTGATCAGCGCGGTGACCATGGCTGCTCCGGCGCTGGCCGCCACCGCGATCCTGTCGGCCCAGAGCGCACCCTCCACCCAGAGCGCCAGCCCGGCGCTGGCGGCGGTGACCCTGACCACCACGGCCCAGGCCGCCCCCACCGCCGCCGCCCCGTTCGCCGCGCTCGCCCCCGCCACGGCGGGCGGCGAACCGCTGGTGCTGGGCGCGCAGACCCATTTCAGCCAGAACTGGTCGGGCACGGCCAACGATCTGGCCAGCCAGGCCAAGGCCCCCCTGCTGCGCGATTCGCTGCCCTGGGCGGCGGGCGAGACCGTCAAGGGCCGCTACAATCTCGACACCCCGGCGGCCCGCAACCTCGCCAATGCCTGCGCCGCCGGGCGCCGCCTGATCCTCACCCAGATCCCGACCAACCCGCTCTACGATGGCGGCCTGTGGGTCACCTCCGAAGAAGGCCGCCAGGCCTATGCCGCCTATCTCGACGCGCTGCGCCAGAAGTTCGGCACCTGCCTGGTGGCCATCGAACTGGGCAACGAGATCAACGGCGCGCGCGCCATGGCCTTCCCCGCCGGGGTCGACCCGACGAGCGCCTATGTCCGCATCGCGGCCACGGCCCATGCCACTTTGGGCGGCACTCCCGCGCTGCTGGGCGGCTCGACCAACATGGTGGGCACCGGCTTCCTGCGCCCGCTGTTTGCGGCGGGCCTGCTCGATCAGGTCGATGGCCTTGCCGTCCATCCCTATCGCAACCGGGGCGAGGCACTCGACCTCGAAATGGCGCGCCTCAACGCGGCGATGGACGAGGCAGGCAAGCGCGTGCCGGTCTGGGCCACCGAATTTGGCCTTGCCACCACCGACCAAACCACCGCGGCGGGCGAGCTGATCAAGCAGGCCACCCTGCTCTCGGCCAGCGGCGTCGCGCAGGCGAGCTGGTATGCCCTGATCGATCAGGCCGGCTTCCCCACGATGGGCCTGTTCACCGGCACCGCGCTCAAGGACCAGGGCCGCGCCTTCCGCTTCGTGCAGGACAGCGTGCTGGGCAAGGGCCGCGCCACCCGCATCGACATGGGCGATCCGCTGCTCTTCGCCTATCGCTTCGGCACCGATACCACGGTGATCTGGGGCGCCCCGCGTGGCCTGATGCTGGGCAAGGGCACCCGCGCCTATGGTCCGACCGGCCTCGCCCTGCGCTCCCCGGTGATCGGCGACGAACCGATCGTGCTGGTGGGCAAGGCCTTCACGCCGGGCACCTCGGGGGTCGTGGCCGATACCCTGCTGGGCTGGGGCGGCACGGGCTGGCGCTATTTCGTGCGCGACAAGGCCGAACGCGACACCGCGCTCGACTGGGTCGACGACAGCTGGACCGGCTATTTCGGCAACAGGTATTCGCGTCCCTTACGCATCAACAACACCTCGGCAGCCCCGGCCGGAACGGCTGCGGCCCCCCTGCGTGCGGTCTGGCGCTATACCGCGCCGGTGGCCCAGATGCTGGACTGGCGCGCCTGCTTCGCCAAGTCGGCGTCGGGCGACGGGGTCGACCTCACCCTCAAGCAGAACGGCAAGGTCGTGTGGCAGGGCCTGCTGACCAGCACCCTCACCGTCGCCCCGGTCAAGCTCGTCGTGGCCAAGGGCGACACCATCGACATGATCGCCGGGCCCAACCAGACCGCCGGGGGCGACGCCTTCTTCTATCGCGCCACCCTGTCCCAGCGTGGCAGGAGCCAGGCCGTCACCTGTCCCAATTGATCGGCCCCAACTGAACGGGTCCGAACCGATCAGGGAACAGGTGCAGGCGCGGGTGCCGGGGCAGCCACGGGGGGCGGCTCCGGCACTCTGCGTGCGCTGATCACTTTCACCGGCTTTTCGAGCATCTGCCCCTTCATCACCCCCTCGCCCAGCGTGGCCGAGCGCGGCTGGTCCCAGATCTTGCGGACCACATCCATCCCCTCCACCACATGGCCAAAGGCCGCATAGCCGAGCTTGAGATCGGGGTCCGTCCCCGCCGGATCGGCATCGAGCCCGGGCATGTCGGCCAGCAGGATCGAGAAATCGGCCATCGCCGTTCCGGGCGCGCGCCGCGCGAGCGAAAGCGTGCCCGCCTTGTGGAGGATGCCGGTCTGGTTGGTCGGCTCGTGCGCGATGGGCTTGAACAGCAGGCGGGAATCGCGAATCCCGCCTTGCAGCAGGCCATTGGGCTGCTTGCCCCAGTCGAGGTGCATGGCCCGGTAGAACGTCATCCCGTCATAGTGCCGCGTATCGACGTAGTGGAGGAAATTGCCCACGCTGACCGGCGCATGGGCGCCATCGAGTTCGACCACGATGCGCCCCTGATCGGTCTGCAAGGCCACCCAGGCGACAGCAGGCACCGGAGCAGGCGCAGATGCGTGATGAACAGGCGCATGACGGGCCGGAGCGGCCAGTGCCCCCGTGGGCAAGGCCAGGGCGCCAGCCAGCAGGGGGGCCAGTACAGGAGCCAGAGCCACGGTCCGCGCAACGGAAAAAGGATCGAATCGCAAGGTCATGCCACCATGCTGCCGCGTTTACCCTTCGTCAGCAATGTTCCGCAGGCTTGTCCTAACCATTATGCGAAAGGAGTGGCCGCACACTGGCCCGGCTTTTCCAACCTGCCGGAGCTTGCCGCCATGTACTATTTCCAGATCGCCGCAACGCTGATTTCGCTGGTCGCCGCCGCACTGGCGCTGATCGCCACGATGGCCGGGCACAAGCGCCGAACAGGCCCCGATCCCGAAACACAGAGTGCCCCCGAACCGCCCGCCGCTGCTCCGCCCGCCGCTGCTCCAGTCGAGGCTTCCCCGGTCGAGGCCCCGCCCGTCGAGGCACCGATCGCTCCTCCCCCCAGAGACGCCCGACTCGACGCCCGGCCCGAACCCCAGCCCGCATCTTCTCCGGTCCCCCGGTCCCCCGCGACCGGTCTTCCCATGGCCTCCACCCCGCTCGAACGCATGGCCAGCGCCCATCAGGCGATCCGGCAGGGCATGGACACCATCACCTCGGCCTGCGCCGACCTGTCGGCACGCCAACACCATCAGGACAGCGCCTTCGATCAGGCCGCGCAGGCCGTGGACGGCTGCCTCGACCTCGCCCGGTCCGCCGCGCAGAGCGCCAGCCGCATGGGCGGCCTTGTCGCCCTGATCGACGACATCGCCTTCCAGACCAACCTCGTCGCGCTCAATGCCGGGGTCGAAGCCTCGCGCGCGGGGGAAAGCGGGCAAGGCTTCGCGCTGGTGGCCGCACAGGCCCGCGATCTGGCCCGCCGCTGCGCCGAAGGCGCGCGCGAGGCCAAGGCCATGGCCCTCAACGATCCCGACCAGATCGCCGCGATCCTTGCCCTGACCGACAAGGCCGCCGCCGCCCTGCAAACCGCGCGCAACCACAGCGAAAGCCTGCCCCTGCCCCATGGACAGGCCATGGGACCGGGTTTGGCCATGGAACAGGGATGGCCCCTGCCCGGCCTCGATGCCTGCCTGGCCCCGTTCGCCCCGCTCTTGGCCCCTTCCCCGGCCGGGCTTCAATAACCGGCTTCGACCGCCAGACGGATGGCTTCGGCACTCGTGCGCAGGCCCAGCGCGCGGATCACGGCGCCACGGTGCATCTTCACCGTGCGCTCCGACAGGCCCAACGCATGGGCGATCTGCTTGTTGAGCCTGCCCGCGGCCATGGCCCCGAGAATCTCGCGCTGGCGCGGCGAGAGCAGGGCCACCCGCGCGCGCGCATCCTGCTGCGCGGCATTGGGCGCCCCGCTGCCCACCTCCATCTGCGAGCCCATGAAATAGGCCAGTTCGCCCTCAGGGCCGAAGATCGGCGCGATCATCACCGCATTGCGGAACGCGCTGCCATCCTTGCGATAATTGAGAATCTCGACCAGCGCGGGCCGCACCGCCTGAATCGCCGCGCGCAACCGCGCACTGTCGCGCGCATCGGTATCCGCCCCGCGCAGGAACCGGCAATTGCGCCCGACGATCTCGCTCCGGGCATAGCCGGTCAGCGCCTCGAACGCGGCATTGCAATCGACGATGGGATTGTCGCTCTGGCGCGGATCGGTGATCACCACGGCCACCGCGCTGGCCCCATAGCCCAGACCGGCCAGAATAGCGTCAGATGGTGCCGAAGAAGACAAGATGGTTCCCCCTCCAGTGACCGGGCCTCGATGAAGCGAGGGGTGCCCGAAGGCAAGGATCACATTTTTCAGGGATGGTGCGGTCGAGAAGACTCGAACTTCCACGGGCTTTCGCCCACAACGACCTCAACGTTGCGCGTCTACCAATTCCGCCACGACCGCATATCGCTCCGGGCTGTTCACCTTTCGATGAGAACCCGTCGGGGTAGGAGCGCGCCCCTAGCAGCGGGTTGGGGGGTGCGCAACAGGAAACGAAAACTTTTTATCCCCAGCCCCTGTGTAAAACTCGAAAAACGCCCATTCCGCCTGCCCCGACCCGGGCCGACGTTTTTTTCGACAGGCACGCCAACCGCTTGGGCACCTGCCCGGCTCGGCCCGCTTATTCGGGCTTCCAGCCGATCTCGGCCACTTTGGCGCTGGCGGGCACGTCGGTGACGGCTTCGTTGATCGTCGCGCTTTCACCCGGACGCAGCTTGTCGCGCGGGGGGGCCACGTCCCAGGTGTAGACGATGCGGTTCTTCGCATCGCGCAGTACGATCTGGATCGCGGGCACCTCGCGCAAGTCCTTGCCCACGTTCGTCACCGTCCCGCTCGCCCCGAAATATTCGGTGCCGTTGGGCAGCGTGCGGCGGTCCTGCCGCGCCGGGGGGAACGAAAGCACGAGATCGGACGGCCCGTTGCCGAAAGTCGGACGGCTGACCGGCAGCCAGTCGGGCAGGCCCAGCCACGAGACCAGCGCGATCATCACCGCCACGGCCACCGCAAAGGTCACCCCGGCAGCCGTCCACAGGCGGGCCGGATTGCGGCGGGGACGGAACGGGGGCTGATGCTCGAAGCTCGACATCGCCGAAACAAACTCGCCCGATCCGGCAGCGCCCGCCCCATCGGCCCCAGTCATGTTGGAGCCAGCCATGTTGGAGCCAGCCGTGTTGGAGCCGGCCATATCGGGCCGGTCGATCCGCTCAGCCGGAGCAGGCGGGGCCTGCGGGCCGGAGGCGGCCTGAGCGGCAGGCTGCGGCGCTTGTGCGGCTGGTGCGGGTTCGGGCCGGGCAGGTTCAGGTCGGGCCGCTTCAGAAAGCGGGCTGGCCACGGCAGCAGGCGCCGCCTCCGCCACCGGCTCGCGGGGCGGCAGTTCTGGACCGGCCTGGAACCAGCTGTGCCGGCACTTGGCACAGCGCACGGTGCGGCCGTCCACACCGATCGCGCTGTCGGGAACGACATAACGCGTCGCGCAGGCGGGACAGGCGATGATCATGAAACAGGTCTAAGCATGGTGCCCCCCCCTGAAACAATAGGGCATGTCCCTGCAATTCATGATGACGCCCTTTTTTCCACATGCATTGACGCCTATAGCCCTTGTTGCCAATCGCGCGCCATGCCGACATACCGGGCGGCACCAACCGCAGTGCGGCGCACACCAACGGGCGTTCCTGCCACACCATCTGATCGGGGCCGACTTTCCCTCCATGAACCAGCCTGCCGCCGAGATTGTCCAGTTCGACAATGTCGGACTGCGCTATGGGGCCGGACGCGAGGTTCTGGCCGATGTCTCGTTCACGCTCTATCCGGGCTGCTTCTACTTCCTGACCGGCGCCAGCGGCGCGGGCAAGACCAGCCTTTTGCGCATGCTCTACCTCGCCCAGCGCCCCTCGCGCGGGCTGATCCGCATGTTCGGCACCGATGCCATCACCCTCCCGCGCGAGCGCCTGCCCGGCTTTCGCCGCCGCATCGGGGTGGTTTTCCAGGATTTCCGCCTCGTCCCCCATCTTTCGGCGTGGGACAATGTCGCCCTGCCCCTGCGCGTGGCCGGACAGGCCGAGCGCGACATTGCCAAGCCCGTCACCGACATGCTCGAATGGGTGGGGCTGGGGGATCGCATCCACGCCCGCCCGGCCACGCTCTCGGGCGGGGAACAACAGCGCGTGGCCATCGCCCGCGCGGTGATCGCCCGGCCCGACATCCTCGTGGCCGACGAACCGACCGGCAACGTCGACCCGGACATGGCGATCAAGCTGCTGCGCCTGTTCGAAAGCCTCAACCGGCTGGGCACCACGGTGGTTGTCGCCACCCACGACCTCCACCTGATCCGCAAGGTGCCCGATTCGCTGATCATGCGGCTCGACAAGGGCAAGCTGGCCGATCCCACCGGCGCCTTGCGCTATCCCCCGCGCCGCCCGGTCGGACCGGGGCCGGGGATCATCGATGCGGCAGCCCTTCCATGAAGGCCCTGCCATGAAACGCCTGATCGACACGCTGGGCCGTGCGCTAGGCCGCACGCTGGGCGGGGCCTTTGGCGGCGGCGGCGAATCCCCGCTCCTGCCCGAGGCGCGCCTGTCGGGCCCGATGCCCTGGGTCATCGCGATCATGATCGGGCTGACCGTCGTGGCCGCAGCCAGCGCGCTGGCGCTGCGCCACGCCGCACAGGCCGCCAGCGCCGACCTCGAAGGCGGGGTCACGGTCCAGATCGTCACCGCCGCCCCGCACGAGCGCGAGCGTCAGGCGGCCGCCGCGCTCGCCCTGCTGCGCCACACCCCCGGCGTCGCCAGCGCCAGCGCCGTGCCCCAGCAGCAACTCGACGCCCTCGTCGAACCCTGGCTGGGCGCGCGCGCGGGCGACGATCTCGATGCCCTGCCGATCCCCGCGCTGATCGATGTCCGGCTCGACGGCCCGGCCAGCCCGCGCCGGCTCGATGCCCTGCGCGGCGCCATCGTGCGCGCGGCGCCCACCGCCCGCGTCGATGCGCAATCGAGCTGGCTGGCTCCGGTTTTCCACGCCATCGGCACGCTGCAATGGGCGGCAGGCGGCATGATCGCGCTGTTCGCCTTCGCCACGGCCTCGGCAGTGCTGCTCGCCGCGCGCAATGCGCTGGGCATCCACCGCGAGACGATCGAGGTCGTCCACATGCTGGGCGCCACCGATGTCCAGATCGCGCGGGTGTTCCAGCGCTCGATGGCGACCGACGCCGCGCTGGGCGGGGTCGTGGGGCTGATGGCGGGCGTGGTCACGGTGCTCGGGCTCGGTCGGCAGTTTGCGACGTTGGGCTCGGGCATGGTAGCGCAAGGCGCGCTGGCCTGGACCGACTGGACGGCGCTGGCCATGATTCCGATTGCGGGGGTCTTGCTGGTGATGGTCACCGCACGCCTCACCGTACTCTCGGCCCTGAGGCGCATGCTGTGAAAAAACGCCGCTTCCGTTTCCGCAAGCCCGAGGGGCTGTTCCGCCGCATCGGCTCGGCGCTGCTGCTGGTGTGGATACTGGGCTTCCTGTGGTTCGCCTGGTTCCTGCCCCAGCCCGCGCCCGATGGCGCGCGCACACAGGGCATCGTCGTGCTGACCGGCGGGGGCGGGCGCATCCCGCGCGCACTGGCCATCCTGCGCGCCGACCATGCGACACGCCTGCTGGTCAGCGGGGTGGACCGTCAGGTCCGCCCCAGTGAATTTGCCGCGCAATACGATGTCGAACCCAGGCTGATGGCCTGCTGCATCACGCTCGGCTTCGATTCGGTCGATACCCGCTCCAACGCGCGCGAGGCGGCGGGCTGGATCGCGCAATACCATGTCCGCTCGGTGCGTCTGGTCACCACCGACTGGCACATGCGCCGCGCCGCCTTCGACCTGTGGGTCGCCACGCGCCGCAACCGGGCCTCTCCCGAACCGGCCATCGTGCGCGATGCGGTTCCCTCGCACCCCAGCCTCAAGATCCTGTTTCTGGAATACAACAAGCTGCTGGCCCGGATGGTGGCCTGGCTGACGGGATTGTAACCATGCAAGAAAGCAAGATGCCGCCCCCGGCGACCCCCATCCGCGACCGGCCCGCCACCCCCGGCGAAGTGCTGCGCAGCCTGGTCTTCTACCTGCTGTTCTACAGCTACACCGTGATCATGCTGCTGGTGCTGTCCGTTTCGCTGCGGCTGGCCCCGCGCAGCATCTTCCCGATGGTGCGCGGGTGGACATCGGCGCACCGCTGGCTGGTGCGCCATGTGCTGGGCATCCGGGTCGAAGTCGAAGGCCATCCGGTCGAAGGCCCCGCGCTCTATGCGCTGCGCCACGAAAGCTTCTTCGAGGCGATCGACCTTCCCGAACTGCTCTACCGCCCCAGCGTCTTTGCCAAGATGGAACTGATGCGCCTGCCGGTCTGGGGCAAGGGCGGCTGGGTCTACGGGCTGATCGGGGTGGAGCGCGACGCGGGCGCCAAGGCCCTGCGCTCGATGCTGTCCTATGCCCGTGCACGGCTGGCCGAAGGGCGCCCGCTGGCGATCTTCCCGGAAGGCACGCGCGTTCCCTCGGGCGAGCGCTATCCGCTGCAATCGGGCTTTGCCGGGCTCTACAAGCTGCTCGCCCTGCCGGTCGTGCCGGTTTCGGTCCACAGCGGGCCGCTCTACCACCGCACATGGAAGCGCCGCGGCACGATCCGCTACGTGATCGGCAAGCCGATCCCCCCCGGCCTCCCGCGCGAGGAAGTCGAGGCGCGGGTGCTGGATGTCATCGCCCCCCCGGCTACTCCCGCATGACCCATCCTGTCCCCCCTCGCGTGCTCTCCATCGCCGGCTCTGATTCGGGCGGCGGCGCGGGCATTCAGGCCGACATCAAGACGATCACCATGCTCGGCGGCTTCGCGATGACCGCGATCTGCGCGCTGACCGCCCAGAACACGCTGGGCGTCAGCGCGGTCGTGGCCATCGACCCGGCGATGGTCGCCTCCCAGATCGACGCCTGCGCGCAGGACATCGGCATCGACGCGATCAAGATCGGGATGCTCGGCTCACCCGCCATCGCCGAAGTCGTGGCCGACCGGATCGAAGCGCTCAAGGTTCCGGTCGTGTTCGATCCGGTGATGATCGCCACCAATGGCGCGGCGCTGGCCGACCCGGCCACGATTGCCGGGTTCGAACGCCTGATGGCGCTCGCCACGCTCACCACCCCCAATGTGCCCGAACTGGTCGCGCTGGGCGGCGACGAGGCGATGGCCGCGCGCGGGGTGGCCTATCTGGCCAAGGGCGGCGACGCGCATGGGCCGGTGGTCGAGGATCGGCTGGTCGTGCCCGGCGCTCCCGTGCGCCTGTGGCATTCGCCGCGCATCGAAACCCGCCATGCCCACGGCACCGGCTGCACGCTATCGAGCGCCATCGCCACCGAACTGGCGCGCGGGGCCGATCTCGAACAGTCCATCGAGCGCGCCCGCGCCTTCGTGCGCGCCGCGCTGCTGGCCGCGCCGGGCTTTGGCGCCGGAAATGGCCCGATGGGCCACCACGCGGTTCGCTAAGTTCTGGAGAAACAGGAAAAGGCGCGCGGGACGATAGCCCCCGCGCGCCTTCCCCGGATCAGAGCTTGCCCACCAGTTCGGGCACGGCCTCGAACAGGTCGGCGACAAGGCCCACGTCGGCGACCTGGAAGATCGGCGCGTCCTCATCCTTGTTGATGGCGACGATGATCTTGGAATCCTTCATCCCCGCCAGATGCTGGATCGCGCCGGAAATGCCCACCGCGATATAGGCTTCAGGCGCCACGATCTTGCCGGTCTGGCCGACCTGATAGTCGTTGGGAACATAGCCCGCGTCGACCGCCGCGCGGCTCGCGCCGATGGCTGCGCCCAGCTTGTCGGCCAGCGGGGTGATCGTCGCGGCGAAGGTTTCCGCATCCTTGAGCGCGCGGCCACCCGAGACGATGATCTTCGCGCTGGTCAGTTCGGGACGTTCGCTCTTGGCGATTTCGGAGCCCACGAAGCTCGACAGCCCCGCGTCGCCCGCGCCGCCCACGGCTTCGACAGCCGCCGAACCGCCGGTCGCGCCGGCCTTGTCGAAGGCGGTGGCACGCACGGTCACCACCAACTTGGCGTCGCTCGCCTCGACCGTGGCGATGGCATTGCCCGCATAGATCGGACGGGTGAAGGTCTTGGGACCCTCGACCGACAGGATTTCGGAGACTTGCGCCACATCGAGCAGCGCGGCCACGCGCGGGGCGATGTTCTTGCCGGTCGTCGTGGCCGGGGCCACGAACACGTCGTAACCGGCCATCAGGCCCACCACCAGCGGCGCGACGTTTTCGGGCAGCGCATGGGCATAGGCGGCGTCATCGGCCACCAGAACCTTGGCAACGCCCGCGATCTGCGCGGCAGCGGCGGCCACGGCATCGACGCCCTGCCCTGCCACCAGCGCGGTCACGGTGCCGATCTGCGCGGCGGCGGTCACGGTGTGAAGCGTCGCGTCCTTGACCGCGCCGCCTTCGTGTTCAACCCAGACGAGAGTATTGGTCATCATGCGACTCCCAGTTCCTTGAGCTTGGCCACAAGCGCGTCGACATCGGCGACCTTCACGCCCGCCGCGCGCACCGGCGGCTCGGCCACTTTCAGCGTCTTGAGACGCGGGGCCACATCGACACCCAGATCGGCCGGGGTCTTCGTCGCCAGCGGCTTGGACTTGGCCTTCATGATGTTGGGGAGCGAGGCATAGCGCGGCTCGTTCAGGCGCAAGTCGGCGGTCACCACGGCGGGCAGGGCCAGCTTGACCGTTTCAAGGCCGCCATCGATCTCGCGCTTGACGATCAGCGCATCGCCCTCGACCGCAATTTCATTGGCGAACGTGCCCTGCGGACGGCCCAGCAGCGCGGCGACCATCTGGCCGACCTGGTTGGCATCGTCGTCGATCGCCTGCTTGCCGGTGATGATCAGGCCCGGCTGTTCTTCATCCGCCACGGCCTTGACGATCTTGGCCACGCCCAGCGGCTCGACCTCGTCGTCGCTCTGCACCAGCACGGCGCGATCCGCGCCCATGGCCAGCGCCGTGCGCAGCGTGTCGGTCGCCTTGGCAGGCCCAACCGAAACCACCACCACTTCGCTCACCACGCCCTTTTCCTTCAGGCGAATGGCTTCCTCAACCGCGATCTCGTCGAACGGGTTCATGCTCATCTTGACGTTCGCAAGCTCGACACCCGTGCCATCCGCCTTCACACGCGGCTTCACGTTGTAGTCGATCACCCGCTTCACGCAGACCAGGGCTTTCATGTGTCCATGCCTTTCGTTGTTCGGCGGCCGGCCCCGAAAAGGACCGACCGCCGACCGGATCACGACAGGCTGTATTTCACGCTTACGTAAACGTCAACGTGTGGACCGGTGTCGGTCGATCATTCCATCTCCAGAATGACCGCGTCGACCGCAAGGCTCTCGCCCGCCTTGGCCTTCACCGTCTTCACCCGGCCCGCCTTCTGGGCGCGCAGGATGTTTTCCATCTTCATCGCCTCGACCACGGCGAGCGGCTGCCCGGCCTCGACCGCGTCGCCCTCGCCGACATGGAGCGCCACCAGCAGGCCCGGCATCGGGCAGATCAGGAAGCGCGAGAGATCGGGCGGGATCTTCTCGATCATGTGCTTGGCATAAGGCGCCACGTGGGCAGGCAGGACCTGCACCTTGTGGATCGCCCCGCGCGTGGTCAGCACGAAGCCGCTGCGCGTGGGTACGACCTTGACGCTCAGCACCACGCCATCAACCTCGGCCTCGACCAGACGGTCGCCGGGGGTATATTCGAGCGACAGGTCGAGCGCCGTGCCATCGACGGTCACTTCATCGGCGGTCAGCGCCACGTCGAACGTGGTCTTGTCGAAGGTGACAGCCCAGTGTGCCGGCGGACGCAGGCGGCGGCCCAGCTGGCCGTCGATGCGGCGTGCGCGGTCGGCCCGTGCCGTCGCCATGAACGCGGCGATCCCGGCCAGCGCGCGCTGGAGTTCGGGCGAAGCCGGAGCGCCATGGAAGCCCTCGGGATATTCCTCGGCGATGAAGCCGGTGGTCAGCTCGCCCGAGCGGAAGCGCGGGTGCTGCATGATCGCGCTCAGGAAGTCGATGTTGTGGCCCAGCCCGTCGAGCTGGAACGCATCGAGCGCGGCAACCTGCTTGTCGGCAGCCTCGTCGCGCGTCTCGCCCCAGGTGATCAGCTTGGCGATCATCGGATCGTAGAACATCGAGACTTCGCCGCCTTCATAGACGCCGTCGTCCACGCGCACGCCGTCGATCCCGCGACGGCCATGGGCCGCGCCATCGTCGGTCCAGCCCGCCACCGGCGGCTGATAGTGGACCAGACGCCCGGTCGAGGGCAGGAACCCGCGATAGGGGTCTTCGGCGTAGACGCGGTTTTCGATCGACCAGCCCTCGATCTTCACGTCGTCCTGCGTGAAGCCGAGCGGCTCGCCGGCAGCAACGCGGATCATCTGCTCGACAAGGTCGATCCCGGTGATCGCTTCGGTGACCGGGTGTTCGACCTGAAGGCGGGTGTTCATTTCGAGGAAGTAGAACGACTGGCCGGTCTTGTCGGCGCCCGAGACGATCAGTTCGACGGTGCCGGCCGAGAAATAGCCGACCGCGCGGGCGAGCGCGACGCACTGTTCGCCCATGGCCTTGCGCATTTCGGGGCTGACGAATGGCGAAGGCGCTTCTTCGACCACCTTCTGGTGGCGACGCTGGATCGAGCATTCACGCTCGTTCAGGTAGACGATGTTGCCGTGCTGGTCGCCCAGGATCTGGATTTCGATGTGGCGCGGGTTCTCGATGAACTTCTCGATGAACACGCGGTCGTCGCCGAACGAGTTCAACCCCTCGCGCTTGACGCTCTCGAAGCCCTCGCGCACGTCCTGCTCGCTGTAGGCCAGGCGCATGCCCTTGCCGCCGCCGCCAGCCGACGCCTTCATCATCACCGGATAGCCGATGTCGTTGGCGATGCGCACCGCGTGGTCGGTGTCGTCGATCTCGCCGACATAGCCGGGCACGACGTTGACGCCTGCGGTCTTGGCCAGCTTCTTGGATTCGATCTTGTCGCCCATCGCGGCAATCGCGCCGACGGGCGGCCCGATGAACGCGATGTTCTCTTCAGCCAGCGCCTGGGCAAAGCTGGTGCGTTCCGACAGGAAGCCATAGCCGGGGTGAACGGCCTCGGCGCCGGTCGCCTTGCAGGCCGCGATGATCTTTTCAGGGATCAGGTACGACTGTGCGGCAGGGGCCGGGCCGATATGCACGGCCTCGTCGGCCATGGCCACGAACGGGGCGCGGGCATCGGCATCGGAATAGACCGCCACCGTCTTGATGCCCATGGCACGCGCGGTCTTGATCACGCGGCAGGCGATTTCGCCGCGATTGGCGATCAGGATCTTCTTGAACATCGTTGCCTCTCCTCAGGCGTCAAGCGGTGGCATGTTGTGGCCGAGCAGGCGCAGCACGTCGGCGGCGCATTCGACCACGTTGGTGCCCGGGCCGTAAATGCCCTGGACCCCCGCTTCGCGCAGGAATTCATAATCTTGCGGCGGGATGACCCCCCCTGCAATAACCTTGATGTCACCCCGGCCAGCTTCGCGCAGGCGCGCGATCAGTTCGGGGATCAGGGTCTTGTGTCCGGCAGCCAGGCTGGAGGCGCCGATGGCGTCGACCCCCTTTTCGAGCGCGAGGGCGCAGGTTTCCGCCGGGGTCTGGAACAAGGGGCCCGAAGTCACGTCGAAGCCCATGTCGCCAAAGGCCGAAGCGATCACATTGGCCCCGCGGTCGTGACCGTCCTGACCCATCTTGGCCACCAGCAGACGCGGCGCGCGGCCCAGACGGCTGGTCACCGCCTCGACCCCGGCCAGCACCTGCGCATAGCGGGAATCATCCTTGTAGGCCGCGCCATAGACGCCCTTGACCGGGGTCGGCACGGTGCCATGGCGCCCGAACACGGCTTCCATGGCATCGGAAATCTCGCCCAGCGTGGCGCGATGGCGCGCGGCCTCGACGGCGAGGGCCAGAAGGTTGCCACCTTCCGTGGCCCCCTTGGTGATCGCGTCCAGCGCGGCGCGGCAGGCGGTCTCGTCGCGCGCGGCCCGCACGGCGGCGAGCCGGGCGATCTGCGCCTCGCGCACCGCGTGGTTGTCCACTTCGAGGGTCTCGATGCGGTCTTCCTGCGCAAGGCGATACTTGTTGACGCCGACGATCACGTCCTCGCCCCGGTCGACACGGGCCTGACGCGCAGCGGCGGCTTCCTCGATCATCGCCTTGGGCCAGCCGGCGGCAACCGCCTTGGCCATGCCGCCTTCGCCCTCGACCCGCTCGATGATCGCCCAGGCCTGATCGACCAGCTGCCCGGTCAGCGCCTCGATGTAGTACGAGCCGCCCAGCGGATCGACCACGTTGCACATGCCGGTCTCTTCCTGGATCACGATCTGCGTGTTGCGCGCGATACGGGCGGAAAAGTCGGTGGGCAGGGCAATCGCTTCGTCGAGCGCATTGGTGTGGAGCGACTGGGTGCCGCCCAGCATCGCGGCCATGGCCTCGATCGTGGTGCGGATGACGTTGTTGTAGGGGTCCTGCTCCTGCAACGACACGCCCGAGGTCTGGCAGTGGGTGCGCAGCATCTTCGAGCGTTCGTCCTTCGCGCCCAGCTGCGTCATCGCCCGGTGCCAGAGCACGCGCGCGGCGCGCAGCTTGGCCACTTCCATGAAGAAGTTCATGCCGATGGCGAAGAAGAACGACAGGCGTCCGGCGAACTTGTCGATGTCGAGGCCCGAGGCCATGCCGTACTTCACGTATTCCATGCCGTCGGCAATCGTGAAGGCCAGTTCCTGAACCTGCGTCGCGCCCGCTTCCTGCATGTGATAGCCGGAAATCGAGATCGAGTTGAACTTGGGCATGTTCGCGCTGGTATAGGCGAAGATGTCCGAGATGATCCGCATCGAGGGCTCGGGCGGATAGATGTAGGTGTTGCGCACCATGAATTCTTTGAGAATGTCGTTCTGGATGGTGCCATCCAGCTTCTCGGTGGGCACGCCCTGTTCCTGACCCGCGACGATGAAGAACGCCAGGATCGGGATCACCGCGCCGTTCATCGTCATCGAGACCGACATCTGGTCGAGCGGAATCCCGTCGAACAGGATCTTCATGTCCTCGACGCTGTCGATGGCCACGCCTGCCTTGCCCACGTCGCCCACCACGCGCGGGTGGTCGCTGTCATAGCCGCGATGGGTGGCAAGGTCGAAGGCGACCGACAGGCCCTTCTGCCCGGCCGCCAGATTGCGGCGGTAGAACGCGTTCGATTCCTCGGCGGTCGAGAAGCCCGCATACTGGCGGATCGTCCACGGACGCCCGGCATACATGCTCGCGCGCACGCCGCGCGTGAACGGGGCAAAGCCCGGAAGCCCCGGATCGTGGGTCACGTCCGCCTCGGTGTAGAGCGGCTTGACCGCAATCCCCTCGGGGGTGTGCCAGGTCAGATCCCGGCCCTTCACCTCGCGGGTGGCCAGCGCGGCCCAATCGTCGATTCCGGGCTTTTTCTCTTGTGTCATCAGGCCATCCTCAAGCCCCGCTCAGGAACACACCGAGGGGGACAAACTGGGTTGGAGAGGGGACAGTGGACCGAATATGCCCCCTCTCCAGATCATGCGCATGCGGGGGGTTAGGCACGCGCATAAGGCATCTTTAAGGTATCAATGGGCCCCGTCGTGGGCGGGCACTTCCATGATCTCGGTGAGCTGCCCGCCCATGTCGCGCGGGTGGACGAAGAAGATCATCGTGCCATGCGCCCCGATGCGCGGCTCGCCCAGCACACGCTTGCCCTGCGCCTCGAACCAGGCCTTGGCGGCATGGATGTCGGGCACTTCGAAGCAGACGTGATGCTGGCCGCCCAGCGGGTTCTTTTCCAGCCACTTGCCCACCGCGCTGTCAGGGGTGGTGGGCTCGATCAGCTCGATCTGGGTGCCCGCCGTGCCGCCCTCGCCGGGCGTATCGACGAAGGCCACGCGGACCTGCTGGCTTTCGAGCACGAAAGGCGTGGT
Organism: Novosphingobium sp. IK01; assembly: GCF_033242265.1. Taxonomy (NCBI): domain Bacteria; kingdom Pseudomonadati; phylum Pseudomonadota; class Alphaproteobacteria; order Sphingomonadales; family Sphingomonadaceae; genus Novosphingobium; species Novosphingobium pituita. The sequence continues at coordinate 2,690,012 of NZ_BTFW01000001.1, read as the reverse complement.
GATGTGGGTTGCCCCCATCACATCGCGATAGAACGCGATCGAGGCATCGAGATCGGGCGTGGCCACGCCCACATGGTTCAAACGGCCCAGCTTCATGATGCGAAACTTTCCCTGGCAACCTTATCCTGAACGCTCCGGGCTCGAAAACTCAGAGCGGGATGTTGTCGTGCTTCTTCCACGGATTTTCGAGGCTCTTGCCACGCAGCTTGCGAAGTCCGAGCGCGATGCGACGGCGGGTCGAATGGGGGTGGATCACCTCGTCCACGAAGCCCTTGCTCGCCGCGACAAACGGGTTTGCAAAGCGGTCTTCGTATTCGCGGGTCTTTTCGGCCTGCTCTTCGCCCGAAAGCCCGCGGAAGATGATCTCGACCGCGCCCTTGGCACCCATCACCGCGATTTCGGCGGTCGGCCAGGCATAGTTGAGATCGCCGCGCAGGTGCTTGGAGGCCATGACGTCATAGGCGCCGCCATAGGCCTTGCGGGTGATCACGGTGATCTTGGGAACGGTCGCTTCGCCATAGGCGAACAGCAGCTTGGCGCCATGCTTGATGATGCCGTTGTGCTCCTGCGCGGTGCCGGGCAGGAAGCCGGGCACGTCGACGAACGTCAGGATCGGAATCTCGAAGGCATCGCAGAAACGCACGAAGCGCGCGGCCTTCTTCGACGAGGCAATGTCGAGCACGCCGGCCAGAACCATCGGCTGGTTGGCAACGATGCCCACCGTGCGGCCCTCGATGCGCCCGAAACCGCAGATGATGTTGGCGGCATGGCCCGGCTGGATTTCAAAGAAATCGCCTTCGTCCACGACCTTGGCGATCACCTCGTGCATGTCGTAAGGCTGCGTGGGCGAAGCCGGGATCAGCGTGTCGAGGCTTTCGTCGAGACGGTCCCACGGGTCCGAAGTCGGCTGCTCGGGCACGCCGGTACGGTTGGTGAGCGGCAGGAAATCAAAGAACTCGCGCGCGGCCAGCAGGGCCTCGACATCGTTTTCGAGCGCGAGGTCGGCCACCGAAGTCTTGGTCGAATGCGTGACCGCACCGCCCAGTTCTTCCTGGGTCACGATCTCGTTGGTCACCGTCTTGACCACGTCGGGCCCGGTGACGAACATGTAGCTGGAATCCTTCACCATGAAGATGAAGTCGGTCATCGCCGGAGAGTAGACCGCGCCGCCCGCGCAAGGCCCCATGATCAGCGAAAGCTGCGGCACCACGCCCGAGGCCAGCACGTTGCGCTGGAAGATCTCGGCATAGCCACCCAGCGAGGCAACGCCTTCCTGGATGCGTGCGCCGCCCGAATCGTTGAGGCCGATCACCGGCGCGCCAACCTTGAGCGCCATGTCCATGATCTTGCAGATCTTCATCGCGTGGCGCTCGGAAACGGCGCCACCAAAGACGGTGAAGTCCTGCGAGAAGACGAAAACCAGACGGCCATTGATGGTGCCCGAGCCGGTCACCACGCCATCACCCGGAATGGTGGTTTCGGGCATACCGAAATCGACACAATTATGCTCGACATAGGCATCGATTTCTTCGAAGCTGCCCTCGTCGAGCAGAACATCGAGCCTTTCACGCGCCGTCAGCTTGCCCTTGGCATGCTGCGCGTCGATCCGCCGCTGGCCGCCGCCAAGGCGCGCCGCTGCGCGCCGCCGCTCCATTTCGGCAATGTTCGCTGACACCCCGCATCTCCCGCTTTGCAAGTTTGCTAATTATGGTTCGCGATGCACCGCCCGCCCGGTGCTGTCCAATGTTAATCTGCAAAGTTGCGAAGCCCTGCTTTGCAAAGCCGGTGCCTCGTGATAGCCCTTGGCCGGTCATGGCTCGCCACCCCCTCTTTGCCGGAAAGGCACTGCGCGCCCTGCGCACCCGCCGCGCCCTGCGTCAGGCCGATATGGCCCAGGCGCTGGGCATCAGCGCCTCCTACCTCTCGCAACTGGAGAACGACGAACGTCCGCTCACTGCCGGACTCGTCGATGCCCTGGGCGCCACGTTCCCGGTCGACTGGGCCGATCTGGCCCCTCCGGCGGCCGACGAACTGGCCGAGGCCCTGCGCGCGGCGCTGGCCGACCCGCATCTGGCGGCCTCCAACCCCTCGGCCCCACACGCATTGACCGGCCCGCCAAGCGAGCAGATCGAGCGCCTTGCCCGCCAGTTCCCCGATCTGGCCCGTCAGGTCGTCCAGCTCCACGGCCTCTATACCCAGACCCGCCACCGCCTCGACATGATGGACGACACCATCGGCGCCAGCCTGGCCGCAGGCGGACGCCTGCCGTGGGAGGAAGCACGCGACTGGTTCCACCAGGCCAACAACTATGTCGACACGATCGATCGCGGGGCCGAGGAACTCGCCGCGCGGATCGGCGGGGGTGAACCCTCGCCCGACATCGCGCAAATGCAGCACTGGCTTTCGGGGGAAGGCGTCTCGGTGGTCTGGCGCGGGGGCGGCCCCGTGCGCCGCTACGACCCGGAACGCCGCGTGCTCACGCTCGATTCCATCCAGCCACTTGAATCGAGCCGGTTCCAGCTGGCCTATCAGGTCTGCGTGACGGCGCTAGCCGACGAGATCGCCTCCATCGTCGATGCCGCCCCCTTGCGTTCGGAGGCCGCGCGCCATCTGCTTGCGGTCGGGCTCGGCAACTATGCGGCTGGCGCGCTCACGATGCCCTACGAGGCTTTCCGACAGGCCGCGCGCGCGCTGCGCCACGACGTGGACCGCTTGCGCCAGCCGTTCCACACCAGCTTCGAGCAGACCTGCCACCGCCTCTCGACCCTGCAACGCCCACAGGCGCGCGGCATTCCGGTGTTCTTCTACCGCGTTGACATGGCCGGCAACGTGACCAAGCGCCATTCGGCCACCCGGCTCCAGTTTGGCCGCTATGGCGGGGCCTGCCCGTTGTGGATCGTCCACGAGGCCGTCGCCATCCCCGACCGCATCCATGTCCAGCTCGCCGAAATGCCCGACAAGGTGCGCTATGTCTCGATTGCCAAGGGACTCGTGAAGCCTTCGGGCTCCTACTACCGCCCGCCGCGCCGCTATGCAGTGGCGCTGGGCTGCGAGGCGGCGCTGGCGAGCGAATTCGTCTATGCCGACGGCCTCAACCTGACGAGCGAGGATGCCGTGGCGCGGATCGGCGCCTCGTGCCGGACCTGCCCGCGCGACACCTGCGACCAGCGCGCGTTTCCGCCCAGCGACAAGGCCATCCGCGTCGACCCGGCCGAACGCGACCGGGTGCCCTACCGGATCGTGGCAGACTGAGCCCCGCCCGCGCGCCCCACTCTCCCCCACTCTCCCCCACGCTCCCGGTCGACTCGATTCTCCGCCACGACCGGGAGCTGAAGATTCAGGACCGGCCCTCTGATCCGGCGTAAAGGGTCCAAAATGGGCTTTTGCGCCCGGATTCCCCAAAAACAGGGCCTTTTTGAGCGCCCGAGGGCCGTCCGTTAGGCTTTGTTAACCATTGTCTGCAACGTCTGCTGGTACGAATACTAAGGGGTAGGGCTATGCGGGCAGATGCAAAGGTCTTGTTGGAGCGGCTGGGCAGGAGCGACTTTCGCTATCGCGAATTCGTCGACCGCTTTGCCGAACTGGAAAGCTGGCCGATCTTTGAAGCCCTGCTCAAGGATCCGCGCATCATGCCCCAGAGCGAGGCCGCAGCCATCGAGGCCGCCGAGCCGGGCGACAGCGAACGCCAGCCCGCGCCGCGCGCGCAGGCACGCCCTGTCGAGCCCGAACAGCCCCGGCCCGCCACGCCGCCCCACGCCGCAGCCCTGCACCATGCGCCCCCGCCTGCCCCCGCTCCGGCGCAAGAGCCCGTGCCCCCGGTCGACATGCCCGCCGCCATCCCGCTGGTGACCTCCACCCATGCCCAGGGCGGCGCCCCGTCCGCCCGGCAACCCGACAGCCTGTTTGGCCGCTATGGCCGCCCCGAACGCGCGCAGAACATCCGCTCGCTGCTGCAACGCCTGTCCGATGCCGTCGAAGGGGGAGACGTCTGATGGCCCTGATCCTGTTCCACAGCCCGCGCGGCGGCACCGGCACCTCGTTTCTGGCGGCGACCACCGCCATCGCGCTCTCGCGGGCCGGCCACGACGTGACCGCGCTCGATTTCGCGCGCAACGGCACGCTCAAGCTGCACTTCGGCCTCGGGCCGGGCGACAGCCTGCCGCGCCTCGATGCGCCGGTCGAGGAGACCGCCAGCGCCTCGGCGCAGGGCGTCGCGCTGCGCCGGGCCTGGGAGATGAGCCTCCAGCCCGATTTCGCGCAGGGCTTGGCCAATGGCGACTTCGGCTTTGGTGGCGACTCGATCTTCGTGGCCGACATTCCCTCGGACAATCACGAACTGCGCGACCTGCTGATGCCCTATGCGGCCTTCGAGATCTGCCCGCTCACGGCCACCGCCGAATGCCTGATGATGCTGCCGGGCGCTTCGAGCGCGGGCATCGCCAAGACCTGGTTCGTGCTCTCGATGATCGAGGACACCCGCCGCTTTGCCCGTCACACTGCCGGGTTCCTGCGCGAACTGCTCGGGGACCGGCTGATCGGTCAGGTGCGCCGCGATGAATCGGTGATCGAGGCGGGCGCCATGGTCCAGACGCTGGGCCGCTATGCCCCGCACAGCGCGGCCCTGGCCGATACCATCAAGCTGGGCGCCCAGGTCGCCGAACTGCTGGCCGAAACCTGGGGCGACGACGACGATGGCGGCGATGGCGACCACCGCGACACGGAAACCGACGAGGACGCCGGCTTTTCCGACGCGCCTCTGGCCGCCCCGGCCAAGGCCGGCATGACCTCGGCCCTCAACACCGGAAAGACCCGCGCGGCATGATCGCCCTGCTCCGCAACCCCGCCAATCTGGTGCGTCTGGCCACCTTCATGGTGCTGGGCCTGACCGCGATCGTGGTGATCGGCGTTCCGCTCGACATCAAGCAGCAGTGGACGCTGGCAGCCGGGACGATCGTGGGCATGGCGGTGCTCTCGCGCTGGAAATCGCGCAAGGGGGCGATCGCCATCGGCATTCTGGCGATCATCACCTCGACCCGCTACATCTTCTGGCGCACGACCCAGACGCTGGCCTTCGGCACCCCGCTCGAAGCCCTGTTCGGCACCGGGCTCTATCTGGCCGAACTCTATGCCTGGGTGCTCATGCTGCTCGGCTTCCTCCAGACCTCCTGGCCGCTCGAACGCCCGGTGGTGGAGATCGAGGGCGAGCCCGACACCTGGCCCACGGTCGATGTCTACGTGCCGACCTACAACGAGAGCCTCGACATCGTGCGCAACACCGTGTTCGCCGCGATGGACATGGATTACCCGCACGACCGCTACCGGGTCTTCATTCTCGACGATGGTCGCCGCCCCGAATTCCGCGCCTTCGCGCGCGAGGCGGGCTGCGGCTACATCACCCGCGACAACAACCTGCACGCCAAGGCGGGCAACCTGAACGCGGCGATGAAGAAGACCGATGGCGAACTGATCGCGATCTTCGACTGCGACCACGTGCCCACCCGCGCCTTCCTCCAGCTGACGGTCGCCTGGTTCCAGAAGGAAGAGAAGCTGGCGCTGATCCAGACGCCGCACTTCTTCTATTCGCCCGACCCGGTGCAGCGCAATCTGGCCGTCGCCAAGAACATGCCGGGCGAAGGCGACCTGTTCTATGGCCCGGTGCAGGGCGGCAACGACTTGTGGAACGCCACCTTCTTCTGCGGTTCGTGCGCGGTCATCCGCCGCGAGGCGCTGATGCAGACCAACGGCTTTGCCGGTGAAACGGTGACCGAGGACGCCCACACCGCGCTCAAGCTCCAGCGCATGGGCTGGGACACCGCCTATATCAGCGCGCGCCTGTCGGCGGGTCTGGCGACCGAACGCCTCGTGCTCCACATCGGCCAGCGCATCCGCTGGGCGCGCGGGATGACGCAGATCCTGCGCATCGACACCCCGCTGTTCCGCCCCGGCCTCAAGTGGCAGCAGCGCCTGTGCTACCTCAATGCGATGATCAGCTTCCAGTTTCCGCTGCCGCGGATCTGCTTCCTGACCAGCCCGCTGGCCTACCTGATCTTCGGCCAGAACATCATCGCGGCTTCCGCCTCGCTGATCTTCTCCTATGCCGCGCCCCACCTGTTCTGCTCGCAGGTCACCAGCCAGCGCTCGCAGGCGGGCGAACGCCGCCCGTTCTGGGGGGAAATCTACGAGACGATCCTGGCCTTCCACCTTGTCGCGCCCACGGTCATGACCTGGTTCAACCCGCGCAAGGGCAAGTTCAACGTGACCGACAAGGGCGACCTGCTCGACCGCACGTTCTTCGACTGGGCGATCGTCAAGCCGCACCTGATCTGCATCGGCCTGATCGTGTTCGGGATCGTGCTGGGCGTGGGCAAGCGCGTGTTCTTCCCGCACCTGTTCAATGTTCAGCTCGACACGCTGGCCCTGAACGTGAGCTGGGCGCTGTTCAGCCTCGCGATCCTGATCGGGGCCGTCTCGGTCGCCCGCGAGACCCGCCAGGCCCGCCAGACCATCCGCGTCAACGCCGAACTGCCGGTGGCCGTCCACTATTCCTCGGGCCATGTCGTCGACGGCACGACCATCGACATCTCGATGGGCGGCGCGGCCATCCAGCTGCCCGCCGAACTGCCGGTGGGCGACGCGAAGGTGACCGACATCGTGCTGGCGATGGGCGATGACCGTCTGGCCATCCCGGTCGACACCATCCGTCTGGCCCATGGCCGCGCCTATGTGCGCTATCGTCCACTTGACACATTGGGCCAGCGTCGGCTTGTTCGCGCCGTTTTGGGGCGCGCAGACGCCTGGCAACGGTCTGCGCCTCCGCCGATCGTGCCCGGCCTGCGTTCGTTGAGGGATATTCTGGTGGTCGACGGGGTGACGATCAAGCGCATGCTGCTGCTCAATTTTGCCGAGCGCAAGCATATGCGCGACGAACAGCGCCGCGCCGCCGAAGTGGCCCGAATCGCCGCCCGCGCCGCCGAGGAAGACGCCAGGGCCAAGGCCGCCGAAGCCAAGAAGGACAAGAAGCGCAAGAAGCGCGAAGCCCTCGCCGCCGCTGCCGCGCTGCTGGTCACCCTGCCGATGGTCGGCGCGATGTTCGCGCCCGGCCGGGCACAGGCCGCCCCGCTGGCAACCTCTTTGGCCGCCCCTGCCTCCACCAATGCGGCCACATCGGGCGGAGGCGTCGTTCGCGAACGGCTGACCTTCAAGGACCTGCGCATCCGCAACGCGGTGCGCCTGCAAGGCACCCACGGGGAAATCTCGATCCCCTTCGGCGTGCGCAAGAACCAGGTCGTCACGCAGGCGACGATCACGCTGCAACTGGCCTGGTCGCCCGCCCTGCTGGGCGACATGTCGCAACTGGTCGTGCTGGTGAACGGGGAAACCGTCCAGACGGTGGCGCTGCGCCCGCAGGATTCGGGCGGGCAGCTCCTGACCCTTCAGGTCAACCCGGCCCTGTTCCTGCCCGGCGACAACCAGCTCAACCTGCGCCTGATCGGCCACTATGCCCGCGATTGCGAAGACCCGTTCAACTCGGTGCTCTGGGCCAATATCAGCAATACCCGCTCGTTTCTCGACCTGACCTTGCAGGACCTGCCCGGCGCGCCCGACCTCTCGCACCTGCCCGGCCCGTTCTTCGACCGCGCCGACAACACCGCGCTCAAGATCCCCTTCGTCTTTGCCGGACAGCCCCACCACGGCGAGCTTGAGGCCGCCGCCTCGGTCGCCAGCTGGCTGGGCAGCATGGCCAGCTACCGCGGCTTCTCGTTCCAGCCGCTCTATGGCCAGCTTCCTGCGGGCAACGCCATCGTCTTCCTCAAGGGGGGGCAGAGCCTTGCCGGCGTCGACATTCCGGTGACCGGCGCTTCGGCGGCGGTGATCCGCAATCCGCGCGATCCGTTCAGCACGCTGCTGGTGATCATGGGCCGCGACGATGCCGAACTGCGCGTGGCCGCCGCCTCGATCTCGTCGGGCCGGGGCGTGTTCGGCGGCGCCCGGATGAGCTTCGATGGCGCCCGCGTGCCCAGCTATCCGCGCTATGGCGCGCCGCGCTGGATCACCACCGATCACCCGGTCAAGCTGGGCGAGATCACCGAGCCTTATGCCCTTCAGGGCATGGGCCTGCCGCCCGGCCCGCTGACCGCGCGCTTCCGCGTGGCGCCCGACCTGTTCTTCTGGCCGCGCCAGGGGGGCACGCTCAACCTCACCTATCGCTATCCGCTGGCCAAGTGGATGGACCGCAAGGCCTCGCGCCTCGACATCTCGATCAACAGCCAGTTCCTCAAGACCCTGCCGCTGGCGGGAAGCTGGTGGAGCAACTGGTTCGGCACGTCCGGGGCCAAGAGCTTCGACGGCACCGCCAGCCTGACCCTGCCGCGCTACAACCTGTTCGGCCAGAACGAGCTGGTCTTCGACTACAACCTGATCGTGGCCGACAAGCAGAAGTGCACGGGCTCCCTGCCCGACAACGTGCGCGTCTCGGTCGATTCCAATTCGACCATCGACCTCAGCCACGCCTACCACGCGCTCGAAATGCCCGATCTGGCGACGTTCGCGGGCGCGGGCTATCCGTTCACGATCCGCCCCGATCTGGGCGAGACGACCGTGCTGATGAGCCGCAACCCGACCCCGGCCTCGGTCGAGGCCTTCCTCGACCTGATGGGCCGCTTTGGCGACAGCACGGGGGTTGCCGCCACCGGGGTCACCGTGGCCGAGGGGATCGATCCTGATCGCCTGTCGGGCCAGGACATTCTGGTGATCGGCAGTTCGGCCATGGCCGGGGCGGGCGCGGTCTTCGCCAATGCGCCGGTGCACTGGGACGGCCACACCCTCAAGGTCGCGCAGAAGAGCCCGCTGCAATATGTGACCGCCCTGTTCGGTGATCGCGGGCTCACCAACGAGGCCGAAGTCGAGCCGATGATCCATGCCGCGCGCGGCTTTTCCGGGATCGTCAGCTTCCAGTCGCCGTTCGCCTCCGACCGCACGGTCGTTGCGCTGATCGCCGACGATGCCGCCGACCTGCCCGCGCTGGTCGATGGCATGGCCGACGCCAAGATCAACGCGCAGATCCAGGGCGACATGTCGGTGACGACGGGCGATGGCATGTCGAGCTTTGCCCTGGGTTCGACCTATTGGGTGGGCAGCCTGCCCATCTGGATGAAACTTGCCTTCTGGTTCAGCCAACGCCCCTTGCTCATGGCGTTCGGTACGCTCATTCTGGCACTGGGGCTGACTGGTCCTGTCTATGCCTACTTCCGTCGCCAGGCTCGCCTGCGTCTGGCTTCCAAGGATGAATGAGATGTCCTGCGCGCCTACCGATTTCCGACGTGCTGCCCTGAGGGCCTTGCTGGCATCCCCGGCACTCCTGACCGTTCCCGACGTGGCCTTCGCCGAAGTGCCCGGCGTCAAGGAACTGGTCGCGCAAGGGCTCTACTGGAAATCGAAGGGCCGTCAGGATCTGGCCGAACAGGCGCTGCGCCGGGCGCTCGCCCTAGATCCGGGCAATGCCCAGGCGCGTCAGGCCCTTCACGGCGGGGGCAGCACGCCTGCGCCCGCTCCGGCCCGCACCAATCCGCCCGCTCACCCGGCTGGCCAGGCCCTCGCCACCAAGGCCGCGCCCAAGCGCGCGGCGGAACCTGCACGCAGCGCGCGCGCGGAACGCCCCGCCGCGAAGGCACCGGCCAATTCCGCAGCCCGCCAGCGCGCCGCCGATACGGCAGGCAAGCAGCGCATGGCCGGCTTCGACGCGCTCGACGACAACAACCTCGATGCGGCCGCCACCCGTTTCCAGCGCGCGCTGGCCACCAACCGCAACGATGGCGATGCGCTGGGCGGGCTGGGCATCGTGCGCCTGCGGCAGAGCCGCTTTGCCGAAGCCCGCGACCTGCTCGAACAGGCCTCGCGCCAGCCCAATCCCGCGCGCTGGGCCCAGGCGCTGGGCACGGCCCGGTTCTATGCCGGCATGGACGAGGCCCGCGCCCTGCTCGCCCGTGGCCAGACCGCCCAGGCCCAGTCCGCCGCCGAGGCGCTCGCCCGTTCGGGCTTTTCCCAGCCTGCCCCCGCCTTCGAACTGCTGGCCGACATCTACGAACGGCAGGGCCGCTATGCCGATGCCGCCGATTTCTATCGGCAGGCCAGCGAACTGGGCGGTTCGCAGAGCGACCAGCGCCTGCAAAGCCGCGCCGCCCGTGGCCGCGCGATGGCCGCCGCCGCGCGTGGCGACGACGTGACCGCCGAACAGGAATTTCAGGGCGGGCTGACCCTCGACCCCAACGATCCGTGGATCCGCTACGAATTTGCGCGGTTCCTGATCCGCCATGGCCGCAGCGTCGAGGCCGAATCGCTGATCGCCTCGCTCTCGCGGTCGAGCGATCCCGACGGCCTCTATGCCGCCGCGCTGATCAATGCCGACCTGAACCGCAACGCCGCAGCCGAATCGCTGATCGACCGCATCCCCGACAGCCAGCGCACCCCCGCGATGCGCAATTTCGTGCTGGGCGTGAAGACCGATGCGGCCATCGAACGGGCCAAGGCCATGGCCGCCGCAGGCCAGCGGACGCAGGCCGTCTCGGCGCTGCGCCAGCTGGGCGGGCTCAAGACCCTGCCCGCCGCGCGCCGTGCCGCCATTGCCAGCGCCCTCTACGATCTGGGCGATGGCGCAGGCGCCAGCCAGTTCGCGCAAGCGGCGATGAGCGGCGATATCGCCGATCTGGAAGGCTATGACGCGGTCGTGCGCGTGCTGGCCAAGACCGGGCGCGACGATCTGGCCCGCGCCGCGCTGCAACGCGCGTCGAGCCTGGGCAACACCTCGCCCGAAGGCCAGCGCACGCTGGCGCGCATGGCCGCCGGGCTTTCGGTCAACCAGGCCGACCGCCTGCGCCTTGCCGGCCAGTTCGCCCAGGCTTTCGACGTGCTGCGCGCAGCCTGGAACGCGGCGCCCGACAATCTCGAAGTGATCAGCGCGCTGGCCCGGCTCTATCAATCGGGCGGAATGTCGGCACGGGCCGCGCAGACCTACCAGATCGTGCTCACGCGCGACGGACGCAACCGCGACGCCCTGCTCGGCCTCGCCCAGACCGCGCAGGCCGCAGGCGACCGCGCCTTGTCGGAAAGCGCGCAGCAACAGGCGCTCGCCGCCTTCCCCCAGGATTATCAGGTCCGCATGACGCTGGCCCAGGTGGCCCAGTCGCGCGGAGACCGCAGCGGCGCGGTGCGTCTGCTCAAGGAAGCACGCGCGCTCTATTCCCGCCAATCGGGCAGCAACGGCATCGATGCCTTTGGCGGCAATCCCTTCTCGGGCGACCCGACGGGCATGGGCACAGGCAATCCGTTCCGCGACCGGGCCGTGGCCCAGCCGCAACCGGTGCTCAATCCTTTTTCACTGGGCAACGGCACGCGTCTTCCGACCGCCAACGCACCTGTCGCACAACCCCAAGCCATGTCTTCCGGTTACGGAGCGCCGGGCAGCTATGGCGCCCCCGCATATGGTTCACCGGGTTACGGTACTCCGGCCTATGGTGCACCAGCCTATGGCACGCAGGCCTATGCCGCGCCGACCTATGGGGCCGCCCCATCACCTTACGGAGCGGCCAACACTGGAAATACCCAGTACGGCAACACCCAACAATATGGGAATACCCCGTACGGGGCCGCACCGGGTGCCGCTGCGCCTGCGAGCAGGCAGGCCTCGCGCCCGCAGCCGATGGCCTATGCGACCGGGAATGCGCCCGACACGGGCTTTGCCGATGCAGGCGGCTTCGCCCCTGCCGCCGCGCCGCGTGCCGCGCTGGCCAATGCCCCGGTTCCCGCTTTCGGTCGCGAACCGGCCGCCTCCTTTACCCGGACCGCCTACGACACCCCGGCCCAGCCGCAGGATGGCTATGCCCCGGGCGGTTATACGCAGGCCGACTATCCCCAGAACGTCCCCCAGCAGAACGCGTACCCGCAGGCGCCCTACCCCCAAACGGCCTATCCCCAGAACACTTACCCTCAGGCCGCTTACCCGCAGGGTGCCTATCCCCAGGGTGCCTATCCGCAGGGTGCTTACCCTCAGGGCACTTATGCCCAGAATGCGCAGCCCTACGCTGCGCCCTATCCCGCCCAACAGCCCTACGAAGGCCAGCCCTTCGCGCCATCGCCTTTCGATGCGAACGGGGGCGGCTCCCAGATGGCTGAAGGTCCACTCGACCCGGTCATGGCCAGCATCGAAAACGACATCGCCAAGCTCACCGCGCAAAGCGGGCCGCGTGTCGACCTCTCGACCTCCTACCGCGAGCGTCAGGGCGAAACCGGGCTTTCGCAACTGCGCGACATGCGCGGCACCGCCGAAATCTCGACCGGCCTGTTTGGCGGGCGTGTCCATGCCCGCGCCGAAGCCGTGGTCATCGATGCGGGCCGTCCGACCGGATCGGCCCTCGCCCGCTTCGGCACCAACGCCACGCCCGAGGCGCAAGGCATCGTCAACAAGCAGGTTTCACTGCTGAAACAGGCCGAAACCCAGCACAAGTCGGGCGTCGCGGTGAGCGCGGGCTATGACGACCAGACCCTCCATGTCGACGTGGGCAGCACGCCGATCAACATGGGCCGCACGACCGTCTCGTTCCACGCCGGGGTCACGCCCTCGCTGGGTGGCGGGGTTCAGGCCCAGGCCTGGGTCGAGCGCCGCCCGGTGACCGACAGCATCATCTCTTTCGCGGGCACGCGCGATCCGGTCTCGGGGCTGACCTGGGGGCAGGTGATGCGTCTGGGCGGGGGCGGCGGCCTGTCAATCGACCGCAACGGCAGCGGGGCCTATGGCAGCGTGGCCTACAACACCTATCGCGGCACCCGCGTGGCCCACAACAGCGGGATCGAGGCCAATGTCGGGGGCTACCTGCGCGTGATGCAGACCGAGCACTCGCACCTGAGCACCGGCATCAACGTCAACTATCAGGCCTACGACAACCCGCAGAACTACTTCACCTATGGCCATGGCGGGTACTTCAGCCCGCAAAGCTTCCTGTCGGTCAGCTTCCCGGTCCGCTACGAACTGGACAAGGGCAAGCTCACGGTCAAGGCCGCAGCCACCCCCGGCTACCAGAGCTACAACCAGGACGAGGTCGCCCTCTATCCGATCGATGCGAACCGCCAGTCCACGCTCGACGGGCTCAAGGCCATCAACAGCGATGTGCGCGCCCGCTACGACAGCCTGAGCAAGACCGGCTTCGCCCTCTCGGCCGAAGGGTCGCTCTACTATCAGGTCAGCCCGTCCACCCGCATCGGGGGCGAGGCCAGCTACAACACGTTTGGCAGCTATGACGAAATCCGCTCGACCATCGGCATTCGCCAGAGTCTGGGAGCAAGCAAATGATGTTCGATGATCCGATTGCGCCCCGCCCGTCCGGCTCGCTGCGTTTCAGCACGCAGGCAGGGGGCCTGAACGGTTCGGGGAACGGTTCGGCAAGTGCTTCGGGCGGCGCAACCGATGCCGCCACGGGGGCCAGCTTTCTGGTTGCCATGATCGCCCGCGAACTGGCCAGCGCGGCCACCCCGGACCAGCACCACGGCTTCTTCACCGCTGTCGGGCGCCGGATCGCGGCGGTCGTCGCGCTCGGCGATGTGGAAGACCTGGGCACGATGACCACGCGCATCAACGCGCTGTGGGCGGCGCTCGGCTGGGGCAGCGCGGTGGTCACGGTCGAGGATAGCGCGATCCTCGTGCGCCACGACGGCCTCTATCCCGAAAGCGATGCCCAGATGGCCGATCCCTGGCGCACGCTGCTGCCGCCCTTGATGGAAGGCACCTACGACACCTGGTTCCGCATGATGGGCAGCGGGCAGAGCCTGACCACGACCGCCCACTGGAAGGGGCATACGCTCGAAATCCGGCATGGGCGATAACGTGAAAATCGATTCTACAGTGAACTCCGCGGTGAAAAAGGCAACATACAGGCAAGACACCGGCCGTCCCGATGGCACATCCATCGACCGGCGCGGGTTCGGGTTCGGCATTCTGGTCGCCCTCACGGCGGCCTGCGCGCCCTCGCGACAGAGCAAGGCCATGGTCAACACCGGCGAGTGGGACACGTTCAAGGCCCGCTTCCTCGATCCCTCGGGCCGCGTGGTCGATCCCCAGAACGGCGGGATCAGCCACAGCGAAGGCCAGGGATACGGCATGCTGCTCGCCCTGCGCGCAGATGATCGCGAGGCGTTTTCGGCCATGGCCAACTGGGCCAACGAGACCCTGATGCGCAGCGACGTGGCGCTCCACGCCTGGAAATACGATCCCAACAGCCCCGAACGCGTTCCCGATCACAACAACGCCACCGATGGCGACATCCTGATCGCCTGGGCGCTGGGCCGCGGAGGCCAGCGCTGGCCCGGCAATGGCTGGCGCACCCGCTCTGCGGCCATCCGCGCCGCGATCCGCCGCCGTCTGGTGGTCGAACGCTTCGGCTACAAGCTGCTGCTGCCCGGCCTCGATGGCTTCGTCGACAACAGCCGGGGGGCCAATGGCCCGGTCATCGTCAATCCGTCCTACTTCATCTGGCCCGCCTTCCGCACTTTTGCCGAGTGGGACAACGGCGATTTCTGGAGTGCGCTGGGCGACGACAGCGCCATGGTCGTCTCGCAGGCCCGCTTCGGCCCGTTCGGCCTGCCTGCCGACTGGGTGGAAGTATCCGGCCCCGGCCAGTTCGCGCCCGCCCCCGGACACGATCCGCGCTTCGGCTTCGACGCCATCCGCGTGCCGCTCTATGCCATGGCAGGCAACCGCACGAGCCTGGCCCAGCCGGTCGCCGCGTTCTGGCGCCAGTGCCTCGCCGAAGGCCAGCCGATCCCCGCCTGGATCGACCTGACCAATGGCCAGCGCGCGCCTTATGCCGTTTCCAATGGCGGCGCGGCGATCGCTGCCCGCCTGATCGGCAGCGCCCCGCCGCTGGGGCTGGCCAACGACTATTACGGCGCCGCCCTCCAGATGCTGGTGTCAGCTTTATTCTAATCTTAAAGCCGCCATTGGGCCTTTCCGATGGTGGCATAAGGGCTTGCCAAGTGCGTTCGGCCAGCCCACCTTCAGCGGAATGACAGAAGAAGAAATCAACCGCGCTCTCGTCAATCGCAAGTTCTACAAGGCCGAGCAGGAAGCCGGCTTCGCCGAGAACCATCCGGGCGCCACGCCCCAGCAGCTGGACCCGGCCTACCGGCTGGCCTTCCGCGACACCGACTTCCTCCTGCGCGAGGAACTGCGTCCGGTGCGCTTCCAGCTCGAACTGTTCAAGGCCGAGATGCTGCTGGAGGAAGCCGATATCGGCTCGACTCTGGTGATCTATGGCTCGGCCCGCATCCCCTCGCCCGAGCACGCGCAGGCCGCGCTCGATGCGGCGACCACCCCCGAGCGCAAGGCCGTCGTCGAGCGGCTGGTGGCCAAGTCGAAGTATTACGACGAAGCGCGTGAACTCGCGCGGCTCGCCTCGGCCTGCGGCGTGGTCGAGGAAGGCAAGCGCCAGTTCGTGGTCTGCTCGGGCGGCGGCCCCTCGATCATGGAAGCGGCCAATCGCGGCGCGGTCGATGTCGGCGCCGATACCGTCGGGCTCAACATCGTGCTGCCCCACGAACAGTCGCCCAACCCTTATGTGACGCCCCACCTCTCGTTCCAGTTCCACTATTTCGCGTTGCGCAAGATGCACTTCCTGATGCGCGCGCGCGCCGTGGCGGTGTTCCCCGGCGGCTTTGGCACGTTCGACGAATTCTTCGAGCTGCTCACCCTGATCCAGACCGGCAAGATGAAGCCGATCCCCGTGCTGCTGTTCGGGGGAGACTACTGGAACAGGGTCATCAACTTCCGCGCCATCGCCGAGGAAGGGGTGATCAACTTCGAGGATCTCAACCTGTTCAAGCCGGTCGAGACCGCGCAGGAAGCCTGGGACGAGATCGTGCGGTTCTACGATCTGGATGTCTGCGAGGCCTGAGAGTCCGACCCAAAAGTCGGGAGGCGGAGGTTTGGCGAGGGATTTTGGGTCACCACAAGAAGGCTGAGAGCCCAGCGATGCTGAAAGCATCGTGGCGAACAGCCGACGCCGTGGTGGCGCAAAAGACCCGCCAAACCGACCCGAAGGACTTTTGGGTCGGGCTCTGAGAGAGAGCCCCGTTTTCAGGAATACTTGTCGGCCTTGCGCTGCCCCAGCCGCATGCCCCCTTCGAGGCGGGCACGCAGCTGGGTGTAGTAGGCTTCGAGGAACGCGCGCTCGTCGCCCCGCCCGCTCGTCCAGCCGATCTTGGTGCAGATCGCATCGGCCACTTGCGCCAGCGCCTCGGCCCGGTCCTCGCGCAGCACGCGTTCGAGCGCCTGCAATTCCAGTTCGCCATAGACCGCCAGTTCGGCCTCGCCAAAGCGATAGGTCGTCTGCGTGAGCGCGCTGTGCCCCTGCCGTGCGGCCTCCCCGGTCGAGAGCGCGGCCTCCAGCTTGTGCCGCGAGGCTTCGACCACCCAGGTTCCCGCCACCAGATCCCCCGTCCGCAGGGCATCGCGGTTGAAGAACGGGAAGCACACGAACAGCAGGAACCAGCCCGCCCCGGCCCAGCCCATCAGCCCCGCATCGGCATCCTGCCGCAGAGCATCGCCCAGGAACATCATGGGCAAGGTTATCTCGATCTCGCGCAGGATATTGCGCGCCACCACGGCCTCGCTGGTCAGCCGCCCGCCATCGCGCGCCGCCACGCGAAGGCCCAGCACCCGCTTGCCCGGCGTTGCCCCGCGCGGCCCCAGCTCGAACAGCAGGAACCAGACATGGCGCGAGGCGAACATCACGATGATCCACACCACCACCAGCGCCTGGCTGGCCGGGTTGTCCACGCTCATGCCCGCGGCACGGGCCATATAAAAAAGTGCCAGCGAAACACCGACGAGCATGGCCCCGATCATCATCAGATCGAGCCCGAAGGCCAGCGCCCGCGCGCCGCGCGCCCCCAACGTGAACGCCAGCGGCACGCCCTCGGGCGTGATCACCGTGCGCACCCGCCGCGTATCGGCGCGATAGCCCGCGCGTTGTGCCTTGCGCACCATCAGGCCCGCTTTCCGCGCCCGAAGGCGAAGAAATAGGCGCACCACAGCGCCAGCATCACGCCCCCGATCACCAGCCGGGTCGCCGTCGTATTCACCAGTTGCCGCCCGAACCCTTCGAGAAGCGCGGCCACCACCAGCATCAAAACGACGCCGACCATCACTTGCGCCGCGCGCCGCCCGGCTTGCGCGGCGGCATCGACCACCCGCCTGTCGCCCGGAAAGGCCATGGCCCGCCCGATGTGCAGGCCCGCCGCCCCGGCCAGCAGGATCGCGAACAGTTCGGTCGTCCCGTGGATCGCCAGCCAGCCGATCAGGTCGAGCAGCAGACCCTGCCCGTGATAGAGCCACAGCAGCGCGCCCAGCCCGGTCGTATTGTGGATCAGCACCAGCAGCGTGGGCAGACCAAAGGCAAAGCCCAGCGCAAAGGCCATCAGCGTGACTTGCGCATTGTTGCTGAACAGGAACGCGGCAAAGACCGACAGGCCCGTCTGGCCCTGCTGGCCGAACAGCGTGCCATGAAGCGCCGCGCGGCTGGCACCGGGCACGCGCACATCGTCGGCCATGCCGCCCATCATGCTGGCAAACCAGTCCACATCGTGGGCCACCATCAGCCAGCCGATCACCGTGCCCAGCACCATGACCGCCAGCGCGATCAGGATATCGAGACCCAGCCCGCGCACCGCCGCGCTCCACCCGCCGCCAAAGAACCGCCGCATCCAGGCGCCCAGCCCCTCGCGCGGGCCATAGACGACGAACCACGCGCGCCGCGCCAGCCCTTCGAGATAGGCGACCAGCGCCGCGTCGAGCGAGGTTTCGCGCGCGATGGCCAGCGCCGAGACCGCCCCGCGATAGAGCACGGGCAGCGCCAGCAAGTCCTCGTCGGACAGCGAACGCAAGCGCCCGCGCTCGATCCGGGTGATGATCGCCTCCAGCCGCTGCCAGTCGCCCTCGCGCGTCTGGCGAAAGCGGTCGGAGCGCAAGGCGGCGGCTTCGACCGCCACGTCCTGCGCCTTCCTGCGGGAAAACAGGCCCCCGATCACCCCTTCCCCGATCACCCCAAACTCCCTTCACGCTTGATCGCCAGATAGGCATCGAGCAGCGCGGTGCCGATCCGCTCGTGCGGCGCTTCCACCACGTTCACCCCCATCTGGCGCAATTGCTGCAAGACCAGCGCGCGCTGGCGCAACAGGGCCTGTGCGGTCACCGCGCGGGCCATCGTGTCGAGATCACGCGGGGGCGCATGGGCGAACCCGGCCAGATCGGCATCGGCCATGACCACGAAGAGCACGCGATGGCGTTCGAGCAGCCGCCCGAGGCTCTCGACCATGATCTGCGCGCCGGTCGGATCGGTGAAATCGGAAAAAACCACGATCAGCGAGCGCCGTTGCAGCCGGGTGGCAAGCGTGGCCATCGCGAACGTGAAATTGGGCTCCTGCATGTGATAGTCGAGCGCCGCCGCGCTGCGCTGAAGCTGCGCAAAGTCGCGCGGGGCGCCCACGAACGGCGAAAGCGCGAGGGGCCGGGCGGCAAACCCGAAGACCGCCACCCGGTCGAACGCCTTGAGCGCGACCCAGGCCGTGGTGAGCGCGGCGGTCATCGCCCGGTCGAGCCGGGCCAGTCCGGCAATCGGCTCGCTCATCGCCTGCCCGCAATCGAAGGCAAACACGATCTGGTTGTTGCGCTCGGTCTCGAATTCCTTGGCGAACAGGCGGCCATGGCGCGCCGAAGAACGCCAGTCGATCCGGCGGCGGTCCATCCCCGGCTCATAGTCGGCCAGTGCCTCGAACTCGGTCCCCTCGCCGCGAATGCGCCGCGCGATCAGGCCAAAGGCCGCGTCGCGCAGGAACATCTGCAAGGCCGGGCTGCGCACCGGGGCAATGTCGGGCCAGACATGGACGGGTTCGTCCAGCCGCTGCACCGCCTGCCGGTGCCCCAGCCCGAGCGGCCCCGTCCAGCGCAGCCACAGCGCCTCGACCATGGCCGGCCCGCGCCGCACCGGCCGCACGCTGGCCCGCCCCCGCCATGACGGACCGCCAGCAATCGATTTCCCAACCGATTCCCCAATCGATTCCAGGGCCACCCGCCCGCCCGGCGCCAGCCGCGCATCGAGCGCCAGCAGCGCCTGCACATCGCGCGCGCGCGGCCCTGCCTCCACTGCGGCCCCCAGCACCAGATCCTGCCCCACTTCCGCGTCGCCGGGCACATCCACGCGCTCCACGCGCACGGGGCCAGCCAGAAGCCCGTCGAGCAGCGCCAGCAACAGGACCACGCCGCCCGCCGCCGGGGCCAGCGCCCACCCCTGCGGCGCCAGCGCGGCCAGCAACAGCCCGAGCGGCGCCAGCACGACCAGCAGGGCCACCGCCCGCCCGGTCGGATAGACCGGGGGCACCAGACCAGAAGGAAGGGAAAACAGGCGCATCCGCGTTACGGTCAGCGCGGCGCGGGCACGCGCTCGACGAGATCGGCGACGATCCCTTCGGCCTGCCGCCCCTCGATCTCGGCGGCAGGGCTCAGCACCATGCGATGACGCAGGACCGCCGTGGCCAGCGCCTTCACGTCGTCGGGAATCACATAATCGCGCCCGTCGAGCGCGGCACGCGCCCGCGCCGCGCCGGCCAGCAAAACCGCCGCGCGCGGGCTGGCCCCGGCCAGAAGGTCGCCCCCCTCGCGCGTCGCACGCACGAGCGCGACGATGTAATCGACCAGCGGCGCGGCCAGCGTCACCATGCGCAAGCTTTCCTGCGCGGCGCCCAGCGCGGCATCATCGGCCACGGCCATGACCCCCAACTCGACCGGATGGCGCGCCCCGCCGCCCGCGCCATAGCGCGCGACGATAGCCGCCTCTTCCTGCGCCGAAGGGTAATCGACCAGGAGCTTGAACAGGAAGCGGTCGAGCTGGGCCTCGGGCAGCGGATAGACGCCCTGGTTCTCGATCGGGTTCTGCGTGGCGACGACCATGAAGCGCGGCGAAAGCGGATGGACCGTCCCGTCGAGCGTCACCCGGCGCTCCTGCATGGCTTCGAGCAGGGCGGCCTGGGTCTTGGGCGGGGTGCGGTTGATCTCGTCGGCCAGAACCATCTCGTGAAAGATCGGCCCGCGTGTGAGGGTGAACTGGCTGGTCTGGAAATTGAACAGGTTGGAGCCGAGAATATCGCCCGGCATCAGGTCGGGCGTGAACTGGATACGCCCGAAATCGAGCCCGACCGCCGTGGCAAAGCTCTGCGCCAGAAAAGTCTTGGCCGTCCCCGGCGGCCCTTCGAGCAGGACATGCCCGCCCGCCAGCAGCGCCACGAGCAGGTGATCGACCGTGCCCTCCTGCCCGATCACCGCCTTGGCCACCTCGCGGCGGATCGCCCCGGCCAGTTCGCGCACGCCATCGAGAGTCATTCCGCCGTCCCTTTCACCACACTCTGTTCCATCTCATGCAGGCGCATCGCCAGACGCACCGCCTCGGCCTCGCTGCGGGTCTGCGCCAGCGCTTGCGCCACTTGCGCGAAAGACGCGTCTTCATCACCCTGCCGGTTCAACGCGCGGTCGATGGCCGCATCGGTGAGCGCCATCGTGGCCCCCAGCGACAGGTCCAGTCTCGGAAGACCCAGCCGCGCGGCCATCCGCTCGCGCAAGGCTTGCGCATAAGGGCCCGTCAACAAGTGCAGCCGCCGTGCCCGGCGGATCAGCCCGGCGCTGTTGGCCACCAGCGCCCCGCGCCCTGCCATTTCGCCCGCCACAAGTGCGCTGCCCGCAACTGGCCCGAACCGGCACCACGCGCGCCAGCCCACCGCCAGCAAGGCCAACACCAGCACCACGGTCGCGCCCAGAAACGGCGGCTCGAACGCCAGCGTCAGCAGATTGCGCCGCGCGCCCACCCCGGCCAGCGTGAGGTCGAACGTGACCCCGCGCTCGCTCGTCTTGGCCGAGGCCGCCGCGATCAGGCGCAGCGCCAGCATCGCCGTGCGCCGGTCGGCCAGTCCGGCATTGTCGAGCAGGTCCGGCTCGAACACCACGACCAGCGGCTGCAAATCCTCGTCCCTGCCACCAAAACCGGGCCTGTCCCCGAAACCGGGCGCATCCACATCCTGTCCGGCAAGCTGCCCGAGCGCGCGATACCGCCCCGAATCGTCGACATAGGCCGCCAGAATCCGCCCGTCCGCCGCCCGTACCAGCGGCACGAGGTGGTCTCCCTTGCCGCTCAGGACAACTTTGTCGAACGGCAGGGGCCCTTGCGTCCCGTCGGCCAGATGCCAGCCATGCGCGGGCGCCCTGGCCACATCGACCTCCACGTCATCGAGAAAACCGGGCCATTGCGGCGGCGCAAGGCCGGTCAGGACCGTCCACCCGCGCGGCTTGTTCCACTTGGCGGGAACCGGCATGGCCTGCCACTTGGGGCTGACCACCAGCGTCGGACCGATATGCCGCCGCGCGACGACGGCCTGTTCGATGTCGCTGCCCTTGGCATCGGCCAGCGGAGTCAG
The DNA here is from genome assembly GCF_033242265.1 of Novosphingobium sp. IK01. NCBI lineage: Bacteria > Pseudomonadati > Pseudomonadota > Alphaproteobacteria > Sphingomonadales > Sphingomonadaceae > Novosphingobium > Novosphingobium pituita. Next base: position 2,668,508 of record NZ_BTFW01000001.1, on the reverse strand, counting down.
CACGAGCAAGCCCGGCGTCTTGAGCGCCATGGCCCCGCGCCCGAGCGTCACCTCCTGCCCATCGGCCTGCACCAGCGCGGCCAGCCCGGCAAAGCCGTTGAGGCCCCGCCCCCCGGCATGCCCGCCCCCGTTATTCGTCCCCGGCCCGCCATTCCCCAGATACCACAGAAACAGGCCGAATAGCCCCATGCCCACCAGCAGGAGGGCCAGCGTGCCCCCCCTGCCGAAAGTCTGAGGACGCGAAGCCGCAACCGCGCTCATGCCCCAGCCCCCAGCGGCTGCGCCGCGAATGCGGCATAGGCCCCGCGCGCCCGCGCCCATTCCTGTGGCCCCGGCGCGCGCAAGGCATAGCGCGCGCGCTCGACCTCCCCCGCCATCGTGGCAAAGGCCAGCCGCGCCGCGCCGGGCAGCGCGGGCATCCCGGCAATCTCGCGCGCGGTGTTCGATGGATGCAACAGATCGGGCCGCGCCGCCGCCAGAAGCCCCACGCTGCGCCGCAAGAGCAGATGCACCGCCGCGCCATAGTCGCCCTGCGCGGCCAGCCTGTCCGCCTCTTCAAGCAAGGCGAGCGCTTCGGGCGAGGGCCCGGCCAGCACGGCCTCCTCAGGCGCCCTTGCGCGCCACTTGCGCACCATCGGCGCCAGCAAGACCCACGCCAGCCAGACCAGCGCGACAATGCCCGCCAGCCCCAGCACCAGAACCACCCACCGCCAGCCATGCGACAGGTGCAAGCCCAGCGGCGCGAACACATGCTCCCCCAGCCATTCCAAACCGCGCGCCAGCGCCTGCATCACCGCCCTGAGCCAGTTGGGCGAAACATAGACCGGGTCTGGCGGGGGCGGCGTGACCGGCGCGAACTGGATCTCGCCCATACCATGGAGCGCGCGCCAGGCCTGATCGGCATGGGGCCCGCCCGCATCGGCACTGGCAGCAGGATCGGGAAGGGGCACGCTCACCGACAGGGTGGTCGCACGCCGCCAGCCCCTTGCGCAAGCATCGTTTGCGCCGATGTTGCCAGAGATGTCGGCAGAGATGTTGTCAGATCAGCCGCGCGCGCGTTCCAGCCGATAGGTGCCCAGAATCCGCAGGTTCTTCGAGAAGTAGGCCAGTTCCTCCAGCGCCCGGTCCACCGCCGGATCGCCCGGCGCGCCCACGATATCGGCATAGAACATCGTCGCGGAAAAGCTGGCGCCCTTCTGGTAGCTTTCCAGCTTGGTCATGTTGACGCCATTGGTCGCAAAGCCGCCCAGCGCCTTGTAGAGCGCGGCGGGAATGTTGCGCACCTCGAAGACGAACGTGGTGAGCGCGGGGCCCTCGATCGTCGCAGGGTCGAGCGGCGCGCGGGCCAGCAGGACGAAGCGCGTGGTGTTGTCCGCCGCATCCTCGATGTTCTCGGCCAGAAGGTCGAGGCCGTAAAGCTCGGCGGCGATGCGCGGGGCGATGGCGGCCTGTCCGGTCTCGTTCCCGGCGGAAACCAGCGCGGCGGCCCCGGCCGTATCGGCATAGGCCATCGGCACGATGCCGCGTTCGCGCAAGTAGAAGCGCGTCTGGCCCAGCGCCTGGGGATGGCTGTGCGCGGCGGTGATCGGCCCGGCGTCGGGGCGGGCCATCAGGCAGTGATGAATGTCGAGGAAATGCTCGCCCACGATCCGCAACCCGCTTTCGGGCAGCAGGAAGTGGATGTCGGCCACGCGCCCGTGTTGCGAATTCTCGATGGGGATGATCGCCTGTCCGGCGCGCCCTTCACGCACGGCATCGAGCGCGTCCTCGAACGAAAAGCACGGCAGGGGCAGCCCCTCGGGCATGATTTCGAGCGCGGCGCGGTGCGAATTGGCCCCCGGCGCGCCCTGAAACGCAATCGCACGGGCCGGATCAGCAGCGGCGGCGGCGCTCATGCTGTCGACGAGCAAGCGGGCGGGTTCGGGGAAATTCTGCATGGACAGGGCCGTTAGGCGAAAGGCCGGGGCCGGGGCAAGACGAATCCCGCCCATCCGCCTTTCCCCCCGCCTCTCCCCCCGCCTCTCCCTATGTGTCCAAATTTGTCCTGGATCACAGACGCGCGGGCCCATGCGGTTTTAATCGCACTTGCGCTGGTGCGGGGGCCCGATTATCCCTGCGGCCAAAGGTGCGTTGCAGGCAGCGGGCCCGTAAATGCGCCCAAAAAATGGGGCTGGGAATGGACAAGCGTTTCAACACGATCGCAGGCTGGGCCTTTGCAGGCGGAATCGCTGTCATCGGTTTCTCGATCCTGTCCTCATCCTATTTCCACGCCGACCAGAATGAGCGGCCCGAAAAAATGGGCTACGCCATCGCTGGCGTCGCCGCCGAAGCGGGCGCTGGCGCGCCTGCCGGGCCGGAGCCCATTGCCAACCGCCTCGCCCAGGCCGATGCCGCCAAGGGCGAAGCCACCTTCGGCAAGTGCAAGGCCTGTCACACCATCGATCAGGGCGCGCCCAACGGGATCGGCCCCAACCTCTATGGCGTCGTGGGCGAAGCCATGGCCACGGGCCGGGGCGGCTTCGCCTTCTCCGACGCGCTCAAGGGCAAGGGCGGCAAGTGGGACTTCGCCAACCTCGACGAATGGCTGACCAGCCCGAAGAAATTCGCCGACGGCACCAAGATGTCGTTCGCAGGCCTGGCCGACCCGATGGATCGCGCCAACGTGATCGCCTATCTCAACTCCAAGGGGTCGAACCTGCCCCTCCCCGCGCCAGAAGCGGCAGCAGCCCCGGCGGCTGATACCAGCGCCGAGGCCAGTGAAGCCCCCTGAGGTCAGGCTTCGCGAAGGAAAAGAAGAAGGGATGACGAAGGGGGCAAAGCCCCCTTCACCCCATTGGCTTTGGCGGGCGTCGCGGTGGTGGCCAGGCCGGGCATGGCGACCAGCCCCGTTCCCGGGGGCGATGCCCCCCGGGATATTATCCTGATTTCCTGTTCTTCACCCCGCCGGCGTATTGACCCCCTTGCTGGTCAGGAAGCGCTTGATGTTGCGCGCGGCCTGGCGCAGGCGCTGCTCGTTCTCGACCATGGCGATACGCACGAAGCCTTCGCCATCCTCGCCATAGCCCACGCCCGGCGCCACGGCGACTTCGGCCTCGGTCAGGAGTTGCTTGGAAAATTCGAGGCTGCCCATGTGCTTGAGCGCGGGCGGCAGCGGCGCCCAGGCGAACATCGAGGCCTTGGGGCTGGGAATGTCCCACCCGGCGCGGCCAAAGGCCTCGACCATCACGTCGCGGCGCTTCTGGTAGAGCTTGCGGTTCTGCTCGACGATGTCCTGCGGCCCGTTGAGCGCCGCGCAGGCCGCCGCCTGAATCGGGGTGAACGCGCCATAGTCGAGGTAGGATTTCACGCGGGTCAGCGCCGCGATCAGCTTCTTGTTGCCCACCGCAAAGCCCACGCGCCAGCCGGCCATCGAAAAGGTCTTGGACATCGAGGTGAATTCGACCGCCACGTCCTTGGCGCCGGGCACTTCGAGAATCGAGCGGGTCGGGTTCCCGTCGAAATAGAGTTCCGAATAGGCCAGATCGGACAGGATCCAGACCTTGTTCTCCTTCGCCCAGGCCACCAGCCGCTCGTAGAACGCCAGATCGACCGTCTCGGCCGTCGGGTTCGACGGATAGTTGACGATCAGGATCGATGGGCGCGGCACGGTGAAGGCCATCGCGCGGTCGAGCGATTCCCAATAGCGTTCATCGGGCGTGGTCGGCACCGAACGGATCGTTGCCCCCGCGATGATGAAGCCGAACGTGTGGATCGGATAGGAAGGATTGGGCGCGAGCACCACGTCGCCGGGCGCGGTGATCGCGGTGGCGAGGCTGGCAAGGCCCTCCTTCGAGCCCATGGTCATGACCACTTCGGTCTCGGGGTCCAGCTCGACGCCAAAGCGCGTGGCGTAATAGTTCGCCTGCGCCTTGCGGATGCCGGGAATCCCCTTCGAGGCCGAATAGCCATGGGCCGAGGGCTTGCGCGCCACTTCGCACAGCTTGTCGATCACATGCGCCGGGGGCGGCAGATCGGGGTTGCCCATGCCCAGGTCGATGATGTCCCGGCCGCTGGCGCGGGCTGCGGCCCGCATCGCGTTAACTTCGGCGATGACATAGGGCGGCAGGCGCTTGATGCGGTAGAACTCTTCTTCCACGGTGCTCACTCGGAACTTGCCGGCTGGATTGCCGGGATCGCCCCCTTACGCCAATCGGCCGGTTTCGCCAATAATCCGAAAGCGTACACGGCCTTGAAAGCATCTTTTGGTCTTGAACCGACTTGCCCAAGGCCGCGCCCGCGCGCACAAGGCAGGATGCAAAGGGCGTCCACTCGGGAACCGGGCGCAAGAGGATTTGTCGTCAATGCACGAACAGGACAAGACGCGTGAACCGGCTACCGACTTGCAGCCCCGGGAGGGCAGCGCGATAACCGAAAGTACAGTCATCGAAGACCTTTTCCGCCTGCAATCCGAAGCCATGCAGGCCCTGTTCACCCCGTTCCTGCCCACCCCCCAGACCAAGGCGCCCGATCCGGGCGAGATCCCGCACTGGGCCCTGTCGGGCGCGAAACTCCAGTCGATGTGGGTCGATTTTCTGGCCGAGCAATCCGCGCAGGCCGAGCCGGTCTGGGCCCGGCTGGCCGAAGGCACGCGCTGGCAGGCCCTCGTCGACGACTGGATCGGCGCCATGCCGCTCGCCCGCGCCGAAACCCAGGCCAAATTGTGGGACGAGAGCATGCAGCTGTGGAACAGCGTGCTCGACCTCTATTCCGGCCAGGACAAGGAAACCGGGCCTGCCGCCATCGCGCCCGAGGCGCTCCCCCGCCGCGACCGCCGCTTTGCCGATCCGCGCTGGCGTGGCCAGCCCTGGTTCGCGCTGCTCCACCAGACCTATCTGCTGCTGGCCGAGCGTCTGGCCGAAATGGCTGAGGACATCGCCGGGCTCGAACCCGAGCGCCATGGCCAGATGCGCTTCCTCACCCGCCTGATCACCGAGGCGCTCTCTCCCGCCAACTTCCCGATGACCAATCCGATGGTCATCGAGCGCACGCTCGAAACGCGCGGCGAGAATCTCGTGCGCGGGGTCGAGCACCTGCTGGCCGACTTGCGGCGCGGCCAGTTGAGCCACACCGATTCCGGCGCCTTCGAAATCGGCCACAACATCGCCACCACGCCCGGCAAGGTCGTGTTCGAAACCCCGCTCTACCAGCTCATCCACTATACGCCGACCACGCGCGAGGTCTCGACCGTTCCGCTGCTGATCTTCCCGCCGTGGATCAACCGCTTCTACATCCTCGACCTCAACCCCAAGAAAAGCTTCGTGCGCTGGGCGGTCGACCAGGGGCTGAGCGTGTTCCTCGTTTCGTGGAAATCGGCCGACGCCAGCATGGCGAACGTGACGATGGACGACTATGTGCGCGCCCAGATCGAGGCCATCGACTTCGTGCGCGAGCGTCTGGCCGTCCCGTCGGTCCACACCATCGGCTATTGCGTGGCGGGCACCACGCTGGCGGCCACGCTGGCCGTGCTGGCGCGGCGCGGCCAGGCCGACAAGGTCGCCAGCTCGACCTTCTTCACCGCGCAGGTCGATTTCAGCGAGGCGGGCGAACTGAGCCACTTCATCGACGACGCACAATTGCGCTGGCTGGAGAGCCTGGAGACCGACGGCTACCTCGACGGGCGCTATCTGGCCGCCACCTTCAACCTGCTGCGCGGGCCAGACCTGATCTGGAACTATGTCATCAACAACTACCTGATGGGCGAGGACTACCCGGCGTTCGACCTGTTGTTCTGGAACGGCGACACCACCAACCTGCCCGCGCGCTGGCATCGGGCCTATCTGACCGACCTCTATCGCGACAACAAGCTGGTCGTCCCTGACGCGCTGAGCGCCGATGGCACGCCCATCGACCTCCACAAGATCACCACCCCCTGCTACATCCAGGCCGGGCGCGAGGACCACATCGCCCCGCCCGAAAGCGTGTGGAAGCTGACCCGCCATCTGGCCGGGCCGTGGAAGTTCGTGCTGGCCGGGTCCGGGCATATTGCCGGGGTCGTCAACCCGCCCGAAGCGGGTAAATATCAGTTCTGGACCAATCCTGCCGAAGTGGCGAGCCTCGCAGACTTTTGCGCGGGCGCCAGCGAGACCAAGGGCAGCTGGTGGCCCGACTGGCGCGCCTGGCTCGAATCCATCGACGCCACCCATGTGCGGGCGACCGGACACCGCGTTCCGGGCAAGCGCAGCATCGAGGATGCTCCCGGACGTTATGTTCGGCAACGTTGAGGGGGAAACCTAAAGCTAACGGGCGCTAGCAAAAAATTGTCACCAAGATGGACGTTGTGCGCTGCACAATTCCCTTGACTTTCGCGGGCGCATTCCTATTTATTGCAGTGCAGCAACGGCAGGATTTTGACCCGGGTCGGGTTTTTTGCGCCCATTGGTACGGCTCGCCCCTGGATCTCAGTTTAGCATCAAAAATCTGCTCAGGCTGCATTGCAGGAGCCGTTTTGCTATGGCCGAGGATAAGAAGAACAAACCGATAGTTTCTGGATCGACTCCGTCGTCCGCTCCCAAGGCGGGTGTTGCGGGGCCGGTGACGCAAGTTTCAACTTCTCTCCCTTCGCCCGGCAGCACGGCACAAGCGTCGGCCCCGACTTCCAAGCCCGGCAAGACCGCAACGGTCCCGGTCGGGAAGCACGCCCGCCGCTCACGCAACACCGTGCCCCCTGCAAAGGTTGCCACGCCCCCCGCCCCGATCGTCTCCGCGCCCGTCAAGGCTGCCCCGGCTCCGGCCGTCCAGGCCAAGCCGGAACCGGCAGCACCTTCGGTCAAGGGGCCAACCCCCGCTCCTGAACCGGCCCAAAAGCCGGTTGCCGGACCGGCCTTGACGAACCAGGCGCCAAGCCCGCCCCCCGTCGGGAGCCCGAAACCGGTGGCAGCACCGGTGGCGGAAAAGGCACCTTTGCCGGTCGAGAAGGGCCCCGCCAAGGCGGTGCCGGAAAGCCCTGTCGTGGCCAAAGCCGAAACGATCCAGCCTGCGGCCGAAAAGACCGCTCCGGCTGCAATCGAACCGGCCCCCACCAAGGACGTTCCGGCCAAGCCGGCCACGGTCTCCCCTCCGGCAACGGTCCGAACCGGATCTGGCACCGCCCACGCGATGGTGCCGACCCCTCCGAAGTCTCGCGTGACCCATGCCGCAGCCGCCGCGGCTCCCAGGAAGGAACATTCCCTCATGACCACCGCCACCGATTTCTCCGAAAAGTTCCAGTCCGCTTTCAAGGATGCCTCGGAAAAGGCCAAGGCCGCTTTCGAAAAGAGCCAGACCGCGTTCGGCGATGCCGGCGAATTCGCCAAGGGCAACGTTGAAGCCGTCGTCGAGTCGAGCAAGATCCTCGCTTCGGGCCTCCAGGAAATGGGCAAGGGCTACGTTGCCGAAGGCAAGACCGCGATCGAAAGCCTGACCGCCGAGATCAAGGAACTGGCCGCCGCCAAGTCGCCGACCGAATTCTTCGAAAAGCAGACGGCCCTGATGCGCAAGCAGTTCGACGCCGCCGTTGCCGCCAGCAGCAAGCACAGCGAAGCCGTGCTCAAGCTCGCCAACGACGCGTTCCAGCCGATCTCCAACCGCGTCAGCCTCGCGGTCGAAAAGATCAAGCAGGCCGCCTGATCTCTGCTGCGGCCTGAATCCGGCATCCCGCCTCGCCGGGGCGCCGTTCGTTCAGGCCGACACGGCGCATCTGACCGGAAGTCCTGACTGGAATACCGGGCAGGCATCCGCGACAGGATGCGCGTGGCAAGCTTTCACGAAGCCCCCTTGCAACCATGCTGGCGCAACTGTGCTGGCGTGGCGGCGAGGGGGTTTTGTTTGCAGGACGGCCCAAACAACGGACCCTGCGTGCAGGGCATGGATCGCGCCTTGCCCCGAATCCCCTTGGCGCCACCTTGGTAAGGATCGCCACTGTGGGCGCGGTTTTTGAGGCAGCCTGCCCCCAGCCCCCTTGTCGTTCGGGGGGAGCGATGCGATATTGTGCGCTCCAATGACCCGTTCCGACCTCCCTCTGGCGTCCATCGCCCCCTGTTCGTGTGCAGTGTCCAGCTGCGGCGCATCGCTCTCGATGACGGGCCAGCCCGTGATGACGGGCGACGATGGCGATTCCCACGACGGCGATCATGTCGGCCTGGCTACCCGCACCCGTGCCCGCCCCAAAAAGCCGAGCATGTTCAAGGTGCTGATGCTCAATGACGACTATACCCCGATGGAATTCGTGGTGATGGTCCTCAAGCGCTTCTTCCACATGGATCTGGAACAGGCGACACGCGTGATGCTGCATGTCCACCAGCGCGGCGTCGGCGTATGCGGTATTTTCCCTTATGAAATCGCCGAGACCAAGGTGAACCAGGTGATGGATTTTGCCCGGCAGAATCAGCACCCGCTCCAGTGCACGCTCGAAAAGGCCTGATCACCGGCGCCTGACCGATCACCGGTTCAGGAATGCCCGTCCGAGTCAGTGCAAGCCCCGCTTCATGATGATGTCGCGGGCCAGCGCCCGGAACAGCGCCGCCAGCCAGGCCATCGCCAGCGATCTGGCCCCGCGCGAATGCGCCGCCGCGCCGCCCGGCAACGTCACATGGGCCGTGTAGGTTTCCTCAGCCAGGCGCTCCCCGCCATAGAGGGCATCGGGTGGCAGCAAGGCCAGAGCGGCGCTTTCATAAGCCCCCGAATCCGCCAGCAGGCCAACCCACAGGCTGCCCTCGTCGCCATTCATGGTCGAGGGCGCCAGCAAGGCTTCCCCCATCAGCCTGAGCGCCAGTTCGAAGCCGAAACGCTGTTCATCGGCCGCCAGTCGCTCGCATCGGTCAGCCAGCGCGATCAGATCGTCGGGGCGGGCATTGCCCCCCGTCAGACGGCCGCCCATCCACCACGATCCCGATGCCATGGAAAGCCCCCCCTTTTTCTTTCGCCGGTTCCGGTCCCATGACGCCACGTCAGCACACACCCGGCACGATGCCGGCGCATGGGACCTCAACGTCCGGGAAGCCTGCCCCCTTCCGGCCATTTTCTGGTCGACTGTCCTGTGAAACCGGGGCGAAACCTATGAGCATTCCACCGGACAGGCAATAACTTTGGGTATCGACCACCCCGGATGCGGCCAGGGCTGCCCACCGCAGCCCCCCTTCCCGCGACAGCCCGCCGCCCCGCTCCCCCCATCAGACGCGTTCCGCGCTTTTTCGCCTTTCGCATCGCGACGAAGCGGGCTAACCGACAAACGCGCCCATCCGGGTGCCGGACACCCGGCCGGTGACCGCCACACGCGAGCGCGGGACGCCACCGGCTTCCTGACTTCCGCCCCGACGTCCCCAAGGTGATGTTTCCGAACGTGAGATTCCTCAGCGCCATCGACAGGTACATCGCCCGCCTGGTGATCGTGCCCATGCTGGCCGTGTTCGTGCTGGCGGCCTCGCTGCTCGTGCTCGACAAGATGCTGCGCCTGTTCGATTTCGTGGCAACCGAAGGCGGGCCCGTGGCGGTCGTCTTCAAGATGCTGCTCAACCTGTTCCCCGAATATGCGAGCCTGGCGATCCCGCTCGGGCTGATGCTGGGCATCCTGTTCGCCTTCCGCAAGCTGGCGACCAGTTCGGAACTCGATGTGATGCGCGCGGTCGGGCTGTCCTATACCCGGCTGCTGCGCGTGCCCTACATGTTCACGATCGGGCTGGCGGCGGTCAACCTGCTGATTGTCGGCTATATCCAGCCGCTCAGCCGCTATTACTACGAAGAACTCCAGTACGAGCTGGGCTCGGGCGCGCTGGGGGCCTCGCTCAAGGTCGGCGAATTCAACGCGCTCAAGGATCGCACCGCGCTGCGCGTCGAGGCGAGCCGCGATGAAGGCCGCGACCTGCAAGGGATCTTCGCCCGCCTCGTCACGCCCGAGGGCGAGACGATGACCATCTCGGCGCGCGAAGGCCAGTTCTTCGCCAATCGCGAGAACCGCGACACGGTGATCCTGCGCCTGACCGACGGCCAGATCGTGCAGGACGGCCCCAAGCTGGCCAGCCCGCGCGTGCTCTCCTTCGCCACCCACGACCTGCCGATCGACCTGCCCAAGATCGCCCAGTTCCGCCAGCGCGGTGACAAGGACCGCGAATATATCCTGCCCGAACTGCTCCAGATCGGCTGGAACAAGGCCTATTCGCAGGACATCCGCAACAAGAGCAAGGCCAGCCTCAATTTCCGCCTCGTCGAGGTGGTGATGATGTTCCTGCTCCCGCTGCTGGCCGTGGCGCTGGCCGTGCCGCCCAAGCGGTCGAGCTCGGCACTGGGGGTCTTCCTGTCGATCGTGATGGTGGTCGCCTACCACAAGGTCAACGAATACGGGCAGGACGTGGCCAGCCTCGGGCGGCTCGACCCCGCGCTGGCGCTGTGGGGGCCCTTCGTGCTCTTTGCCGCGCTGATCGTGTGGATGTACTGGCGCCTTGCCTATGTCCCCGGCGGCCAGCCGATCGGTGCGCTCGAAACGGTCTTCTCCAAGATCGCCTCGCGCGTGCGCAAGCTCTTTGCCCGCCGCCATCCCCGCCACCACCCTCTTCCCGCCGGCCCCGAAGACCTGACCCCTGCCAAGGACGACACCGGTGCAGCTTGAATTCTTCCCGTCGCGCACGATGACGCTCTACATCGCGAAGATGTTCGCGGTGCGCGTGGTGGCGGTTCTGCTGATGCTGGTCATGGTCCTTCAGGCGCTCGACCTGCTGAGCGAGAGCGGCGACATTCTGGCCGTGCACGGCAATGGGCAGGCCCAGTTGCTCACTTATGTCGGCCTGCGCGCGCCCCAGCTGGTAGCGCGCTTCCTGCCCTATTCGGTGCTGCTGGCCACGATCATCACCCTGATCACGCTCAACCAGAACAGCGAAGTCATCGCGATGAAGGCCGCAGGCATCTCGGCGCACCAGATCCTGGCGCCGCTGTTCCTCGTCACGGCGGTGATCAGCGTGGGCAACTTTGCCTTCAACGAACGCATCGTGACCCGCTCGACCGCCACGCTCAAGGCCTGGCAGGACGCGCATTACGGCCCGATTCCCACCGATTCGACCGCGCGCAGCAATGTCTGGCTCCAGGATGGTGCCAACATCCTCTACGCCCGCCTCGTCAGCGGCGAGGGCAAGGCCATGGTGATGACCGATGTCACCTGGCACCGGCGCGACCCCACCGGCATGGTCACCGAGATCGTCACCGCCAAAAGCGCCACTTATGCCAACCCCGGCTGGCGCTTCGACCATCCGCTGACGTTCGACGTCCAGAGCGCGCGGCGTACCGCGGTCAAGGGCGATGCGGTCTATGCCCAAGGGGTGACCCCGACCCAGGTCGAAATCCGCAAGGCCGATGCCGACGCGGAATCGATCACCCGCCTGTCCCGCTCCATCGCGGCCATCCATGCCGCCGGACACAGCACCAACGAGCTGGAAAGCCGCTGGTGGCACAAGATTTCCGGCCCGCTCTCGGCCCTGCTGATGCCTTTGCTGGGCGCGGTGGCGGCCTTTGGCCTTGCACGGTCGGGCCAGCTCTTCATGCGCGCGGTGATCGGCATGGCGCTGGGCTTTGCCTATTTCGTGCTCGACAATGCCGCCCTCGCGATGGGCAGCTTCGGGGGCTATCCGCCGCTGATCGCGGCCTGGGCGCCTTTCGTGCTGTTCCTGCTGATCGGCGAAACGGTCCTGATCCGCACCGAAGAATAAGCGCCCCTCACCCTGTCGCCACGAGCCGGGGCTCGGCCTCGACGATCTGGCGTGCCCCGCGGCCGCTCTCGGTCATCGAATCGCGGCGCAGGGCGCCTGCATGGAACGTGTAGGCCGGGCGATTGCTGACATCGCGGGTGCGGAAGGTCGAAACCAGCGAGGCCAGCGCCTCGGCCTCGGTCGCGAGGCCCCGCGTGGCCGCCGAGGATTGCTCGACCATCGCCGCGTTCTGCTGGGTCATGCGGTCCATGTCGCCCACGGCCTTGTTCACCTCGGTCAGGTTCTCGGCCTGGCTGTGGGCCGCCTCGGCGATGACACCCACGAGGCCGCCGATCTCGCCCACGCGGGCGACCAGACCGCCCAGCCGCTCGCCGGTTTCCCCCACGAGGTGGACCCCCTGGCTCACCTGCCCGGCGCTTTCCTCGATCAGTTCCTTGATGTCGCGCGCGGCGTCGGCGCTGCGCTGGGCCAGCGCGCGCACTTCGGCGGCCACCACCGCAAAACCGCGCCCGGCCTCGCCCGCCCGCGCCGCCTCAACCCCGGCGTTGAGCGCCAGAAGGTTGGTCTGGAAGGCGATCCCGTCGATCACGCTGATGATCTGGCCGATGCGGGCCGCCGAAGCCTCGATTCCCGCCATCGCGGCCACCGCGCGGGTCACCACTTCGCCGCCCGCCGCCGCTTCCTGCTGGGCCGCGCCCACGGCGGCCTGCACGCTGGCTGCGCGCCGGGCGGTCTCGCCCACGCTGCCGGTCACCCGGTCGAGCGCCCCAGCGGTAACCGCAAGGCTTCCGGCCTGACGCTCGTTGCGCTCGGCCAGATCCTCGGAAGCCGAACGGATCTCGACAATGGCCCGCGCCACCCGATTGGCCCCCACGCGCACCGCCCGCAGCGCCTCGGCCATGGCCGAAGCCGCCGTGTTGTAGTTGGTGCGCAATCCGTCGAAGCCATCGGGGAAAGGTTCGTCGATCCGCTGTTCGAGATCCTTGGCCGCCATGACTTCGAGGCCGGAGGACAGCGCCTCGACCACCTGGGCCTGAACCTTGCGATCATCCTCGCGCGCGCGCGCGGCATCGCGGAACACTTCCGTCGCGCGGACGATCTGGCCGATCTCGTCCTGCCGCGTGGCCCCTTCGAGCCATATGCCATAATTGCCATCGGCCATGGTGGTAAGGCCCTGTGCGGTCTTGACCAGCGGCTCGACCACCCGGCGGCGCAACTGGCGCCCGGTAAAGACGATCATCGCGAAAGTGGCCAGAGCCAGCCCGGCGACCAGCACCAGCGAGACCACCACCGTGCGCTGGCCATTGGTGAGCAGGGCCGTGCGATGGCTGTTGGACAGCGCCACGAGTTCATCCACGCGCTGATGCTGGCGTTCGTAGGCGCGGGCCAGGTCGCCATCATGGATGCGCCGCAGCGCCTCCATGTCGCCCCGGCGCAGCGCGGGAAGATAGGCCTTGTCGACGATGGCCCAGAAATCGACTTCCGCCGCCAGCGTGGCATCGAGCACCGGGCGCATTTCTTCGGACACGGGCGCGGTCCGCCAATAGGCCTGACGGGCCAGGAAGGCCGTGTGCTCCTCCTGCAAGGCGCGCACCGCCGGCGCCGCCCGCGCCGGCGCGGTGAGGATCAGCGTCGTGCGCAAGTAAGGCTCCACCACGAAGCAGGGCGGCGGGAGAATATCGGCCAGCAATTCGTCCTGAAGCAGGCTGGCCCGATGCATCGGGCCACCATAGCGGATCTGGGCCATCACGAAGGCGGCGATCATCATGGCCAGCACGGCCAGGGAAATCACCAGCCAAACGGCGCGCCGGGTCTGCACACTGATCATCGAAAGCCCTTCATTCCCTCAGGTTTCAGTCGCGTCATCGCCATGGTGGTATGGTAAATGCGCTTAACGAGGGGACCGACCGGGCTTGAGGGGAATTGCGGAGCCCGGCTCCTTCCGCGCCAAGCTGTGCCTTGAAATGCGCACCCCATGGCGTAAAGCCGGGCGATCATGACCGACACCCCCGCCCCTGCCGCCCCCCTTCGCCCGCAGCCCAAGGACTGGATCAAGGCCATCCATGCCTATGTGCCGGGCAAGTCGACCGGGCTCGACGGCAAGCCGCTGACCAAGCTCTCGGCCAACGAGAACCCGCTGGGTACCAGCGAGAAGGCCCGCGCCGCGCGCGCCGGTGTGGTCAATACCGCGCTCTATCCCGATCCCGACAGCAAGGACTTGCGCGCCGCACTCGGAGCCCTCCACGGGATCGATCCGGCGCGGATCGTCATGGGCACCGGCTCGGACGAACTGCTCCACATCGCAGCGCAGGCCTATGCCGGAGTCGGCGACGAAGTGCTGTTCGTGCGCTATGGCTTCTCGGTCTATCCGATTGCCGCGCGCCGCTGCGGGGCAACCCCGGTCGAGGCCGCCGATCTGGACTATGGCACCAATGTCGACGCACTGCTCGCCGCGGTGACCGAGCGGACCCGCGTGGTCTTCCTCGCCAATCCCAACAACCCGACCGGCAGCTACATCGGCAAGGCCGAACTGGCCCGCCTCCACGCCGCGCTGCGCCCCGACATCCTGCTCGTGCTCGACCAGGCCTATGCCGAATATGTCGCGCCCGAGGACGACGATGGCGCGCTGGCGCTCTCGCAGAGCGCGCCCAACGTGCTGGTCACGCGCACGTTCTCCAAGATCTACGGTCTGGCGGGCGAGCGGATCGGCTGGGGCACCGGCGACGAAGCCGTGGTCGACATGCTCAACCGCATTCGCGGGCCGTTCAATGTCTCGCTGACCGGGCAGGCGATGGGGCTGGCCGCCGTCCATGATCAGGACTTCGTGCGCGCTTCGGCGGCGCACAACCGGGCCGAGCGCGCGCGCTTCGTCGCCGCGATCGACGCGCTGGGCAACCACGGGCTGCGCCCGCTGCCCAGCCAGGCCAATTTCGTGCTGATCGAGTTTTCGGGCAAGCTGACCGCACAGGCCGCCTACGAAGGGCTGATGGACGTGGGCTACATCACCCGCTGGCTGCCAGGGCAAGGCCTGCCCCAGTGCCTGCGCATCACCATCGGCACCGCCACCCAGATGAACGAGATCGCCGCCGCGCTGCGCGCCATGGCGCAAGCCGCGCAATGACCCTGGCGGCAACGGCTCCGGCGCCATTTGCAAAAGTCTCGGTCATCGGCCTTGGGCTGCTGGGCGGGTCGGTGGCGCGCGCGGTCAGGGCGCGGATGCCCGGTGTCCATGTCACCGGCTATGACGCCAGCGCCGACGTGCGCGCCCGCGCCGCGCAGATCGATCTGGCCGACACCATCGCCCAGACCCCGCGCGAGGCCGTCGCGGAGGCCGGCCTCGTCATCTTCTGCGTGCCGGTCGGGGCCATGGGGGCCGCCGCCGCCACGCTGGCGCCCTATCTTCCCGCCGATTGCGTGATCAGCGACGTGGGGTCGAGCAAGGCCAGCGTGCTCAAGGCGCTGGGCGAGGCGCTGCCCGGCCATGCCCTTGTTCCCGCCCATCCGGTCGCGGGCACCGAGCAGAGCGGGCCTGACGCGGGCTTTGCCACGCTGTTCGTGGGCCGCTGGTGCATCCTGACCCCGCCCGAAGGCACTCCGCACGAGGCGGTCGCGCGTGTCAGCGCGTTCTGGGAAGGGCTCGGCGCCAAAGTCGAGATGATGGAAGCGGCCCATCACGACCTCGTGCTGGCGGTGACCAGCCACCTGCCCCACCTCATCGCCTATACCATCGTGGGCACCGCTTCGGACCTTGAAGAAGTGACCCAGAGCGAGGTGATCAAGTATTCGGCCGGGGGCTTCCGCGATTTCACCCGTATCGCCGCCTCCGACCCGACGATGTGGCGCGACGTGTTCCTCAACAACCGCGACGCCGTGCTCGCCATGCTGCAAGTCTTCACCGAAGACCTGACCGAACTGCAAAAGGCGATCCGCAAGGGCGATGGCGAGGCCCTGTTCGACCATTTCACCCGCACCCGCGCAATCCGCCGCTCGATCATCCAGATGGGCCAGGACGATGCCCGCCCCGACTTCGGGCGCAGCGACCACAAACCGGCCTGAAAGCACGGCTCCGGCAACACAAAAAAAGGGGCGGCAACCGCTGTGGTTGCCGCCCCTTCTTGTGTTGCGCGCCGGGTCTGTCAGAGCGCGATGCTGATCGAGGCGCGCAGGCTGTAGGCCAGTCCCCCGTTCTGCGGCTTTTCGGCGCCGGCCGAGATCTTCCAGGTATAGTCGAGACCACCCTGGAGGATGCCGACCGAGCCGACCCAGGCCGACTGGAGGTTCTGCGGGGTGAGCGTGAAGGACGACCCCGAGCCGAAGGTGGCCGTGGTCGAGCCCAGATCGCCCGCGACATGGTTGCGGCGACCGAAATCGGCTTCGAGGGTGAACGGGCGGCCTTCGTAGCTGCTGGCCCCCCCGCTCCACGAGAAGCCGAGGGTCGTGGTCGCATTGACCGCCGTGCTCTTGCGCCCGTCGACGAGCAGGATGATCGCGTCGGTACCGGTTTCCTGGTAGCCGTTTTCCTTCAGGCGATAGGCGTCGATGCTGACCTTGGGGCGAACCTTGAAAGTCTCGCTCAGCGGCATCTCGTAGGACAGGCCACCGCTGGCCGCCAGCATGTTGCCCTTCCAGTTGCCCGTGGCCGAGTAGCTGATCGCGGTGCTGTCGACCGCACCGGTGAAGGTGCGCGTGATGCGGTAGCTCGAACGGCCATAGCCGACCCGCGCGAACGTGTAGAGCCGACCGAAGGCCTTGCGCCAGAAGGCGTTGAATTCGATGTTGCTGACATGCATCGACTGGTCGTTGTTGTTTTTGACGTTACCCGTCGTCCAGTCGAAGTACACACCGACATTGCCGATCGCGGTCGTCCGTTCGAGGCCGAGCGTCACGCCGCCGCCGGTCAGGCTGTAGCCGATCGAATCGGTGTCGTGCTTGGTGGCATGGAACACCATCGGTTCGAGCCAGACACCGGTGTTGCTGATCGTGAACAGCGAGGAATCGTCGCTGATGTGCTGGGCGGCCTGACGCGACCCGCGCGTCACGAAGTCGAACCCGCCACCGGCATAGTCGGGCAGGAGCCCGTTGAACTGGCTTTGCAGTTCGCTGGTGGTGGTCATCTGGAGCAGGCTGCCCTGAAGGTCGGTGTAGTTGGCCGCATTGGCGATGATCGCATCATAGGCCGCCGCCTGGGGCGAAGTCAGGCCGAGCTGGGCCGCCGTCTTGCGGGCGATGTTCACATAGACGTCGTTGCCATCGGCGGTGATCGTGCCGTTGAACAGGATCGGCAGCGTGAGCGTCTGGCTGGTCACGTTGCTCGCGCCGGTCAGCGTCCCGGCCGAGAGCACGTTGTAGTTGCCTTCGGCCTTGGTGAACGAGGAAATCGTCACGCCGATCTTCGAGCCGCTGTTGAAGGTCGCGGCATCGGTCGTCAGGTGCGAGGCCGTGCCGGTGGTGCCATTGATGTAGACGCCCAGCGAACCGCCCGAATTGACCGTCAGGCTGTGAACCGTCGTGGACACCGCGCTGGTCGCGTTGAAGGCACCGCCATTGACCACCACGCCCAGTTGCGAGCCGCCCGCGATGGTGCCGCGGAAAATCGCACTGTCGTTGATCGTGAGCGTGCCGACCTGATCGTTGTACTGTGCCTGCCCGGTGAAGCGCGAATTGCCGCCCATCGTGAGCGAGCCCGACCCCGTGCCGAAATCGACATTGCCGATCCACTTGGCATCGTCAGCAAGGATCACGGCGTTGTTGCCCGCGCCCAGATAGGCGTTGCCGGTCACCTTGCCCGACTGGATGTTGATCGTGTCGTTGCCGCTGCCGGTGTAGATGTCGCCGGTGATGCCGGTATAGACCGTGGCGGTTTCGACATTGTAGGTCGAGCTGGCCTTGTCGGTGGCCTGATTGGTGGCATTGGCCGAGGTGAGCGACTGGTTGATCGTCACGCCCGTGGTGTTGGCCGAGACGTCGATCGCCGCGACGGTGCCGGTCGAGGCGCCGCTGACCGTAATATAGCCGGTGTTGTTGATCGTGGTGAGCGAGCCTGAAAGGTCGCGGATGCCATAGAGGTTGCCGTTGGAAACCTCGCTCGACGTGGCGCGGATCGTGCCCTGGTTATAGAGCGAGGTCGCCGTGACACCCTGGTTGATCAGGATGGCGGTAGCGTCCGAATTGACCGTGGTGGCCGTGACTGTGCCCGAGACACCGATCCCGTTGCTCAGCGCAACGGTGCCGCCCTGCCCGCCCAGAACGACCCCGCGGGCATTGAGCCCGCTGTAATAGGCCGTGGCCCCCACGGTGCCGTCGATTGCCACCGAATAGGTGCCGGTCGTCGCCACGACCGGGCCGATGGTCGTCGCGCCGGTGCCGCCCACGAGCAGCGCGGGGCTGGTGCCATAGGACTGGATCGAGCCGGTCGTCTGGGTGACGTTGTTGGTGCTCGAAGCGATCGTCACGATCACCCCGCCTGCCACATTGCCCGAAATCTGGGCCGCGGCGGCCCCGGTGCTGATCGCGGTGGGCGAGAGAACCTGGGTCGTGGCATCATCGGCGGTATAGCTGACCGCCTGGCTGAGCGCGCCGTTGATCGTCACCGCGCCCGAGACATTGCCGTTGACGACGAGCGCCTGCGCGCCCGAACCGGTCACCGCGACCGTGCCGCCGATGGTCAGGCTGCCGGTCACGTTGCCGGTCTTCACGCCGACCGAATTGTCGCCCTTGACGGTGATCGTGCCGGTGTTGGTGATCGAGCCGGTAAGGTCGGAATCGGCCACGATGCCGCCCGAAGTATTGCCTTCGAGCGTGATCGTGCCCGAATTGGTGATCGTGGCCGCCGTGGTGCCGCCCGAAAGCAGATGGATGCCATAGCGGTTGGACAGTTGCGAAACCGACCCGCTGACCACCGTGCTGTTGCCCAGCGTTGCGGGGGTATAGTCTTCGGGAACCGAGATCGTGCCCCCGTTCGTGATCGTGGTGGTCACGCCCGGATTGACGACGATAGCGGCATTCCCGCTCACGCCGCCCATGGTGAGCGTCCCGGCCGAGCTGAGCGTCACGTTGCTGGAGGAATCGACGGTAACGGCCGTGCCGCTGTTGACGCGGATCGAGCCGGTATCGGAAACCGTGACATTGCCCGCCGAAGAGGTCAGCAGGGGCGTCAGGGTGCTGCCGCTGACCGTGGTATCGGCCAGGGCCGGGGTTGCCCCAACGAAAGCGGCTGCGGCCAACATACTGGCCGGAAAGGCAATGGGCGCGACGGAAGAAAGAAAATGAAATTTCTTGGGGCGCTGCATGGGCTCTCGTTTCATGGGAAGGGCTCGCCGCACAGGCGGGCCAGTGGCATCGTCCCCCAATTCATATCGGTGACATCGGGGCTTTACCAGTGTCTGAAATGTCGCGGGATGACCTTGCTTCTGATACCAATGCCCGAAATGTTATGAAAAATTCGGAGATTGTAAATTCGCCGTTCAGATACCGGAGCCCACCTGAAAAGCGGGACAAGGGAATGGACGGAGCAACCATCGTGCGCGACGGATGGACCGCATGACCTTTTGCGGCGACTGGCAGGGAACTGCCCTTTCTTCAGGCAGCGATGCCCCTGGCCCGGACGGTGATCCCGACACCGATGATCCCGACATGCAAGTCCGGGAGCAGCAGGATCATGCCCCAGCCTCCCGGAGCCCAGCCCGAAACCCTGCCCGCGCCCCCACCCGCCACCGGCACCCGCCCGCCGACGATGCCACCCTCATGCGCCATGTCGCCGACGGGTGCGACGCCAGCTTTGCCGCCCTGGTCGAGCGCCACGCCGCCGCGCTCTATCGGGTCGCTGCGCGCATGCTGGGCGATGCCCACGAAGCCCAGGACGTGGTGCAGGACTGCTTTGCCCGCCTGTGGCAGCATGCCCCGCGCTGGACGCCCACCGGGGCCGGGCTGGTCGGCTGGCTGCACCGCGTGACGATGAACCTGTGCTTCGACCGCAAGCGCCGCCTGCGTGTCGTGGTGACCGACGACCTGCCCGAGACCATCGATACCGCGCCACTGGCCGACCGTGTGATCGAAACGCGACAGGCGCGCGAGGAAGTGGCCCGCGCCCTGGCCGACCTGCCCGAACGCTATAGAGCCGCGCTCGTCCTGTGCTATTACGAGGACTTGTCCAATGCACTTGCAGCCCAGGTGCTTGATCTCAATATCAAGGCGATGGAATCGCTGTTGTTCAGGGCGAGACGGCAGATGCGGGAATTGCTTGAGGCACGGGGCATCAATGCAGGCGATGTCGCCTTCTGCGGCGCTCAGGCCATGACCGGCGCTTCTCCCCGTTCCGGCGCTTCCCCGTTCAGGGATGGCCGCCCGTGAGCAACCCGCTGCATTCCCCCGGCCCGCAGGCATCCCCCCGGCTGACCGATACCGGATGGCGGGACGCCGGGTGGCAGGATGAGGCCACGCTCGACCGGATGCTCGCCCTGCACGAGACCCCGGCGCTGCCGCCCGGCCTCGTCGCGCGGATCGTGCGCGAGGTTCCCCGGCAGCCACAGGCGCCCGCCGCCCCTCCTGCCCCCCCTCAGGACCGCGCCGCCTGTTCTGCCCGCCATGCCCCGGTCATGGCCTCCCCGCTCCACCTCGTCAGCAGGCATCCGCGCGAAAGCATCCGCCCGGACTTTCGCGCGATGGACGCCGCCACGCAGGCCGCCCCCCGCAACGGACGCCTGAGCCGGATGATCCGCCGCCGCCCGAGGCTGGGTGCAACCGCGGCGGGGCTGACCGCAGCCGGGCTGGCGGGCCTTGGCCTCTTCACGCTGGCCATAAACACCACGTCCGGCCCGGCAGTGCCCGTCGGCACCGCGCAAAGCGCGCCTCTGGCCCTCACCCCGGCAGCAAACCCGGATACCATCGCAGGCCAGACCGCCAGCGCAGGACTTCCCCCCGCCGGACAAAACGCCATGCAGGGCGCCATTCAGGGCGCCGGTCCGGGTACGGCACTGGCCTCGCGCGCCCAGACCGTGGCACGCCCCACGCTCGCCCCGCCGGCGGCCGTTCAGGCCCCCGCGCTCGACGACGATGATCCCAATCCTTCGCTCACCCCGGTCGAGCCCGATACCCACATGCTCGCCGCCGAATCCCCCGATCCCGGCTCCCAGCGTGCGGAGGGGGCCAATGGCGCGATGAGCCCGACACTGGGCGCATCGCATGGCGCGATGGGCCCGTTCATGCCGCAAGGCTATGGTTTTGGCGGCGCCATCGGCGGCGGACCGCAAAGCACGCTGGGTGGCGGCCTCAACGGAAGGGGCGGCAACGGAATGGGGGGCATGGGGTCTGGGGGCCCCGGCGGCGCGGGCGGTCCTCCGCCGCTCCCCTGAGAGCCCGACCCAAAAGTCGGTCGGCGGAGGTTTGGCGAGGGATTTTGGGTCACCACAAGGAGGCTGAGAGCCCAGCGATGCTGGAAGCATCGTGGCGAACAGCCGACGCCGTGGTGGCGCAAAAGACACGCCAAACCGACCCGAAGGACTTTTGGGTCGGGCTCTGAGACAGAACAGAAAGGTTGGGCGCGCGTGTCCGTTCAGCTCGCAGCCGGGCCTGTCGCACCGTGGCGCCGGGCGCGGCGCGCACGCCAGCGCACCCAGAAGTGGCGCCCCTCGATCATCAGATTGATCCCCACCGCCACCACCAGCGGCAGCATGTAATAGATGATGCGATAGCCCAGCAGCGCCGCCAGCGTGGCCGCCCCGGTCTGCCCGTTGGCAGCGCCATGGGCATATTCGGGCAAGGCGGCCAGCAGGACCGCCTCGAACACCCCCAGCCCGCCCGGAACATGGGTCACCAGCCCGGCGGTCATCCCCATGGCATAAGCCAGAATGAACGCGGCAAAGTGCCAGCCTTGCGGATGGGGCAGCAGGACATAGAGCGCCGCCGCCGCCGCCGAAAGTTCGAGCGTCGAGACCCCGACCAGCGCCAGCACCGCGCCCGGATGGGGCAAGGTGATCGCCTGCCGCATCCGCGCCAGCCAGCCAGAGCGCGCCCACTCGGGCGTGAACCGCCCCGAGAAGAACCGCGCCGCCACGGCCCCGCCGGGCACCAGCACCAGCACGGCGAGCGCCACCAGCCGCGCCGGGCCAGCCGGCAGGGTATGCCCGCCCAGCGTGACCGGAGCCGGATTGACCAGCAGGGCCAGACTTGCCGCCGTGACCAGCCCCACCCAGAAGGCAATGCCCGCGATCACCACGACCCGCGCCACCTTGGCCGCCGAAACCCCGGCCTGCCCATAGATCCGCAACCGCGCCGACCCGCCGGTGACAGCCCCGAACCCGAGCGTATGCGAAAGGGTGTAGCTGGTGAACGAGGCGCGCATCATCGTGCCCAGCGGCACGTCGCTCTCGACCATGCGCAAGGCCAGCCGGTCGTAGAACGTGAGCAGGAGATAGCTGCACACGGTCAACCCCAGCGCCGCCAGAAGATGGCCGGGCGGCAAGGCCCTGAGCGCGGCCATCGCCTGTTGCGGGGTCAGTTCATGAACCAGCGGCCGCAGCGCCCGCCAGGCCAGCGTGCTCATCACCCCGGCCAGCACCAGCATGGCCAGCGTTCGCCAGAAACGGCTGCCCAGGGCGCCAAGTCGCGAGAAAATTTTCAAGGATGCAACCGATCAATGCATGGGCGCGGGCGGAAAGAGCGCCGCCTGCGTAGCCTGCTGCGCCCATGCCCGATAATGCCTTAACAGCAAATGGCCATCATCGATCCCGATCCGCCGTGCGCCGGCCAGTTCGGGGGCCGGACACAGGCTGCCCCGGTCGCCCAGACCGAACACGCATGTCACCGGCAGGCCATGGAGCATCCGCACCGTCCGGCGCGGATCGCTGTCGGGCCCGCTCACATGAAGCAGGCCAATCGGATCGGCATGGAAATAGACCGCCCGCCCGGGCTCCAGCAGCACCACCGAGGCGATCCGCGCGCGCAAGTTGGCCGGAACCGCGCCCAGCCCGGTGTCGAGCACATCGGCGCCGAAGGCCGAGCCCACCAGCACCACCCGCGCCGCCCCGCTGCGCAGCAGGGCCAGGCGCATCGCCCGCGCGACGAGGGCATCGACAAAGACCCGGTCGCGCCCGAACCGGAACAGCGAGGGAGAATTGACCGCAACCACCGGCACCCCGTGCGCCTGCAAGGCGGCGATCACCCCTTCGCCCGGTCCGGTCGCGCCGCCCATGGCATCGGAGAAATAGACCGCGACCAGATCGCCCCGCGCCCCGCCGGGTGGCGCCTGATAAACCATGGCCGTGCGGTCGAAATAGCCGCCCACCGCGCCCAGCCCCACTGCCCCCAGCACAGCCGCCGTCATCGCCGTCCCGAGCATGGTCAGGACAGCGGACAGGGCAAACAGCTTGCGAGCGATACCGCCAATAGCCATGATGGCCCGAGCATGATGCCCGCCCCCTGTCGCAAGGGTGAGGGCCAGATTAACTTGCTGTCATGGACGGGGCTTGTGGCCGGACGCATACTATTGGTTGAAGATGATCCCCAGATCGGGGACTATATCGCACGCGGCTTTGCCGAAGAGGGGTTTACCGTCGACCGTGCGGCCAATGGCCGTGATGGACTGTTTCTGGCCACCGACAGCCAGTTCGATGTCGTCGTGCTCGATCGCATGTTGCCCGGCATGGATGGACTTTCCGTTCTCAAGGCGCTTCGGGCTGCCGACGTGGAAACTCCGGTTCTCGTCCTTTCGGCACTGGGCAGCACCGACGACCGCGTGGCCGGGCTGACCGCCGGGGCCGACGACTATCTGGGCAAGCCGTTCTCGTTCGCCGAACTGCTGGCGCGGGTCCAGGCCCTGATGCGGCGCGGCAATGGACGGCAGAAGGCACAGGACACCGTGCTGCGCTGCGCCGATCTCGAACTCGACCGACTCACCCGTCTGGTCCGGCGTGGCGCGCGCAAGATCACGCTCCAGCCGCGCGAATTCCGCCTGCTCGAATACATGCTGCTCCACCAGGGCGAGGTCGTCACCCGCACGATGCTGCTCGAAGCGGTGTGGGACTATCACTTCGACCCCGGCACCAATGTGATCGATGTCCACATCAGCCGCCTGCGCCGCAAGATCGACGATGGCGAGGAACGCGCGCTGTTCCACACCGTGCGCGGCGCGGGCTATCGCATGGCTGCCGACTGATCCGTGCGGATGTTCCCAATCATGCCTGCCCATCATGACTCCCGGTCATGCCTGAGACCCTGACGCCCGGTGCTTCGGTCCAGCGACGGCCGCTGTCGCCCACCATGTTGCGGCTGGTGGCCAGCGTCTTCGTGCTGCAACTGCTGTCGAGCGTGGTGGCGATCTTCTTCCTGCGCACCGAGATGCTCGGCGTGGTCCGCACCGACCGCGAGGAACAGGTGATCGACGTGCGCGACGACCTGCTGGCCGCCTATTACGACGGCGGACGCGCCGTGCTGGCCGACTACATCCGCCAGCAGCGCGGCAGCGCCGCCGATCCGGGCATCTTCATCACCCTGTCGGGGCCGGGCCACAAGCCCGTGATCAGCAATGTCGGCTATGTCCCCGAAATCATCCCGCAAGTCCGCCCCCACAGCGTCCTGATCCGCACCGGCGCCGATGCGCCCGATGTCGAGGCGCTGGTCCTGGCCAGTTCGCTGCCCGATGGCGGCAAGCTGATCGTGGGGCTGATGGGGGCCAGCGAAAAGCGCTTCAACCTCGCCTTCGCCACGGCCATCGGCCTGACCATCACGGTGGCCGTCACCCTTTCGCTGATCAGCGCGGTGGCGCTGGGCGTGGCGCTCAGCCGCCGCACGCATGAAATCGCCAGCGCCGCCGAGGAACTGGCAGCGGGCAATTTCGGGATGCGTCTCGACGAAGGCCACAGCGGCGACGGCTTCGATCACTTGCGCCTCCAGATGAACCGCATGGCCGAGCGCATCGCCGCGCTGGTGGCCGAACTGGGCGCGGTCTCGGGCGCGCTGGCCCACGACTTGCGCTCGCCGGTCACGCGCCTGTCGGCTGCCATCGACACCGCGCTCGTCCGCATGGAGCAGGCCCGTGCCAGTACCGGCAGCGGCACCGGCACCGGCGCTGCGGGCCCCGAAATCGCCGAGGCGACCGAAGCCCTGCTCGCCGCCCGTGCCGATGCCGATGGCCTGCGCGCGATGCTCGAAACCGCGCTGGAAATCAGCCGCCTTCAGGGCGGCGCGGTGCAGGATCGCCGCGTGGCGCTCGATCTGGCCGAAGTGGCCGCCGACATGGTCGAACTCTACGAACCGCTGGCCGAGCAATCGGGCGTCGCGCTCACCCTCGCGCTCAGCCCGGCCCCGGTGCGCGCCGACCGCGAACTGATCTCGCGCGCGCTGGCCAACTGCATCGACAATGCCCTCAAATATGGCGGCGACACGATCACCGTGCGCACCGCCGATACCGAAGATGGCGTCGTGCTCGAAGTGCTCGACAATGGCCCCGGCATCGCGCCCGAAGACCGCGCGCGGGTGGTCGAACGCTTCGTCCGGCTCGACAATGCGCGCACCCGGCCCGGTGGCGGACTGGGCCTGGCCATGGTCGATGCGGTCGCCCGGCTCCATGGCGGGCGGCTGGTGCTGGACGAGGCACCCGGTGGCGGCCTTGCGGTGGCACTTCACCTGCCGAAGCGATAAGGCGCGCGGGATGAGGCACAGAGAATGACCGCACTTCGATGGACAATCGCCGTGGGCGGGGCGGCCATGGGCAGCCTGGCCACGGGTCTGGCCGCACGGATGCTCTATCGCCGCGCACTGGCCCGCAATCCGGTCGGCGTGCTCGATGCCGCCGACTTCGCGTTGCGGGCGGGGCGCAGCGGCGTGCGCCGGGTCGCCCGCGCCCGCTTCGGTCCCGATCCGCAGCAGGTTCTCGAAGTCTTCGTGCCGCGCGGGGCCCATCCCCGGCGCGATCGGCGCGATACGGCAAGCGCCCTGCCGGTGGTGGTCTTCATCCACGGCGGCGCCTGGGACAGCGGGCGCGTGGCCGACTACCGCTTCATCGCCCGCACGCTCGCGCCGCTGGGCGTCATGGTCGTGCTGGCGGGCTATCGCCTGCTGCCGCACGGGCGCTGGCCGGTCATGCTCGAAGATGGCGCAAAGGCGCTGCGCTGGGTGGCCGATCATGTCGGCCCGCTGGGCGGCGATCCGGGCCGCGTGGTGCTGATGGGCCATTCGGCGGGAGGCTACAATGCGCTGGCCCTCGCCCTCGACCGGCGCTGGATGGAGGCCCAAGGGCTCGATGCCGGGGCGCTGGCCGGGGTCATCGCACTGGCCGCGCCCAGCGATTTCCTGCCGCTCGACGATCCCGCCTCGATTGCCGCCTTCGGCCATTGCGCCAACTT
The DNA here is from genome assembly GCF_033242265.1 of Novosphingobium sp. IK01. NCBI lineage: Bacteria > Pseudomonadati > Pseudomonadota > Alphaproteobacteria > Sphingomonadales > Sphingomonadaceae > Novosphingobium > Novosphingobium pituita. The sequence goes on along the minus strand of NZ_BTFW01000001.1, from coordinate 2,642,461 downwards.
GCGCCAGACCCAGCCGATCGACCACGCCCATGCCCTGCGCCACACCAGTGGCAAGACCGGAACCCGCGTCCCGCCGCTGCTGCTCGTCCACGGCGCCAACGACACCCGCGTCCTGCCCCGCCACAGTCTGGCGCTGGCCGATGCGATGACCGGCGCGGGCCATCCGACACGGGCCGCCGTGCTGGAGGGGATCAACCACGAACAGCTGATCACCGCCTTTGCCCGCCCGTTTGCCCGCGAGACCCGCCCGCTCGATGCCGTAAAGGCCTTCCTCGCGGAGGTTTTCCCTTCACGCGAAGTTCATTCCGCGTCACAATAAGCAATATCGTGATGCGCCTCCTCCCTTCCTGCCTGGGTTCCTTGAGCCTGCGTTCCATGCGCCGGTCTGCCGGTCGCCGGGCCTTCCCGTCGGGGCGCCTGCGCCCGGCCCTTGTCGCCATGGCTGGCGCACTGGCGATCACGGGGATGAGCGCCCAGCCGGCCTGCGCGCAGGAAGTCCTGCGCGATGCCGAGACCGAGGCCCTCTTCCGCGACATGTCGGCCCCGATCATCAAGGCCGCCGGGCTCGATCCGCACAATGTCGACATCATCCTGCTCAACGACGGCGACATCAACGCCTTCGTGGCGGGCGGACAGGCGGTCTATGTCCAGTCGGGCCTGATCGGCGCGGCCGACAATATCAACGAGGTTCAGGGCGTCGTCGCCCACGAACTGGGCCACATCACCGGCGGCCATGTGATCAGCACCGCCGGATCGCGCCCCGCCACGGGGATCACCCTGCTCAGCCTGCTGCTGGGCGGGCTGGCCGCCGCCGCCGGATCGCCCGAGGCAGGCATGGGCGTGTTCATGGCCGGGCAGCAGGCCGCGATGGGCAGCTATCTGGCCTTCAGCCGCGCGCAGGAAAGCACCGCCGACGCAGCGGGCGCGCAATACCTGTCGAAGGCGGGCATCTCGGGCCGGGGCTCGCTCGATTTCTTCAAGAAGCTCCAGAACATGGAGTTCCGCTATGGCTTCACCCGCAATGCCGACAGCGAGTTCTATTCGACCCACCCGATGACCGCCGACCGTCTGGCCACCTTGCAGGACACCTATGAAAAGGACCCGGCCTGGAACACCCCGATCGATCCCGATCTCCAGGCCCGCTTCCTGCGCGTGAAGGCCAAGCTCTATGGCTATCTGGCCGATCCCCAGGCCACGCTGGCGGCCTATCCCGACTATCTCAACGATCCCCCTGCGCATTATGCGCGGGCCTATGCCTACCACAAGGAAGCGCTGATGGACAAAGCGCTGGCCGAAGTGGACGCCATGCTCAAACAGTTGCCCGACGACCCTTACGCGCTCGAACTCAAGGGACAGGTGCTGCTCGAATCCGGCCAGCCGCAAGCCGCCATCGCCCCCTTGCGCCGCGCGACCAACCTGACCGGCAACAACCCGCTGATCGCCACCACGTTCAGCCATGCCCTGCTGGCCACCGAAGACCCCGCCAATTTCGCCGAGGCCGAGCGCGTCCTCAAGACCTCGGTCGCCAGGGACCGCGAAAACCCGTTCGCCTGGTATCAGCTGGGCATGGTCTACGAAGCCGAAGGGGATACCCCCCGCGCCCGTCTGGCCAGCGCCGAACAGCAACTGATGCAGATGCAATTGCCCGAGGCAGCCCGCAACGCGCAGGCCGCCGAGGACACGCTCCCCAAGGGCTCGGCCGACTGGCTGCGCGCGCAGGACATCGCCATGTCGGCCCAGTCCCAGATGGAGCGGCAAAGGAAGAAGAAATAGACACGATGACAGCCGTTCCCGAACGCCGTTCGTTCCTGATCCTGCTGGGGCTGGTGGCCGCCGTGGCCGCCGCCCTGGCCTGGTGGGTCGTGGCCAGCCGCCGCGCCACGCAGGAAATCGCCAGTTCCGCGCCCGGCGAGATGACGCAGGCCCAGTTGACCAAGGCCCTGTCCGACGCCGGGATCGACCCGGCCCAGCGCGTCGCGATCGAGGGCCTCGTGCGCCAGACCCTGATCGACCATCCCGAAATCCTCAGCGAAGCCGCACAGGCCCTCGAAGCGCGCGAAAGCGCCAGCCGCCTCGCGCCCTTGCGCGGCGCGCTCGAAACGCCCTTCCCCGGCGCGGTGCTGGGCAATCCGCAGGGCAAGCAGACCCTCGTCGAGTTCACCGACTTTGCCTGCACGTTCTGCCGCGCCAGTGTCGCCGAAGTCGAGGCGCTGATCGCCGCCAACCCCGACTTGCGCGTGGTCGTGCGCGAATTGCCGATCATCTCGGAACAGAGCCTGCCCGCCGCACGCATGGGGCTGGCAGCCGCCGCGCAGGGCAAGTATGCGGCCTTCCACAAGGCCATGTTCAGCGGCGAATCCCCCAGCCCCGCCAGCATCGCCGCCGCCGCCGCCAAGGCCGGGCTCGACATGCCCGCCGCGCGGGCTTTTGCCGCCCGGCCCGACACCACGACCGAGCTTCAGCGCAACCTCGCCCTCGCCCGCCAGCTGGGCATCAGCGGCACCCCGGCCTGGGTGGTCGGCGACCAGTTTCTGAGCGGCGCCGTGGGCCGAGACCGGCTTCAGGAAGCACTCACCGCCGGAAAGGCCAAGGGCGCGTGATTCGCGCCGCCGCGCCAGCCCTGCTGGTGCTGGCCTCTCCGATTGCCTCTGCCCGGACAGCGCCCCTGCCGCCTGTTCCCCTCCAGCCAGCCCCCCTCCAGCCAGCTGACGAGATCCAGAAGGACGATCAGCTCGTCCAGTCGATCGGCTGGAAGCTGGCCCGCGCCAATGCCCGCTTCTGCGCCCGCGCGGGGCCGGGCGTGGGCATCATGCTTCAGGATGCGCGCACGTTCGACGATCCGGCCCTTGCCCGCGCGGTCTATGGGCTGAGCGGCGACATCGGCATCGCCGCCATCGCCGCTGATGGCCCCGCTGCCGCCACCGGCCTGCCCCTGAACGCCACGGTTCTGGCAGTCGACGGGCTGGCGATCACGTCCCTGCCCGAACCTCGCCCCGGCCACTGGGACCGCCAGATGGCCTTGCAGGATCGCCTCGAACAGGCCGTGCGCCGCAAGGGCGCCGTCACGCTGACGCTGGCAGGCCCTCTGGCAGGTGGGCAAAGCCTCACCATCTCCGGCCAGACCGTGTGCACGGTCCGCTTCCTGATGGACGACAGCACCGGCAATGCGGGCGCCAACCGCGACATCGTGCGGATCGGGCGCCCGATGGCCGAAGCGCTCGGCTGGGACGAGGCCGAAGTGGCCGCCCTCATGGCCCATGAAATGGCCCACGCGGTGCTCGACCACCAGACCTGGCTCGCCCACGGCGGCAGCACCCGCAAGGCAGAACGCGAGGCCGACCGCCTCTCGGTCTGGCTGCTGGCCAATGCAGGCTACGATCCGCAAGCCGCCCCGCGCTGGATCGCGAAAATCGGCCCGCGCTACCAGATCGGCTTCCTCGTCTCGCCCAGCCACGGCGGCTGGCGCACCCGCGCCCGCGACATGACCGCCGAAATCGCCACGATGCAGGCCGCGCGCGCCGGATCGCCAGAAGCCGGATCACAGGAGGCCGGATCACAGGAGGCCGACTGGCCCCGCCTGTTCCGCCGCGAGGAAGGCGCCCCCGCGATGCCCACCGTTTCGCACGACGAAGCGATGGCGCAAACACCCGCAACCCGCTAGGGCCTTGGCGGTCGCATCGCCTGATGCGAAAAACCGGTTCCCACTTTTTCACGCGATGCTCTAGAACCGTCTTCCCATGGCTATGCTGCCCCTTCGCCCCACGCCGTTCTTCGGCAACAAGAACCGCGCGTTCTGGCGGCTCCAGTTTGCCGGCTGGGGTGGCGCCATGGTGCTGCGCGCGATGTCGACCATCGCCAATGCCCAGCCCTGGTCGTTCCTGCTGATCGTGCTGATCGCGTCGATCACCGGGTTCTCGATCTCGTCGATCCTCTCGGTGATCTATCGCGCGCTGATCAACCGCCGCCCGATCATCACCTGGGGCGCCACGGCGGTGGTTCTGGCCATCGCGGTGTGCCTCTATGCGTTCATCGACGCCTGGGTGATCAGCCTCTACCGCCCCGGCAGCGACGCGGGCTTTGCCCAGCTGTTCGTCGGGGTGTTCTATATCGACCTGACCCTGCTGGGGGCTTGGTCGGCGCTCTATTACGCGATCAATTTCTACATTCAGGTGGAAGAGCAGAACGACCACCTGCTCTATCTGGAGGCGCAGGCGACTTCGGCCCAGCTGGCCATGCTGCGCTACCAGCTCAACCCGCACTTCCTGTTCAACACGCTCAATTCGATCTCCACGCTGGTCCTGCTCAAGCAGACCGAACCGGCCAATGCCATGCTCAGCCGCCTGTCCTCGTTCCTGCGCTACACGCTGATCAACGAGCCGACCGGGCGGGTGACCGTCGCGCAGGAAGTCGAGACGCTCAAGCTCTACCTCGACATCGAACTGATGCGCTTCGAGGAGCGCCTGCGCACCGAATTCCGCATCGACGAGGACGCGCGCAATGCGCTGATGCCCTCGCTGCTGCTCCAGCCGCTGGTCGAGAACGCGATCAAGTATGCCGTCAGCCCGCTCGAAGACGGCGCCCAGATCACCATCGGCGCGCAAGTCGTCGGCTCCATGCTGCGGGTCACCGTTTCGGACAGCGGACCGGGCTTGCCAGCGGGCACCGATCCCTCGACGCTGTTCGGCGTGAACCCTGATTCCACCGATTCCGCCCGATCCCATCCCCCCCTTCCGGGGGCTCCGGTTTCTACCGGGGTAGGCCTTCCCAATATCCGCGACCGGCTGGCCCAGGCCTATGGCAGCAACCAGCGTTTCGAGGCGGGCAACCGGCCCGAAGGCGGCTTTGCCGTCACCATCGAACTTCCTTACGAACCCCGTGAGGAAACCCCGGCGTCTCCCTCGTCGCGGCGCCTCGAACGGGCCTGAAAAAAGGATTCGGGCCAGTCCGGGAACTTCTTGGGCTTGCCGTAATTGACACGCGGGGGCAAAAATAACCGCAACAGGGCAGACGCTCCAGGCAAAGGTAGCAAATGACCATCCGCACGATCCTCGTCGACGACGAGAAACTCGCCATCCAGGGCCTCCAGCTTCGTCTTCAGGCCTTCCCCGATGTCGAGGTGATCGACACCTGCTCCAACGGGCGTGAAGCGATCCGCAAGATCAAGACCGAAAAGCCCGACCTGGTCTTTCTCGACATCCAGATGCCCGGTTTCGACGGGTTCAGCGTGGTCAAGGGGGTGATGGAAATCGACCCCCCGCTGTTCGTCTTCGTAACCGCCTATTCCGAACATGCCTTGAAGGCGTTCGAGGCCAACGCCGTCGACTACCTGCTCAAGCCGGTCGAGGAAGACCGCCTGGCCGATGCCCTCGACCGCGCGCGCACGCGCCTCGCGGAAAAGCGCGGGCTGGAGGAAGTCGAAAAGCTCAAGACCGTGCTGGCCGAAGTGGCGCCCGACGCCATGCCCGAGATGGAAGACGATGGCGAAGTGGCCGCAGGCCGCTTTGAAAAGCTCATCAACATCAAGGACCGCGGCCAGATCTTCCGCGTCGATGTCGACACCATCGAACGGATCGAGGCGGCGGGCGACTACATGTGCATCTATACCGGCGACAATTCGCTCATCCTGCGCGAAACGATGAAGGATCTCGAACGCCGGCTCGACCCGCGCGTGTTCCAGCGCGTCCACCGCTCCAAGATCGTCAACCTCGATCAGGTCCGGCAGGTCCGCCCGCACACCAATGGCGAATGCTTCCTCGTCCTTGAATCGGGCGCCGAAGTGAAGGTCAGCCGCTCCTATCGCGACGTGGTGGCGCGCTTCGTTCACTGAAACCGGCTTTCCTTCGCGCGCCTGCCTGCGTAAACGTCCCGGCATGACCGATTTGAGCATTCCGGGTTTTGACCTTGCTGCCTTCGTGAAAGCCACGCTCGAGGAAGACCTCGGGCTGGGCTTTCCGGGCGGCGGCCACGATGTCACCAGCGAAAGCGTGATCCCTGCGCAGGCCCGCTTTGCCGGGGTGATGGACAGCCGCGACCCCATCAGCGTCTGCGGACTTCCCATCGCCGCCGCCTTCTTCCGCGCGCTCGACCCGGCGATGGAGATCGAGATCCTCGTGCCCGAAGGCGCCCGCGTCGAACCGGGCACCGCGCTCATGCGCCTGACCGGCAATGCCCGCGCCATGCTCACCGCCGAACGCGCCGCGCTCAACACCGTGCAGCACCTCTCGGGCGTGGCCACCCTCACCCGCACCTATGTCGATGCCATGGGCCAGACGAAGGCCCGCCTGCTCGATACCCGCAAGACCATCCCCGGCTTCCGCCACCTCGAAAAATACGCCGTGCGCATGGGCGGCGGCCACAACCACCGCATGGGCCTGTGGGACGCAGCGATGATCAAGGACAACCACGTCCTCGTCGCCGGCGGCGTCGGCCCCGCCGTCGCCCGCGCACTGGCCGCTGGCGTGCGCGACGTGATCTGCGAAGTCGACACCCTCGACCAGATCGAACCCGCCCTGCAAGCAGGCGCCACCCGCCTCCTGCTCGACAACATGGGCCCCGACACCCTGCGCGAAGCCATCGCCCTGGTCGCAGGCCGCGTCCCCTGCGAAGCCTCGGGCGGCGTCAACCTCCAGACCATCGCCGCCATCGCCGCCACCGGCGTGGATTACGTCTCGGTCGGCCGCCTGACCCAAAGCGCCCCGGCAGCGGATATCGGCCTCGATTTCACCCCGCTTTGAAGAAGGATTAAGAACAAGGGGAAAATGAAGGGGCCATCGCCCCTTCGACCCCGGAACTCCTGCGGATCGAGCGCATGGACGCCGATGCTCCGCCTCCATCCGGGCGTTTGCTGGCAAGCACACCATCGCCGCGCATGGACAAATCTGCGGTTAAGGGAACGGCTGAGGTTGGGACTTAACGGGCATTCAGCAAGCATGCGCCGAACGGCAGCACCCACCTGAAGCAGACATCGCGCTAAGCCCAGCGGATAACTATGCCCATTAAATTGGCTTCTGTAGAATGCGTTCAAAAGTTCAACGCAACTCCCATAATCACCGCTCAAACAGGCCTGCGCCGCGCCCAAGACGGCGTCCACAAAATTTCCGATGACTTGCAGGCGCTTCGCAAGTAGGTTTGCAGCAGCAAGAACAAATTTTGGAATAAAGATGTCGATTTGGTCCCCACCACCCGAAAGCAAGGCGCGAGTCAGGCAAGCAGGAAAGCGTATCGCGGATGGGAATGGGACAGATGAGGATTTTTATCTGGTAGATCAATGGCGCTCATCCCACGGCTATGTCATCAACACTTTTCAGATCTGGCTAAAGCGGAAAATCGCGATCAAGCCTTACAACGTTGAATTCGCGCAGCGCCTGAAGCGCCGAAATACTGTAATTGATAAGCTGAAACGAAAAAATGCTGCGGGCGACCCTCTTATTGCAGACGTTTCTGCTATGCACGACTTTGCTGGCTGCAGGATGATTTTTGAAGATCTTAAAGATCTTTATGACTTCCGGGAGTATCTTAATTCGGCAGCTGTCATGAAAAACGTCAATCATGCGCTCCGATACCCGCGCGAAAAATATGACTATATTGAAACGCCCAAGTTCACCGGATACCGCGGAATCCATGATGTATATCGGCACCTGCCGCGTGGGAGCGATCGAGCTGAAACCAGGAAGCCCTGGGATGGGCTGATGGTAGAGATTCAATACCGCACACGCGCCCAGCACGCTTGGGCCACAGCAGTTGAAATCTCGGACTTAACAGGCTGCGGAAAAAGGCATGTCAAAGCTCGCCATTGGTCCCGTTTTCACCGCTTCCAGACCATGCCGACAGTCATTCTGGCAGGCACCCTTCCCAAGGCGGGCCGCGTTTGGCCGTTCTGGGCGCTGTGAGGCGCAGGGCTAGGCCGCTGCCAGCAGCTTTGGCAGTCTGACGAGGTTGTAGGCGGCGGCGGTCAGCGTGAAGGACCACCCGACGCGTTGCCGTCCGCGATGGCGTGTCTTGCGCATGGTGCCGCAGGTCTTTGCCCATCCGAACACCTCCTCGATCCGCTTGCGGATTTTCTGCGAGAGGCCGTAGCCGGGATGGCGCGTCGTGCGCCGATCGATAGCCGAGCGCCGGTTGGTGTTGTTCTGCGCGACATGCGGGGTGACATCCATTTCGCGCAAGGCCGCGACGAAGGCGGCCGTGTCATAGTTCTTGTCCGCCCCCAGCGTGATCCGGTGGCGCCCCTCCATGCGCTCGAGCATGGTCAACGCGGCCTCGCGCTCTGCGGTGCCGGTGGCATGGGTGAGTTCTGTATCGACCACCAGGCCATTGCGGTTTTCCATGAGGACGTGGGCCATGTGGCACAGCTTGGCCGCTTGGCCGCGCGCCTTCTTGAACAGCCGGGCATCGGGATCGGTCGTCGAGGCATGGGTGGCATTGCTGCGCTTCTCGCCGCGAAAATCGCGTTCGGCATTGCGGCCGCTCGGCCCATCGCCACCGTCATTCCCGGGGCCGCCTTCCTCTTTGGGGCGGAAGCTTTTCACGCTGGCCCAGGCCTCGATCAACGTGCCGTCCACGGAGAAATGATCATCAGAAATAAGCGCCTGCACGCGCGGATGCCGAATGATCGCTGACAGAAATCTGGCCGCAATGTCGCCGGCCAGCAGCCTCTCGCGGTTCTTGGTGAAGACCGTGACATCCCAGATCGGCGCATCCATCGCCAGGCCGACGAACCAGCGGAACAGCAGGTTGTAATCCATCTGCTCCATCAACTGGCGCTCCGAGCGGACCGAATAAAAGGCTTGCAAAAGCAAGGCGCGCAGGAGCTTCTCAGGCGGGATCGAGGGCCTGCCGATGCGGGAATACAGGCCGTCGAAATCTGCCGACAGCACATCCAGCGCCTCATCGACAATGGCCCGGATCGCGCGCAGCGGATGATTGGGCGGTACCCGGGCTTCGCAACTCACGTAAGAAAACAGCCCCTCGCTCCGTTCGTCCCCGCCCCGCATCACCGTCCCTTCAACATCACGCTACGCGATCCTGGAATCAGCAATAGTGCCTGCGCGCAAGGGCCTTTTTCCGCAGCCTGTTAATCGACGGGGAGCGGACAAAGTTCGAAATGGACCAGTCGAAACGAGGTAAATTTTTTGCAATTGCCAGCGAGATCATCGCTCGAAAACACGAACATCTGGAGAGAGCCTTCTCGAACGTAAGTACCTCTGATCTACAAGATCAGCTTCAGACCCTTGAAGATGAGCTCGGGATTCTCCAGCGGCTGTCTGCTCTCAAGCAGTTTGAAGACGAGGAGAAACTGCAAGAGCATACCGTTCTAAATGTTTTCAAAAACGCGGACGGAAGTGCCGGTCTGGAAGTGATTCCGTTTAGAAATTCGAGCGACGCTATTGCTAAAGCCACTGAGTTAGAAACTTCGGGTTCGAGCCTAAATGCTGTTTATGTTCGAGCAAGCAACCCAAAGCAGCTGAGGTCGGCATATAGAAACTATTTCAACGATCCAATCGACTTTGTAAAAATAATACAAGAAGAAGCTAAAGTCGAAATGTCCGCGTGATGCAGGATTTGCCAGAACTCGCATATGGTCGCGTAGTGAATTGCAGCGTGGGCAATGTTCGCTTTCTACGCGTAGCCGACCGGCAGGCCGTCTGGTTTACAAAGGACCGGTTGCAGCGGCATCGGACATTCTAGCGACTTCAACCGGATGGCGTGAGTTGGTCGCAAACGGCCATTCGAAAACGCCCACCCCGCCAAAGTTAATGGGGTGAAGGGGGCCTTGCCCCCTTCGATATCTCTTTTCTTCACTACCTTCCTGAAAACAGCGTCGCGCAGCGATTATGGCTTCAAAGCCCCCAAGGCCCAGACCGCCGCTTCCGCCACGACCGGGTCGGGATCGGCGCGAAGCCCCTCGACGGTTGGCACCAGCCGTTGATCGCCGCTGTTTCCCGCCGCGTAGAGGCAGTTGCGCACGAAGCGGTTGCGGCCGATCCGCTTGATGGGGGAGCCTGCGAAGACCGTGCGGAAGGTCGCGTCGTCAAGCGCGAGCAGTTCGGCGAGGCGCGGCGCGACGAGTTCGGCGCGGGGCAGGAAGGCATGGTTGTCGTGGGCCGCGCGGGCGAACGAGTTCCATGGGCAGACCGCGAGGCAATCGTCGCAGCCATAGATCCGGTTGCCCAGCGCCGCGCGATAGCGTTCGGGGATCGGTCCCTTGTGCTCGATGGTGAGGTAGGAAATGCAGGCCCGCGCGTCGAGCTGGTAGGGCGCGGGGAAGGCTCCCGTCGGGCAGGCATCCTGGCAGGCCGTGCACGAGCCGCAGCGGTTGGCGTGGGGGGCATCGGGGGCAAGGTCGAGCGTGGTATAGATGGCGCCGAGGAACAGCCACGAGCCGTGGCGGCGGCTGACCATGTTGGTGTGCTTGCCCTGCCAGCCCAGCCCGGCGGCCTCGCCCAGCGGTTTTTCCATGACCGGGGCGGTATCGACGAAGACTTTGACTTGCGCCTGCGGTTCCTGCGCCACGATCCAGCGGGCCAGCGCCTTGAGCGCGCGCTTGACGAGGTCGTGATAATCGACCCCTTGCGCATAGACCGAAATCCGCGCGCGGTCGGCCACATCGGCCAGCGCCAGCGGGTCGTGCGCGGGGGCATAGCTCATCCCCAGCGCGATCACGCTGCGCGCCTCGGGCCAGAGCGATTGCGGGCCTTGGCGCTGCTCGGCGCGGGTTTCCATCCAGTCCATCGAGCCGTGGCGCCCCTCGCCCAGCCAGGCGTGGAGGCGGGCGGCGCGGGCCGGGTCGTCCTGCGCGGTGGTGATCCCGCAGGCAGCAAAGCCGATCCGCGCGGCTTCCTCTCGCAGACGCTGCTCCAGTGGTGGAAGGGCGGGAGAGACGATCTTAACCAAACCTTCTTTCCCTTCCGGCCATAGGCATGCTCAAGTGGCCAATACAGGATCGGCGGGGGTAATGGCAGATTTCGGGCAGGACGGCGAATGGGCCATCGAGGCACAGGGCCTCGTCAAGCGGTTCGACGGGTTTACCGCCGTCGATGGCGTGGACATCCGCGTGCCCAGGGGCGCGATCTATGGCATCCTTGGCCCCAATGGCGCGGGCAAGACGACGACGCTGCGCATGTTGCTGGGCATCATCGACCCGGACGAGGGGCGCCGCGTGGTGCTGGGGCACGAGCGCCCCACCGATATCGCCCGGCGCATCGGCTACCTGCCCGAGGAACGCGGGCTTTACCCGGCGATGAAGGCGACCGAGGCCATCGCCTTTCTGGCCGCGCTGCGCGGGGTGCCGCTCAAGGTGGGACGCGCGAGGGCGCGGGCTTTGCTGGAAGAGCATGGCCTCGCCTATGCCGCTGATCGGCAAATCCGCCAACTCTCGAAAGGCATGGCCCAGCAGGTCCAGTTGCTGGGCACCCTCGTCCACGAACCCGACCTGGTGGTTTTCGACGAGCCGTTCTCGGGGCTGGACGCGCTCAACCAGGGCAAGCTCGAAACGATGATCCGCGCGCTGGCCGCACGGGGCACGACGGTCATTTTCTCCACCCATGTCATCGCCCATGCCGAGCGCCTGTGCGACCGGGTGGCGATCATCGCAGGCGGCAAAGTGCCGTTTGCGGGCCTTGTCGACGAAGCGCGCGACCGGCTGCGCCCGCAAGTCCGCCTCGAAACCCGCGCGGCCGATGGCCCATGGCGCGCCGCGCTCCCTCCTGAAGCCCGCCACGAGGGGGCCTTCTGGCACTTCACCCTGCCCGAAAGCGGCGTCGAACCGCTGCTGCGCGCGCTGATCGAGGGGGAAGCGGGCATCCTCTCGCTCTCCATCGAGCGCCCCGGCCTGCACGATGCCTTCGTGGCCATCGCGGGCGAGGCCGCCGCCCGCGCGCTCGCCGAAAATGCCGCGCAAGCTGAAGAGGCCATCCGATGATCCCCGAAAAGCTGCGCGCCGCCGCCGTCATCGCCCGCCGCGATTTCGTTGCGGTGATCTTTTCCAAGACCTTCCTGCTGTTCCTGCTCGGCCCGCTGTTTCCGCTGGTGGTGGGCGGCATGGCCGGGGCCATTGGCGCGCAAGTGGACAAGGAACTCAACCAGCCGCAAGTCGGCCTTGCCCTGCCCGCCGAACAGACCCGGCGCCTGCTGGCCGCCCATGCCGCGCTGGCCGATGCCCTGCCCGGCGATGTCCCCGATTTCGTCGCCCTCGATGCCCCCGGCACCAACCCGCGCGCGCTTCTTGCCAAACATCTGCCGGGGCACGAAGGCGTGCTGTCCGCCGTCGTCTCGGGCACGCTCGATCACCCGGTGCTCACCGCCACGCCCGAGCGGGCGCAGATGTGGCAGGGCATGGTGGGCCTGATCGCCGCCCGCGCGCGCGACGACCACCCCGCCCCGCTGCCCCCCGTCACCCTCGACGAAGTGGCCACCAGCGCGGCCAAGGTCAAAAGCGGGCAAGTCATGACCGCACAGGCCGGGCAAGTGCTGCTGTTCCTGCTCACGATGCTGCTGGCGGGCATGGTCCTCTCGAACCTTGTCGAGGAAAAGGCCAACAAGATCATCGAAGTCCTCGCCGCCTCGATCCCCATGGACGCGCTGTTCCTGGGCAAGCTGTTTGCCATGCTGGGGGTGAGCATGGTGGGCATTGCCGTCTGGGGCACGGTCTGGGGCGGGCTGGTACTGGCGGGGATGAAGTCGCTGCCGATGCTGGCCGCGCCTGCGGTGGGCTGGCCGCTGTTCGTGGGGCTGGGGTTCCTCTATTTCGCGATGGCCTACCTGCTGCTCGGCTCGCTGTTTCTGGCCATCGGCGGCATGGCCAGCACGGTGCGCGAGGTGCAGACGCTCTCGATGCCGGTCACGATGCTTCAGCTCATGGTGTTCTTCTTTGCCAGCTATGCGCTGGCCCGTCCGGGCACGATGATCGAGACCGCCAGCCTCGTCTTCCCGCTTTCCTCGTCCTTTGCCATGCTGGCGCGTGCGGCGCGCTCGACCGAGCTATGGCCCCATGTCCTCGCGCTGGGCTGGCAGGCGCTGTGGGTGGCCCTGATCGTGCGCACGGGCGCGGTCCTGTTCCGCCGCACCGTGATGAAATCAGGCCCCGCGCGCCCGAAAAAGCGCGCGAAGGCCTGATGTTCATGGGCGCTTACCGCGTCGGAACGGGCGTTTCGCCGCTGTAGTCATAGAAACCACGCCCGGTCTTGCGGCCCAGCCACCCGGCCTCGACATATTTGGCCAGCAACGGCGCCGGGCGATACTTGCCATCGCCCGTGCTGCTGGCAAACACGCGCATGATTTCCAGGCAGGTGTCCAGCCCGATGAAATCAGCCAGTTGCAGCGGCCCCATCGGATGGTTGAGACCAAGGCGGCAGGCCTCGTCGATATCGGCAACATTGGCCGTGCCACCACCCAGCACGAAGACCGCCTCGTTGAGCATCGGCACGAGGATGCGGTTGACGATGAACCCGGCCTCGTCCTGCGAAAGCACCATCACCTTGTTGAGCCGCCCGACCAGCGCGTGCATCGCCTCGATCGTGGCAGGCGCGGTGGCAAGGCCGGGGATGACCTCGACCAGCTTCATCACCGGCACCGGATTGAAGAAATGCAGCCCGATGAAACGCGCCGGATCGACCGTGCGCGCGGCCATGCGGGTGATCGGGATCGAACTGGTATTGCTCGCCAGAATGGCATGGGGCGCCAGCACAGCCCCGGCGGCGGCGAAAATCTTCTGCTTGATGTCCTCGCGCTCGGTCGCCGCCTCGACGATCAGGTCGGCCCCGGCCATCGGCGCATAATCCCCGATCGCGGTGATCTTCGCGAGGGCCGCGTCGGCCTCGTCCTGCGTCATCTTTTCCTTGGCGACAAGACGCGCCAGCCCCTTGCCGATCCGCTCGCGCCCCTTGGTGGCCGCATCCAGATCGACATCGGCGAGCAGGACCGCCAGCCCCGCCTGCGCCATGACTTGCGCAATGCCCGCGCCCATCTGCCCGGCACCGATAACGGCAACAGTTTCCATGCCTTCACCCTTTCCTTTGCAACCGGTCGCGGGCACGCAGGCCCGCAAACCGAAAATCAAGCCCGGCTGGTCAAGCCCGACCAATCAAGAGCGGCTGGCGCCCGGAACCCAGAGCGGATCGGCGCCCTTGTTGAGCGCGCGCGCCAGCACGAAGCAGTAATCGGAAAGCCGGTTGAGATAGGCCAGCGCCGCCGGATTGACCGGCTCGGCCGCCGCCAGTGCCACGCCGGCCCGCTCGGCCCGGCGCACGATGGCACGCGCCAGATGAACCCGCGCCGCCGCCTCGCTGCCACCGGGCAGAATGAAGCTGGTGAGCGGGGGAAGATCGGCGTTGTGCGCGTCGATCGCCTGTTCGAGCCAGTCGACCTGACCCGGCACGATTCGCAAGGTCATGGCGCCGGGTGCGAAATCGTCGTCAGGGCCGCTCGCGGGCATGGCCAGATCGGCGCCAAGATCGAACAGGTCGTTCTGGATGCGCGCCAGTTCGGCGGCAACGGCAGGCGCCGGAATCGCCGCTACCGCCAGCACGGCAAGGCCCAGTGCGCTGTTGGCCTCGTCCACCTCGCCGATGGCGACCATGCGCGCATCGTGCTTGGCCCGGCGCGAGCCATCGACCAGCCCGGTCGTGCCAGCGTCCCCCGTGCGGGTGTAGATCTTGTTCAATTTTACCATGATTCTCGCCTGTTCAGTGTTTTCCGGCCACCATCAGCAATAGGATCACCACCGCGATAGCCAACCCCTGAAACTTGATGCGGTTCATCATCATGCGGTTCTGCAACAAGTGCATGTCGCGCAGGCCTTCCGCGCCCTCCCCCGATCCATCCCGCCGCACGGTGCGTGCGAACGCCATGATCCCGCGCACGAGCGACCACACGGTCAGCACCATGAGCACGATCAGCAAGGGGACCAGAACCTGCCTCATGGCGCCAAGTCTATGGTGTCGACCAGTGAAATGCCAGCATCAAAGCGTCCATCCTTCAGCCGCCGGGCCAAGGCTGCCCCATCCTCCCCGGCCAGCCTGCGTTCGGCCAATCCGGCAGCCCCGCGCCGCTTGGCCAGCTTGCGCCCGTCTGGTCCCACCAGCACGCCATGATGGTGCCAGCGCGGCACCGGCAGGCCCAGCAAGGCCTGAAGCAAGCGATGGACATGGCTCGCCCGGAACAGGTCCACCCCGCGCGTCACCACGCTCACGCCATCGGCGGCATCGTCGAGCGTGGCGGCCAGATGATAGGACGCAGGCGCATCCTTGCGCCAGAGCACGACATCCCCGAACGGCAGCGGATCGGCCTGTTGCAGCCCCCGCCGTTCATCCTCCCACGCCAGCGATCCATGCCGGGTGGTGGCCCATTCCATGGCCCGCGCCATATCAAGCCGCCAGGCCACGTCCGGGGCCGGCGCAAACGCGCCGCGATACGGAAAAGATGGACGGCAGGTGCCCGGATAGACCGGACCATCAGGCCCCATCCCGTGCGCCCCCGCCGCAATTTGCGCGCGCGTGCAGCGGCATGGATAGAGCAGCCCCTCCCCGTGCAACACCTGCGCGGCAGCCAGATAGCTGGCGATGCGCTGCGACTGGGGCGCAACCTCGCGCCACGACAGCCCCAGCCAGGCCAGATCGGCGCGAAACTGGTCGGCCAGTTCAGGGCGATTGCGCGCCCCGTCGATGTCCTCGATCCGCACGAGGAAAGTGCCCTGATCGACAGCCGCCCGCCCCTGCGCCACGAGCGCCGCCCAGGCATGCCCCAGATGAAGGGGGCCGTTGGGGCTGGGCGCGAAACGCGTCACGGTCCGCAGTGCGGTCGACGGCAGAGGTTCTGACATGGCGCGGATGGGTAGAAGGTTTCCTCTCGGGAACAAGTGTATCCCCAAAGACACAATTGCTAAAAACGCAAAACGGCCACCCCGCCGGGTGGCCGCTTGACGTCAAGACCTTCGCCGCGATGCGGTGACATTGCAAACAAAGGCTTTATAACAAGTATTTAAAACCATTTCATAGCCGCTTGAGAGGATCCGGCCCGAAATGGCATAGTGCTGCCACCAGCGCTCAGACGAGCGTGGCAGTGAACATCGCGCCGCTGACACCAGCAGCAAGGATGAGCGGCAGCACAACCGTAGCGAACTTGCGCATGGTTTGCTCCTGTATTTCCTGCGAATAAAGTTTTTTTATAGTGCCTTCTAGGCCCTCTCCAGTCCGTCGCGCCGGCAGGGTGAACAGCACGGAGCCGCGAACTGGGGCTCACATAGGACCAGCCGGTTTTTGTACAAGTGCTATCATGCATCACACACTTGCAATAAGTGCAATTTATTACACTCAACTCGCTTGCTGTGGCATGTTTGCCACGCATAATTTAGCATACGTAACTATCTTGCACCATTTTGAAGCAAAATTGTCCAGGCCTCGCAAATACTGGACAGGCAGGGCAGCCTTCCTTATCGGCCAGCCATGACCATCCAGCCCCAAGAATCGGCCCCCGAATCGATCCTCATCGTCGATTTTGGCAGCCAGGTGACGCAGCTGATCGCGCGCCGCGTGCGCGAGGCGGGCGTCTATTCCGAAATCGCCCCCTTCACCCAGGCCGAAGCGGCATTCCACCGCATGAAGCCCAAGGGCATCATCCTGTCGGGTTCGCCCGCCAGCGTGCCCGCCGACGGCAGCCCCCGCGCGCCGCAGGTGCTGTTCGACAGTGGCCTGCCGATCCTGGGCATCTGCTACGGCCAGCAGGTGATGAGCCATCAGCTCGGCGGCACCGTCGAACCGGGCGATTCGGGCGAATTTGGCCGCGCCTTCCTGACCGTGACCGAGCCCTGCGTGCTCTTCGACGGCCTCTGGGCACCGGGCGAACGCCATCAGGTGTGGATGAGCCATGGTGACAAGGTCACCCAGTTTGCCCCGGGTTTCCGCATCGTCGCGGTCTCCGACGGCGCCCCCTTCGCCGTCATCGCCAATGACGAAAAGAAGTACTACGGCACCCAGTTCCATCCCGAAGTCGTCCACACGCCCGACGGCGGCAAGCTGATCGCCAATTTCGTGCGTCACGTCTGCGGCTGCACCGGCGACTGGACGATGGCCGAATTCCGCAAGACCAAGATCGCCGAAATCCGCGCCCAGGTGGGCGACGCGCGCGTGATCTGCGGCCTTTCGGGTGGCGTCGACTCCGCCGTGGCCGCCGTGCTGATCCACGAGGCGATCGGCGACCAGCTCACCTGTGTCTTCGTCGACCATGGCCTGATGCGTCTGGGCGAGGCCGAACAGGTCGTCTCGCTGTTCCGCAACCACTACCACATCCCGCTCGTCCATGCCGACGTCTCCGAGATGTTCCTGGGCGGCCTTGAAGGCACGACCGATCCCGAAGCCAAGCGCAAGTTCATCGGCAAGACCTTCATCGACGTGTTCGAGGCCGAGGCCAAGAAGATCGGCGGCGCCGACTTCCTCGCGCAGGGCACGCTCTATCCCGACGTGATCGA